>NZ_DATJMN010000156.1:0-9924 GCF_035508675.1 Dyella sp.
CGGCCTTCGCGGTCGAGCTTGTTGATGAAGGTCATGATCGGCGTGTCGCGCAGGCGGCACACCTCCATCAGCTTGATGGTACGTTCCTCCACGCCCTTGGCGCAGTCGATCACCATCAGTGCCGAGTCCACAGCGGTGAGCACCCGGTAAGTGTCTTCGGAGAAGTCCGCGTGGCCGGGTGTATCCAGCAGGTTGACGATCTTGCCCTCGTAGGGGAACTGCATCACTGAGGAGGTGACCGAAATGCCGCGCTCCTTTTCCAGCGCCATCCAGTCCGAGGTGGCGTGGCGCGCTGCCTTGCGGCCCTTGACCGAGCCGGCCATCTGGATCGCGCCGCCGAACAGCAGTAGCTTTTCCGTCAGCGTGGTCTTGCCTGCGTCGGGATGGCTGACGATGGCGAAGGTGCGGCGGCGGTGGGTTTCTTGCAGATGAGTAGACATGGGCGGATGGACAAGGGCGCGAACCGCACATTGTAGCGGGGATGGCCTGAGAGGTCAGAAATCGCCAGTTGAAAGATCGCCTGGCGGGCGTTATGCCAGGCTTCGATTTGGCGTCATCTGCGAAGCTTGCCGGGGCGAAGCTGCTTTTCGCTGCGCATCACATACAGAATGACGACATGGTCGCCATCGATGCGATAAAGGATCCTGCAGGGTGGCTCGATGATTTGGCGGTAACGCCATCCCTTCAGTTCCTGCGGTTTCGATCCGCTTTCGGGATGGTCGGCAAGCTGTGCGACATGTGCAAAAACGCGTTGTACCAGTGCATTGGCTGCGGGGGGATTTTCGAGCGCTATGTAATCGGCGATTTCTTCCAGTTCACTGAGCGCAGGATCGGTCCAGATTACTTTAGCCATCGTTTCAGGCGTTCCTTTGCCTGTTCATGAGTGAGAGTGCGGCCTTCTTCCAGGGCACGTTCGCCGCGCGCGATGCCTTCCAGCAGCTTCATGCGGCGCTGCGTGGCTTCGAAGGTTTCGACATCCACCAGATAGGCGCTGGGCAAGCCGTGCTGGGTAATCAAAATCGGCTCGCGATCGCGCTCCAGGTCGGCCAGCAATTCAGTGGCTTGCCGCTTGAGTGTTGTGACTAGTTCGGTGCGCATGCGAGTGATACTAAAGTGCCACTTCTCTCGGGGCAAGCCCTGGCCCATGCGGGCCGCTTTGCGCATTACTTCGCCAACGTAGTCAGCAACTGATGCCAGAAGGCCAGCTCGGCAGGCACTTCGCTGGCGGGGAGTTTTTCGTTCAAGCCGTGGGCGAAGGTGTCGTTGGCCTTGGTGAACGCGCCATCCACGCCGAAACAGGGCACGCCCAGGGTGCGGAAGTGCATGCTGTCGGTCGCGCCGTTGGACATGCCGGGGACGACCTGCACGTTCGGAAAGCGCGCATGCACGGCCGCCGTCACCGCCGCCAGCACGTCGGGACGCAGCGGCGAGGCAGGGCTTTCCACCGGCGCAGGCGGCAAGGCGACAAGTGTCGCCGTGGGATCGGCGATGACTTGCGTCAGCGTGTTCTTGACCGAATCCACTGAGATGCCCGGGAAAATGCGGCAGTTGACGGTCACGCTGACCGATTGCGGCAAGGCGTTCAGCGCATGGCCGCCATGGATGGTGGTGGCCACGCAGGTGGTGCGGATCTGGCCGACGTAGGCCGGATCGGCGCTGATCGTCGCGGCAGCCTTGGCGTCGTGGGGATTATTGGCGAACGCCAGCATGGCCTTGCCCAGCGCGCCTTGCTCGTGTTCGCCTTTGGCGCGCAGCGAGGCGATGGTGATGGGGTTGCTCATCACCGGGAATGGGTAGGCGGCGAGCTTGTCCAGGTCGTGCGCGAGCCGGTAGATCGGATTGTCCGGCGTGGGTTCGCTGGAGTGGCCACCTGGCGAGGTCAGCGTGATCTCGAAATCGGCATAGGTCTTCTCGGCGGCCTGGATTTCATACACGACCGGCTTGCCGTTGTCGTCGAGCGTGCCGCCGCCGGCGTCGGCGTTGAGCAGGAACTCGGCGTCGTGATAGCGCTTGGCCAGTTCGCGCGTGGTGGACATGCCGGTTTCCTCATCCCCGGACAACAGCAGGATCAGGTCGTGGCTGGGTTTGAAGCCTTCCTTTTTCAGCCGGATCAAGGTCTGGATCATCACCACGTCGCCGGTCTTCATATCCGCGACGCCGCGGCCGTAGAGATAGCCGTTTTCCTCCATCAGCGTGAACGGATCGCGCGTCCAGTCCGCGCGCTTGGCTTCCACCACGTCCATATGGCCGGAAAGCAGGATCGGCTTGCCCGCGCCCGTGCCGCGATAGCGCACCGCCATGGCTGCGGTATGGCCGACCGGAATGATCTCGACGTCCGAGGCGGCAAAGCCGGCGGCCTCCAGTTGCTTGGCGAGATAGCCGGCAGCGCCGGTACCTGGCCGTAGCCCTGCGCGGTATGCATGCTGATGGCGTGGCGCAGCATCTCCATGGTGGCGGGCATCTGCGCCGTTACCGCCGGATCGGTGGCGTGTGCGGCAGTGGTCATCGTCACGGCCAGGCAGCCGGCGAGGGCGGTCGGAGCAAGTCTCATCCATGTCCCCTTTGGTTGGGCGCAGGTAGAACGCGCTGGCAAGGAGTACCACATGGGTCCGAGCCTGTCAGCAGGCCGTCAGGCATATAAAAAAGCCCGGAGATCGCTCTCCGGGCTTTTGCGCTGAGGCTGGTTGCGAAGGCTTACTTCGCTTCCTTCTCCATCAACTTGGCCACCATGCTCGCCGGCACTTCTTCGTAATGATCGAAGATCATCGTGAAGGTGCCGCGGCCGCTGGTCGCCGAGCGCAGGAAGTTGATGTAACCGAACATTTCGGAAAGCGGCACGAAGCCCTGCACGAAGGCATTGGTACCCTTCTGGCCCTGTTCGCTGACCGAGCCGCGACGACGGTTGATGTCGCCGATCACGTCGCCGAGGTAGTCGGCTTCGGTGACCACTTCGAGCTTCATGATGGGCTCGAGCAGCTTGGGCTTGGACATCTTCTGCGCTTCGCGGAAGCAGGCGCGGCCGGCGATTTCGAAGGCCAGTGCCGACGAGTCGACGTCGTGGTATTTGCCGTCCACCAGGCGGGCCTTGAAGTCCAGCACTTCGTAGCCGGCCACCTGGCCCTGGCGTGATTCCACCGTGATGGCGTGTTCCACCGCCGGGATGTATTCGCGCGGCACGCGGCCGCCGACCACTTCATCGGAGAACACCACGCCGCTGCCGGGTTCGCCCGGCTCGAAGATCATCTTCACTTCGGCGAACTGGCCCGAACCGCCCGACTGCTTCTTGTGCGTGTAGGTGTGTTCGACGGTCTGGCCGAACGCTTCGCGGAAGCTGACCTTGGGCTTGCCCATGTTCGCTTCCACGCCCAGTTCGGTGCGCATGCGGTCGATGGTGATTTCCAGGTGCAGCTCGCCCATGCCCTTGAGCACGGTCTGGCCGGTTTCCTGGTCCACTTCCATGCGCAGCGACGGGTCTGCCTTCACCATCTTGTAGAGCGCGGTGGAAAGCTTGTCGATGTCGTTGCGGCTCTTCGGTTCCACCGCCACGCTGATCACCGGGTCGGGGAAGCGCATGCGCTCCAGCAGCACCGGATGCTGCGGATCGGTGAGCGAATCGCCGGTCTCGGTTTCCTTCAGCGACACGAACGCGCAGATGTCGCCAGCGCGCACTTCGTCGATTTCCTTGGTGGCGTTGGCCTGCACTTCCACGATGCGGCCGATGCGTTCTTTCTTGCCGCGGGTGACGTTCTGCAGCGTGTCGCCCTTCTTGATCACGCCCGAGTAGATGCGGGTGAAGGTGAGGGTGCCGAACTGATCGTTGATCACCTTGAAGGCCAGTGCGCGGACCGGGGCGTCGTCCGTCACGGCCTGTTCGCCGATGATGTTGCCGTCTTCGTCCACCATCGAGATGCCGCCGTTCTCGCCCGGGTACGGCATGTAGTCGACCACGCCATCGAGCATCTGCTGCACGCCCTTGTTGCGGTAGGACGAGCCGCAGAACACCGGCACCAGCTTGCCGGCCACGCAGCCCTTGCGGATGCACTTCTTCAGCGTTTCCAGCGTCGGTTCCTCACCGTCGAGGTAGGCGTGCATGGCGTCGTCGTCCATTTCCACCGCGCTTTCGATGCTTTGCGCGCGCAGCTCGGCGAGCTTGGATACCCATTCCGTGTCGGCGGTGGTGGTGAATGCCTTGACCTTCGGATGGTCGGCGACCTGGTCCAGCGGGATCGTCTCCCACTTGCTGTCTTTGTCGCTGCTGTCCCAGATATAGCCCGCGCCGGCGATCAGGTCGACCATGCCGATGAAGTCGTCGCTGCTGCCCAGGGGTACCTGGCAGAGCACGATGTTGGCACCCAGGCGGTTCTTGATGCCGTCCACGGCGTGCTTGAAGTTGGCGCCGATGCGGTCCATCTTGTTGACGTAGCACATGCGCGGCACGTTGTACTGATCGGCCAGGCGCCAGTTGGTTTCGGTCTGCGGCTCTACGCCGGCCACGCCGTCGAACACCACCACGGCGCCGTCGAGCACGCGCAGGGAGCGGTTCACTTCGATGGTGAAGTCCACGTGCCCGGGGGTGTCGATCACATTGATCTGGTGACCCTTCCACTCGGTCGACACGGCAGCGGACTGAATGGTGATGCCGCGCTTCTTTTCCTGTTCCAGATAGTCGGTGGTCGTGGAGCCCTTGCCATCTTTCGTGTCATGCACGTCGATGATCTGGTGCTTCTTGCCGGTGTAGTACAGGATGCGCTCGGTCGTGGTGGTCTTGCCGGCGTCGATGTGCGCGATGATGCCGATGTTGCGATAGAGGTGGAGAGGTTTCTGGCGGGCCACAGTCTTGGTTCCGTAGTAGAAGTCGTTTGTCGATCAGAAGGCGGTGCTCTCCCCCGTGGGGAGAATCAAAAAAATGGGCGGGTCATCCATGCTCCGCAGCGTACGTGTCAAATGTGTAGGCCTCGTTGCCGGCTTGACGCGTTCATGGCGCAGGGTCGGCAAGCAAATCTTCGTAAAAGGCCCCGAACGGTTCGGTCGGGTGGGCAATCTGGATTTCAAGAATCCACAGGCCCTTGCCGGGCGTGCGGTCGAGATCTCCCAGGTTGCCGCCCTGGTGCGCCGAGTGCGGGAAGTCGCTCACCCGGTGCCCCTTGATGGCATGGTTGAAGCGCCAGCCCATCGCCTCGGCACGATCGAACGCGTAATTATAAAGCTTTTGGCCGCTCCAGCCTCCATGCCGCCATTTTTGGGCGACATCCTGGAACAAATCGCGCGCAGCCTGCGCGCAAGCGGCCCGTTCGGGCGCATGGCCGACCACGAACGTATCGCCGACGTCGCCCTCGTGCCCGTCGAACACCAGGCCCAGGTCGATGAAATAGCTGTCGTTTTCAGCCAGGCGCATGCCCGGCAGTGAGCGCTCGCGGTAGGTCTTGGTGGTGTTCGGGCCGATCCGGATGATCACCGGATGCCACAGCCGCTCCATGCCCAGTTGCTGGAACACCTGCATGGCCTGGGCGCTTGCTTCTTCTTCGCTGATGCCGGGGCGCATCCGCTCGCGAATGCCATGCAGCGCCTGCCAGCTGCGTTCGCGGGCGCGCTGCATCCGCGCGGGGTCGAACCGCGGGCCGACCGCTTCGTGATCGCGCGTTTCTTCGTTCAATTCGCCAGTACCAGCGCGATGCCGATCGCGGCGGGAAGCCCCTGCACCCATAGCACCTTGCGCGTGGCGGTCAGGCCGCCATACACGCCGGCCACCAGCACGCAGGCCAGGAAAAACAGCTTCACGTGCGTGCCTTCGCTGCCGCCGAGGATCAATCCCCACGCCAGGCCGGCCGCCAGGAAGCCGTTGTACAAACCCTGATTGGCGGCCAGCACCTTGGTCTGGGCGGCGTATTCGGGCGTGATGCCGAAGGCGCGCAGGCCGGCGGGCTTGTCCCACAGCACCATCTCAAGGACCAGGAACCACAGGTGCATCAGCGCGATGATAGAGACCACGATGCTGGCGAGGGTCGACATGATGATCTTTCCGGTCCGTCAGCCCAGTGCGTAGCCGAACTGTTCTTTGAACTCGGCGGCGAATTCGTCATAGCTGAAGGACTGGTTCTGTGTGCCGGGATGCTCCACTTTCAGCGCGCCCATCAGCGAGGCCACACGGCCGATGGTCGGCCAGTCCCAGCCCTTCATGATGCTGAAGATCAGCCCGGCGCGATAAGCGTCGCCACAACCGGTGGGATCGATCACCTGGCGCTCGCGCGCGGCGGGAATCTCATGCGTGGTGCCGTCGGTATAGATCAGCGAGCCGCGCGGCCCGAGCGTCACCACATAGGCCGTCACGCGCGAGGCGATGTCCTCGGCGCTCCAGCCGGTGCGCTGCTGCAGCAGCTGGGATTCGTAATCGTTGACGATCACGTAGGTGGCCTTTTCGATCATCGCCCGGAATTCCTCGCCACTGAACAGCGGCATGGCCTGGCCGGGATCGAACACGAACGGTACGCCGCGCGCCGCGAAATCGTCCACATGCTGCAGCATGGCTTCACGGCCGTCGGGGGCGACGATGCCGAAGCTGATATGGGGGATGTTGCGCACGTGGTTGGCATGGGCGCTGGACATCGCACCCGGATGGAAGGCGGTGATCTGGTTGTTGTCCAGATCGGTGGTGATGAAGCACTGCGGCGTGAACTGGTCTTCGAACACGCGGATGCAGTCCATGCGGATGCCGCAACGGTCCAGGTGCTCGCGGTAGGGGGCGAAGTCCTGGCCCACGGCCGCCACCGGCAACGGATCGCCGCCGAGCAGCTTCAGGTTATAGGCGATATTACCCGCGCAGCCGCCGAATTCGCGGCGCATCTGCGGCACCAGGAACGACACATTCAGAATGTGCACCTTGTCGGGCAGGATGTGGTTCTTGAACTGGTCCTGGAACACCATGATGGTGTCGTAGGCAAGCGATCCGCAGATAACGGCAGACATGGATATCGTGGTCCAAATGGATGGGCTGGGCGTGGCTGGGCCACGGCGGCAAACGAAATATCGTAACGGCTGAGCTGGAAACGGGGAACAGGGGGGCGAGTGGCCCAGGCATCCATGCCAGCGGTTTTTGCGTGGGCATGCCACCGGGATGAGTATCGCGGCGTGCACGCCTGCCTATTCTCCCGTTCCTGCCTTTTATTCGCACTGTTCGCGCAATTGCCCCGAAAAAGCCGCTTTTTTTAACGCCAATGTCCTTGCGGACCAGGGTTTTGCTTACTAGACTGGCGCGCTTACTTTTTAGCCAGAGTCGATACGCGGCGGACCCATGTTCAAGAAGTTTCGCGGGATGTTTTCCAACGATGTTTCCATCGACCTTGGCACAGCCAACACGCTTATTTACGTGCGCGGCCAGGGAATCGTCCTGAACGAACCTTCGGTCGTGGCGATCCGTCAGGACCGCGGCCCCGGCGGTCCCCGCACCGTCGCCGCCGTCGGTGGCGAGGCCAAGCGCATGCTGGGCCGCACGCCCGGCAACATCGCCACCGTGCGCCCGATGAAGGACGGCGTGATCGCCGACTTCACCATGACCGAGGCGATGCTGCAGCACTTCATCCGCCAGGTGCATCGTTCGCGCTTCTTGCGCCCAAGCCCGCGCGTGCTGGTGTGCGTACCCTGCGGTTCCACCCAGGTGGAGCGCCGCGCCATCAAGGAATCGGCCGAAGGCGCCGGCGCCCGTGATGTGTTCCTGATCGAGGAGCCGATGGCCGCCGCGATCGGCGCCGGCATCCCCGTGCACGAGGCGCGCGGCTCGATGGTGCTGGACATCGGCGGCGGTACCTCCGAGGTGGCGGTGATCTCGCTCAACGGCATCGTCTACTCGCAGTCGGTGCGCGTGGGCGGCGATCGGTTCGACGAGTCCATCATCAACTACGTGCGCCGCAACCATGGCACGCTGATCGGCGAATCCACTGCCGAACGCATCAAGCTGGAAATCGGCTGCGCCTTCCCGCAGAGCCAGGTCAAGGAGATCGAGATCTCCGGCCGCAACCTGGCCGAAGGCGTGCCGCGCATGTTCACCGTCAACTCCAACGAGATCCTCGAAGCCCTGCACGAGCCGCTCGCCGGCATCGTGGCGGCGGTGAAGTCGGCGCTGGAGCAGACTCCGCCGGAACTGTGCTCCGACGTGGCCGAGCGCGGCATCGTGCTCACTGGCGGCGGCGCGCTGCTGCGCGACCTGGACCGCCTGCTGTCGGAGGAAACCGGTCTGCACGTGCAGGTGGCGGACGATCCGCTGACCTGCGTGGCCCGTGGCGGCGGCAAGGCGCTGGAGCTGATCGATCAGCACGGCAGCGACTTCTTCGCTCCCGAATAACCCACCGCAGGGGTAGAGGTAGAGGCCATGCCGCTCGCCCGCGAGGAATCCTCGCCCCTGTTTGCCGGTACGGCCGCCGGAACCCTGCGGCTGATCTTCTATCTCGCCCTGGCGATGGTGCTGATGGTGCTCGACCATCGCAACGGCTGGTTGTGGCGCCTGCGCTATGCCACGGCGATCGTGGTGGAACCGGTCTATCGGCTGGCCAGCCTGCCCGCCGAAGGCTTCCATACGCTGAGCGTCGCCTTTGCCGACCGCCGCCTGCTTACCGAACAGAATCAGCGCCTGCGTGAAGACCTGCTGCTGGCCAACGCCAAGCTCAATCGCATGGCGGCAGTAGCCGAGCAGAACCAACGCCTGAAGGAACTGCTCGATACGCAACACAGCCTGGACCTGCATGTGCAGATGGCGCGGGTGATCGGCATGGACCTGGGCGCTTACCGGCACCGCTTGATGATCAACCTGGGCGCGCGCGATGGCATCAAGGCCGGCCAGCCCTTGATCGATGCGCATGGCCTGGTCGGGCAAATCGTCGACGTGCTGCCGAACTCTGCCATGGTGATGCTGGTGACCGATCCGGATCACGCCGTGCCGGTGATGATCCAGCGTACCGGGTTGCGGACCATCGCCTACGGCTCGCGCAATGGCCAGCAGCTCACTTTGCCCAACGTGCCGATGGCGGCCGATGTGCAGGTGGGCGACAAACTGCTCACCTCTGGCCTCGGCGGGCGTTTCCCGCAGGGCTTCCCGGTGGGTGAGATCAGCAGCGTCGGGCCGTCCCCAGGCGGCATGTTCCTGGAAGCGCATGCGCAACCCAGCGCCGATCTGGATCGCGCCGACGAACTGCTGGTGCTGCATGACTTGCCCGAGCCGGCCGGTCCGCCGGCACCGGTGCAGCCGGCCGGTCCGCCGGATAGCGAGGCGCCCGCACCGGCATCCACCAGCGCATCGCCGCGCGCAAGCTTGCCGGCCGCGCCGACGTCATCCGCCAAGCCGGCAGCCGTCGTTTCCGCAGGGACGCCCTCGACATGAGTCGGCAGCGACTTTCCTTCTGGTGGTTTCTCGGCACCCTGGTGATGGCGCTGATGCTGATGCTGGTGCCGCTGCCGCACGTGCTGGAGGCGTTCAAGCCCTATTGGCCTGCGCTGGTGCTGTTGTACTGGGCACTCGAATCGGGCGAGCAGCGCGTTACCCTGGGCCTCGCTTTCATCTTCGGCCTTTGCTCGGATCTGCTGACCGGCGTGCTGCTGGGTGAACAGGCGCTGCGCTTGTGCGTGCTGGCGTTCATTGCCTTGCGTTTCCGCTCGCGCCTGCGCTTCTTCCCGATGTGGCAGCAGACGCTGGCCGTGTTGGCCCTGTTGCTCAACGACCGCTTTCTGCTGCTGGTGGTGCGCGCTTTTGCTGGCGAATCCACGCCGCCGACGCTGTGGTGGGCTTCGCCATTCGTCAGCGCGCTGCTGTGGCCGTTCCTGTTCTTGTTGCTTGACGATCTGCGGATGCGGTTGAGGCTGCAATGAAGCCGGCTGCAAAACGCCTGCGCATCTACAAAGACACGCGCGGCGAGGGCGAGCTGTTCCGCCGCCGCGCCT
>NZ_DATJMN010000157.1:0-5994 GCF_035508675.1 Dyella sp.
CGAAGGCGACCAGGTAGAGGTTGGTTTTATCGGGCACGCGCGGCGATAGTTTCGACACCGCCTGGCGCACCATGTTGGGCTGCGCGTAGATGACCTGTTCTGGCGAGGGACCTTGGTTGGGCCAGTTGTCGCTGCTGTCGCTGTCGTCCGTATCGGTGCTGGACGAAGCGGGCGCCGGCGATGCGCCGCCGCTGGCTGCCACGGCCGGCGTTTCTGCGGACGGCGGCGACCGGTGCCCGGTCACCAGCAACATCACCAGCACGCCGGCAGCAAAGGAGAGCAGGGCAATCAGTAAGGTGCGCATGCGCATGGCGAAGTCACGCTCAGGGCTGGATGGCGTCGAAGCTGGTGTAGGCGGGGTGCTTGGGCTGGGCTGGCATCTCCAACGGCGGGCGCAGCAGCCAGCCGGTCTGCAGGCCGGCGGCGCGCGCGGCATCCAGCTCCTGTTCGATGTCGGAGAGGAACAGCACGTGCTCCGGCCGCTCGCCGATCGCGTCGACGATGCGCTGGTAGGAGAGCTGTTCGCGCTTGGGGCCGGTCTCGGTGTCGAAATAGCCGGCGAACAGCGGGCCGAGATCGCCGGCCTCGCTGTAGCGGAAGAACAGCTTCTGCGCCTGCACCGAGCCGGAGGAGTACACGTACAGGCGCAGCCCGTCGCCGCGCCAGGCGTGCAGGCGCGCAGAGACTTCCGGGTACATATGGGCGCGATACTCGCCGGCTTCGAAGCCTTCCTGCCAGATCATGCCTTGCAAGGCCTTGAGCGCGGTGGATTTGCGGTCTTCGTCGATCCAGCGCAGCAACAGCTCGATGATCTCCTGCCGGCTCGCCTCGACGATGCCGGCTTCCTTGGCTGCTTCGTGCAGCCAGTGCTGGACCTCGGGCGTGTCGCCATGGGTTTCCACATAGGCCGGCAGACGTTGGCGGGCATAGGGAAACAGCACGTCCTTGACGAAGCTGATCGAGCTGGTGGTGCCTTCGATATCGGTGACGATGGCGCGGATGGCGGTCATGGGAGCGGTGCGGGTGGGGGCTCCCAAGCTTAGCGTGGGCTCGCGTGGGCGCAAGCGGTTGATTTCGCAGTTAACCTGGCAGGGTGCTCGGTTTCATGTTTGTGGCAAGCCTGCACAGGGCAACCTTGGCGTGAGCCCCGGATCAAGTCCGGGGCTCTCTCCAATCTACGCGGATGCATTGATCCTGGCGGCCTACGCCGCGTTAGCCAGCGGCGTCATCCGTGGGAACTGCGTGGCAATGTCCGAGCCCGTAAAGTTGGCGACCCAGCCTTCCTTGTTGGTGAACAGACGGATGGCTACGAAGTAGGGTGACTCGCTCATGTCGAACCAGTGGCGGGTGCCGTCCGGCACGCCGATCAGGTCGCCTTGTTCGCACAGCACGTCATAGACCTTGTCGCCGATGTGCAGGGTGAACTGCCCTGCGCCAGCGACGAAGAAGCGCACCTCGTCCTCGCTGTGCGTATGTTCGCTGAGAAATTTCTGGCGCAGTACGGCGCGGTCAGGATGATCCGGGGTGAGGCTGATCACGTCGACCGATTGGTAGCCTTCCTCGCGCATCAGGCGCGCGATGTCCGCATGGTAGGCGGCAATCACCGCTTCCTGGCTGGCGCCGGGCGCAACCGGCTGGTTGGCTTGCCACTGCTCGAAACGCACACCCACCTTGCTCAGTGCACGGGCGATATCGGCGTGATCGTCATGTACCGAGAGCGGGTGTTGTGGCTGGTGCTCGTCAAAAATGCGCAAGCGGCTCATGCGTTCAACCTCCTCAGATCGAGTTCGCAGCCAAGCAGGAATTCCAGCGCCTCCAGGTGGCGGCGCGCCTCGGCCATGTCATGACCCCAGGTATAGATGCCATGGCCGTTGATCAAGTAGGCGTGCAGGGGTTTGCCGGCATCGATCCAGGCATCTACTTGTGTAACCAGCTCAGGCATGTGCTGCGTATTGGGAAACACGGGGATGTCCAGCACGCTTTCGTGCGTGCTGTGGCCGCGAATCGCTTTCTGCAGTTCCCAGCCTTGCAGCCGGATCACGCCATCGGCGGCGAACAGGCGCGAGGCCACGCTTTGCGTGCGTGAATGCGTATGCAACACCACGTTCACCTCGGGCCAACGGCGATACACCTGCGTGTGCAATTCGGTTTCCGCGCTGGGGCGCGCGGCGGTGCCGACGGCCTTGCCCTGCATGTCCACCAGCATGATGTCGTCGCGCCCGAGCTTGCCTTTGTCCCGCCCGGAGATGGTTATGGCAGCGTGGTCGCTGTCCAGCCGCATGGAGAAATTGCTGCTGGTGGCGGGTGTCCAGCCGTGTTGCGCCAGCTCGCTCGCCGCGTCGGCAATGGCATCGGCGCGCTCGTAGAAAAGTGCGGCGGGGATGGAGGCGGGCAGGTTTTGAGTCATGGCAAATGGACGTCCAAACGAGCGGCGACTATAGCATGGGCCGCAAAGCGCGAAATGCGAGTTATTCGCGAAAGTGTCTCTATGCGGCGCATGGCGTTAGGATGCGGAAAGCATCGCCGCAGTCCCCGCGGCGAACAACGTGCCAAGAGGGTGGTTATGTCTCAAAAAGATATCGATTCACGCCGTCGTTTCCTCAAGCTTGCCGCCGGTACCGCCGCTGCGGCGGTATTGATGAATGGATTGCCACGCGTTGCGCGCGCCGATGATCTGCCGCATCTTTCCGAATCCGATCCGACGGCCAAGGCGCTTGGTTACGTCGAAGACGCTTCGACAACGAAGAATCCCAAGCGCAAGGCCGGTGATACCTGCGCCAACTGTCAGTTCTACTCCGGCGGCGCGACCGGTTACGGGCCGTGTCAGCTGTTCCCTGGCAAAGCAGTCTCGGCGAAGGGCTGGTGCATCTCGCACACTGCCAAGCAAGCCTGATGGTTTGTCTGATACCGACAGGGCCGGCCCTCGCGCCGGCCTTTTTGTTTGCATGAGTGGGCGCTTTAAAAAAACTGAGCATAAAAAAACGCCTGTACGAGACAGGCGTTTGTAAAGAAACGAAGGGGTGTTACTGAAAGGTGCTTCCCGAGCGCGTCAGGTCGAGGAGCTAACTGGCCTGACGCGCCGGGTCGCGATCCGGGGCCCACTGCCAAGTGATCAACCCACGGGCCACTGATGATACTCCGGTTGATCGAAGTGCGGCGGGGCGGGGAAGGAAAATTGTGTGGCCTGAAAAAAATTTCCTTAAAGATCAGTTGGTTAATGTGTTAACTTCAATGTTTACTTTCAATCCATTAAAACATTGTTAGTGCGCTTTTGACAGCTATTCAGCGCCGTTGCCGGCAGATCGCGTCAAATTACCGACGTTTGGCCCTTGATCGAATCATTGGCAAGTCGCAGGTGACTATGGCGAACCCCATAGGTGAAATAAATCGTAAAGCCGACCAGGGTCCAGACCACCATCAGCGCCCAGTTGTACCAACCCATGGTGGCCAGCAGCGCGCAGCAGCTCAGCGTGCCGGCAATGCACACAAAGTGAGCCCATGGCACGCGGAACGTGCGCGGCAGCTCCGGCGCCGTGTAGCGCAGGATCAGCACGCCGACGCAGACGGCTGCGAAGGCGATCAGCGTGCCCATCGAGGTGAGGTCGGCCAGCACGTCCAGCGGGAATACGGCGGCCAGCACGGCGATGCCGAAGCCGGTGATGAGCGTATTGATGTGCGGCGTGCGATGGCGCGGATGAATGCGGCTGAACACGCGCGGCAGCAAGCCGTCGCGCGACATGATCATGAAGATGCGCGGCTGCGCGATGATCATCACCAGGATCACCGACGAGAGGCCGATCATCGCTCCGATCTCCACGATCAGGCGCAGCCAGCCGAGTTCGGGATGCGCCCTGATGGCCGTGACGACCGGTTCGTCGGTGCCCAGCTGGGTGTACGGAATCAGGCCGGTCAGCACCGCGGCCATCGCCAGATACAGCACGGTGCAAATCACCAGTGACACTAGCGTACCGAACGGCAGGTCGCGTTGCGGGTTCTTGCATTCCTGGGCGGCGGTGGAGGTGGCCTCGAAGCCGATATAAGCGAAGAACACCATGCCTGCGCCGCGCATGATGCCGGCCCAGCCATATTTGTGGCCGCCTTGCGATTCGGGGATGAAGGGGTGCCAGTTGGCCGGATCGATGTAGCGATAGCCCGCCACCACCACGATGATGATCAGGCCCACCTTGAGCAGCACCATCAGGAAGTTGATGCCGGAAGACTCGCGGATGCCGATGTAGCACACCCACGTCAGCGCCAGCACGATGGCGACGGCCGGCAGGTTGAACAGATTGCCGGTGGCGACCAGGCCGCCGTTGGAAAATGCCAATGGCGTACCGGTGAGCGCGGGCGGCAGATGGATGCCGACATGATCGAGCAGGCTGGTGAAATAGCCGGTCCAGCTCACCGCGACAGCCGAGGCGGAAATGGCGTATTCCAGCACCATGTTCCAGCCGATGAACCAAGCGACCAGTTCGCCCAGCGTGGCGTAGGCGTAGGAATAGGAGCTGCCTGAAATGGGGATCAGCGTGGCGAATTCGCAGTAGCACAGCGCGGTGAAGCCGCTACAGATCGCCGCGAGGATAAAGGAGATGATGACCGCCGGCCCCGCGTTGTCGGCCGCCGCCTGGCCGGTTACCACGAAAATACCGGTGCCGATGACGGCGCCGATGCCCAGCGCCGTGATGCCCCAAGGCCCCAGCGTTCGCCGCAAACCCGGGCCGTGGCCGGTATCGGTATCGTCGGAAAAATCGGTTTTGCGGGCAAACAGCTGTTTCAGCATAGGGTTCCCTGAAAGAAAGCCGGCACGGTGTGGTTCACCGTGCCGGGCCAGATTCACTCGATAGCGTAGCGCACGACCTCAGGCAGGTTCGGTGCCGTTGGCCAGGTGACTCTTGCGGCGGCCATAGAGGTAATACACCACCAGGCCAAAAATACCCCAGCCGAAAAACACCGTGAGTGTCCTGGCCGGCAGGTTGATGAAAAGCAGGAGACACCCCAGCACCGCAAGCGGGCATACCAACCATACCATCGGCGTGCGGAAGGGGCGCTTACGCTCCGGCTGCCTTACGCGCAGCACCATCACGCCGACGGCCACCATCATGAACGCGAACAGCGTGCCCGAGTTGGTGATGTCGGCAAGCTGGCCGACCGGATAGATCGCGCCGAACAGCGATACGAACAGACCGGTGATCAGCGTGATCACATGAGGCGTGTGGAAACGCGGATGGATCTTGGAAAACACCGCAGGCAGCAGGCCATCGCGCGCCATCGTGAAAAAGATGCGCGTCTGTCCGTAGGTCATGGTGAGGATCACGGAAGGCAACGCAATGCTCGCTGCGGCGCCGATCACGTCACCCCACCAATTGTGGTGCAGCACGCGCAGGGCATGTGCAAGCGCTTCCTTGCTGCAGACCAGTGCATCGGAGCCGTTGCAGGCTGCCGCCATTTCCGTTGTGCCAGGTTGCAGCATGACGCCGCCGGGACCAGTCACCGGCTGTGCCCCCACCGAACCAATCGCGCCATAGCTCACCAGCAGGTAGTAGACCGTGCAGATGCTGAGCGAACCGATCAGGCCGATCGGGATGTTCCGATTGGGATTCTTGGTTTCCTCGGCGGCCGTGGAAACGGCATCGAAGCCGATGTAGGCAAAGACGATGGACGCGGCCGCACCCAGTACACCGATGCCACCCATCGGGTTACCCCAGCCGTTGGGGGTGAAGGGATGGAAGTTGCTGTCTTGTACCTTCGGCAGCGCGATCACGATGAAGACGGTCAAGGCGATGACCTTGATCAGCACCAGGATCGAGTTGACCTTGGCCGACTTCGACGTACCGATCACCAGCAGGAAAGTGACCACTGCGCCGATGAGGAAGGCCAGCAGGTTGAAGATGCCGCCATCCATGGGGCCGGCGCGCAAGAACTGGGGCAGTCCGAGTCCGTGGTTGGCGAGCAGGCCGTTCTTGTAGCCGGACCAGCCCACGCACACCGTGCTGG
>NZ_DATJMN010000158.1:0-6803 GCF_035508675.1 Dyella sp.
TGAAAGAGTCCCTGCCAGCCTTCTCCGGGGGTACTTATGGAGGTGGGTATACCTTTGGAAGCAGGGTGAATTTCTACACCGATTGCTCCCAGAATTTCTGAAAGTCCTGGCACGAGAGGTGTTCCGCTCGTTTTCATATGCCCTTGCCCGACAAGCGCAAGCCATTTACCTGGATGTTGTGCCTGATCCATCTGTATAACCGTTTTTCCCCAATAATTCATTGATTTTAATCTTGTGTTAATACTTGCTGCGGGGTTAGTGTATAGTTGGTCATCTATACCAATAACTCGAATTCCAAGCTCTTCTGCCCTTTCAAATAAATTCCCCACCGTATAGGGCCATCCATATCGTCCCCTGTCCCAATTACTGTCCACGGCAAGCCTTTGCTTCCTTGTTTTAAACTTGGTTATCCATTCGCCATCGAATCCCTCCACATAGATGGTATTGACGCCATTTCTTTTTAGATTAGCAAGGTTGTCGTAAAGAAATTTAATCGAAGATACGTTGTTGTGTTTCTCGCCAAGCACAAGGCCGTTTGAATTTCTATACACGGCATCGATGAGATCTGTGGTGGTCGCAT
This sequence comes from Dyella sp., assembly GCF_035508675.1. GTDB lineage: Bacteria > Pseudomonadota > Gammaproteobacteria > Xanthomonadales > Rhodanobacteraceae > Dyella_B. The sequence continues at coordinate 581 of NZ_DATJMN010000158.1, forward strand.
TTTTACCTAATGACGGAATGGCTGGTCGAGGTGGATAGGTGCTTGTGGGAACATTATTGAAGAAGTCGTTATAAAGATTATTGAATGCAGTCCGTCTTTGTTTATAAGTTTGCGCATTGACGAAATTAGCCATCAAAGCGGCCTGGTTTCCCGATTGCGACGTCGAAGGCGCGACGCCTCCTGAACCTGAAGGAGGGCCGGGCGTGGACTGGTTTGCTCCGGCCGCCTCAATCCGGATGACTTTGGGCTGCCACACTTCCTTGCCATTGCGTAGCTCTGGCTTGGCAATGATGCCGGCGCTGACGAGCTGACCCTCGTTGTCGGGATCAATGGTACGCAACAGGTAGTGGCCATTTGGCTGGTCAGGTATTTTCGGCGCCAGATAGGGTTGCCGCTGTCCTGGCACGTCCACGATATTCATGCGATGGGCCGCAGCGGCTTCGTGCAGCGCACTGTTCCCGGTTGCGCGCCGGGGAACGATACTGCCCACGGAGGTTGTCGGACCGCGGGCGCCCTTTTTCACAATGGTAGCAAGGCTCGGCAAATCCTTAAGGCCCGCGATGACTTTGTAAGGATCAAGCAAGCGCCGCAAGCCCTTCATCGCAGCCAGGCCTGGTGCCACGATGTCCGCCGCCGAGGTGGCTATATCCATGGCAGCGAGAAAGAGATCGCCAGCTGTTTCTGCATCCAGCTGCTGATTGGATTTGGACAAGAATTGCGTATCGGCCAACCGCCGCTTTACGTGAGCGTCGTAAAGCGTATCTTCGAGTTGCCGGAACGACTGTGCCTGTATGTGGCCGCGGCCGAATATGTCATAGCCCCGTTTGAATTGTTCATCCAAAAAGGATTTCATATTTTCCGATACATGATTCTTAAAATAAGCCTGCCAGTCGTCTCCTCTGAATCGGCGATCCCTTTTCAGATCGCGCATGCCCTGCGGGTAAGTCTGGAAATTCTCGCCATCGGGCGCGTTGGGCGCGTAAAAAAGCATGGGGTCGTCGGGTTTGGCATTCTTCTTGGCGATCAGCATTGGGCCTTCTATGCTGGCGCCTGGTCGGCTGCCTTGGCCGGCGCCGATGGTTAGGTAGAAAACCTGGAGTGGTTCGCTGTTCTCGCCGAGTCCATCGGGATGGTTCAAGAGTGCCATGACTTGGCTATAGCCTTGGTCATCCAGCTTGCCACTGAGCCTCGCCTCTTTCGCATCGGCGCGCATTTGTGCCGCGTGACTGTCCTTCCAGCCTTGGCGCAGCTCATTGCCCTCAGCAGATAGCATGCGCTGCTTGAGCAGGTCCTGGTAGCCTCGGCCCACGTTCAAATCGCGAGCCAGGCTGCGCAAATCGTTTTGCCCCAGGGTAATCGGTTTCCCGTTGCGGTCCGTAAAGACGGCGCGCAAGTTGGGATTCACTGCGGCGTTGGGAATGAGATCCCATTTGGTCTTGACGTTATCCAGCACGAATTGCGTCAAGCTGACCGACGGCTGAGGCAGCGGCCGTCCTGCTCGGCTCGCATGCGATTGCACCTGGATGGCATCCGGATCGATGTCCGCGTCGGGATACTTCGCCTGCAAGTTGTCTTTGATGCGTTGGGCGGCATACTCCCGCAACGTAGGGACTTTCTCTTGCATGGCGTCATGGAACGCTTCGGCCTTCCGCTTCGAGTCCCGTTCCAGTTGGTCCAGCTGTGCACGATCCAGCTCGCTGGCGTTCTTCCACCACGCGGGACGGTTGTGTTCGACCAAGGCGGCATCCCGCCGGGCTTCTATCTGATTGGCATCGAACGAGGCTGTTAAGGGTTCGGCGAGATTCCCGCCGATCGCATTCAGTTCGTTCAGATCGGTGATCCCTCTTTCCCTGGCCTGCTTGAAAGCGTAAGCGGTATCGCTCTGGTGGCGATCCAGCTGCGTTCTGACGCTGTAGTTGAAGACGTCTTCGTCAAGCTGATTCAGACCCAAATGGAGCCCGTCCAGGCGGGATGGCAGCTTGTCTGCGTCTTCGTCCGATAGTGCACTCAACAGCGCTTGGCGATTCTGCTTCAGAGCATGATCTTGAAAGTCCTGCAGCGAATCGAAGGTTTGGATACCCCGGGTTGGCGAATAGAACACGGCTGCCGTCTTGCCAGACGTGGGATGGTTATCAACGATCAGGAACGCCCCGGGCACGGCCAAGCCGGGCGGAGGGTTGCTGTTGGTAATGATCGATACGCCATACACCGCCGGCGTAGTGGGCTGCTTGCGCTCCTCGGCACTTGGAGCGGGGTTGGCGAGGACCTTGTCGATTAGCGCCCTGTGCTCAGGTTTCAAGGTGCCGTCGATCGTACGAAGGTCGGCCTCCGCCCTGAACTGCGTCCCTCGATTCAGGCGCAGATACGCTAAAGGGCTGGTGTTGGCGGGAGCCCCGGATGCGAACGTGCTGGGCTTGTCGAAGTAGTTGTCCGTGCTGCGCTGCATCGCGGCGGCCGGATCGCGGGCAAACTCGTCGAGCCGGTTTTTGAAGTCTGCCGGATCCGCTCCGTCGAGGGCCAAGCCCGCATCCACAGAGCGTAGGCTGGTGAAAAGGCCGAAGCGCGTCTGAGTGTTGTTCAAAAAGGACGGTATCCGCCCTGTCGTGAGGATTTCCGACAGCACATCCGTCAGTTTATGGGAAGCATGCAGGTTGCGCTTCAACTCGGCCGCGCCACCGTAGTCATTGGACGCGCCCGCATAGTCTTCCGTGTACTCATTGACCCACACGCTATCCAGGTCGATCGGCAGCTGGATGTTGGGGAACAGCGTCCAGGATACAGCCTGCAAGAAGGTGGGCCGCCGATCGATAATCGCTTGGACCTGTTGGGAACTGGCGGCCAGACCCTCATTGTTTTTTTGCTCCTGGTCCACCTTGGCAGGGTCGGTGGCCTGCACGTCGGAAGCTGCCTGCGCATGGCCGGCCGCCGAACGGGTGGTACGCAAGCTATTGGACGGTGCTCCGAATCGGCTGACGGTGGACGACTTTTGTGCATAGTCAGTGGCGGTGGATGAGAAGGATTGCACTTGTGGCTTGGGCGAATGAGGTTTGTCAGTTTCTTTGTCGGTGGCCTCCAATGGCGGTGCATGGGTGTCAGCCATAAGCGCACTGGATAGCGAAGGGATGGAATCTATGGACATAGGTACGCTCTCGATCGAGGAGACGCCACCTATGTCGCCCAAAAGGGGTGTTCATGTGAGGTAATTATGTTCGGCCTTCAGCAATGGCCTGGCGTGTTTCCATCGTTTCGCCGACGCCGGTCACTCCCGCACGGTATTGGACACACCCGGTGGTCGCGTCGCCACGCAAGTCCGAGGCGTGCGCTGGGCGAACGTGTTGCTGGGCAACGTCAAAACGCGCCATCGATGGGCGTTACCACGCCGTCAAACAAGCCAAGTATGCACGTCGCTATTTGGCGGAAGCTGCGTATCGTTTTAACCGCCGGTTTTGCTTGCGCCAAATGCTGCCGCGACTGCTGCGTGCAATGGTCGGGTCGCGCCATCAAGCACGGCACCGATCCTAGGAGCGGATCGTGTAGCTCACATGCACGATGATATCGGTCAGGCTTAGCAACACTTCCGCAAAGGATATTAGAGAGATGCTTGGGGAACGGGGTAAATCGCTAATCATGCCTATCGGACCCCATTTTGGTGATAAAGCTCAGGCAGCCTGTACTACTACGGCTATCGCTACTTTTGAAAGCAATAATTCCATGGCCAGGAATCTGATGAGGGAGAGAGGCACGGTGGGTTTCCTGCATCAAATTATTTTCAATCGCAAAAAAAGTCCGGTGGTCAAGAAGCTTGGCTCCTAACGACTGATCTGGTCATTGGGGCTGAACCAGCCATGCTGTTGTACCGAGCCGGAGAGTGTGCGAGGAGCTTGCTGGAGCGGCTGCCGGGCGTAAACACGCACTCGTCACGCAGATCGCCCCGCTGGATAGCAGCGGGGCACGGCTTTGGCGTTTGCACGCGGTACGGCATGCCATGCCTGGGATCTTGCGAAAACCCCAAAGCGCGGCGAGTGGGATCGTGGGGCATTGCTATGCCGAGCGGCTCGTCCTCCTTGGCTGTCTCGCTGAGTTCGGTTGGCAAGGGGCGCCCAGCGGTGCAGCGAGTGCACCGCTGGTAGCAAACCCGCGACGTCGGCATGGCGGTGCGGCGATCCGGTATGGCACCAGATCCTGCTGGGCGCGGTTGCGATCAGCAGGATTGTCTTCGTCGGCCGCCACAGCCGCTTCGCATCGATCTGGCACGGTAAGCCGAAGCTACTGAATTTCCGGTCTGTGCAAGCGCAATAGCCCCGCCGATAGGGGGGGCTGGGTCGGCGTGTCGCCGGTGATCCCATCGTGTCGGACCGAGAACGTTCCTGTCATGAAGCGAAGGATCAGGACTGCGGCTGCTCATCGGCTGTCCAGGTATACCTCACGCCGTAGTCAAGCACGGCCTTGCCGTTGGCCGGCACGTCGAGCTTGAATTCCAGCGTATCGGTGGTCTGCTTGCTGGGCTTTACCGTCGACGACGTCACCACCCATTGCCGCCAGCGGTTGGGGTGCTCGCGCACGGTGACCGTGCGTGCGCTCTCGCCGGCATTGGTGACGGTGATGCGGAAAGCTTCTTCCATCGTGCGACCGGCCTTGTCGACGTGGAAACTGGTGCGCTCGCGCTGACCGCGCAGATCGAAAGCGGTACCCAGCGTGATCGTGGCATCGCTGCCTTTGGGCGTATCATTGATGCGCCCCTCACCGATGAATTGCGGCACGCCGTTGCGATCGGCGGTCAGTACGCGCAGATAGCCGGCCGGCAAGCTCTCAAAGGCGGTGAAGCGCAGCGTACTGATGATGCTCGTGTTGCTGTCCGTATTAAACGTTTCATTGAGCATCGGCTGCGGCGGCATCCAGTTGCCGCCGTTCTCGTAGAGTTCCGTGCGCTCGCAGCCGAGCGTACGCGCCGCATACAGCGGTACCTGGCTGATGCTGCCATCGGGCAGGTCGACCGGCGCAGGCAGCGTATAGCTGCGGTAATCGCCCACCGAGGATTGTTCGGGCATTGCCTCGGCAGCGGCAGGCGCGGCCATCGCGCGCATCATCATCGGGCGAGGTCCGGATGCCTTGGCGAAATGGGGTTCACCGGCAATCAGCGTCAGATTCGCATCGTGCCAGTCGCGTCCGCTGCGGTTGGCGATGCTGGCACGCGATTCGAACTGCATGCTGCAGGTAGTGCCGGTTTGCAACGTGGCGACATAAGCCGCGCGCCAGCCGATGCCGGAAGTGGGATAGCTCAGCACGGCATTCGCTGCGCCGCCACGCGAGGCATCCACGCGCAGACGCAGGCTGGAACCGGTCGGAAAGTTGTCGCTTTCCGTATTCACCGCAGCGTATTGGCGGATCAGCGTGGTGCCGCTGTTGCCACGGACAACCAGGCCATCTTCACCCGCACGCAGCAGCGTACCGCTGGCCAATGCCTGGCCGTTGTCACCCAGCACACTGATGGTGCTGCCTGTCAAACCGGTCAGCGCGGCATTCGGCCCCTGGCCCAACAGCAGACGCTGGGAAATGACCTTGGCTTCGCCACCGGGAAAGCCGAGTGCCATCGCTTCGGCATCGAGATGATTGGGCAGGTCGCCCAGTACCAGATCGTGCACGCCCGATTGCAGCGTGACGCTGCGCCGCTCGCGCACCACGGCATAGCCGTCATTGGCATTGTTATCGCCGCTGCTTGCATACAAGGCAGGGCTGTCGCTGCGATACAAGGTGATCGATGCGCCATCGGCTGCCCAGGCCGACGGTATGCCGCACAGCGTGGCCATGGCGATGGTCAGAACGGTTCGGTGCCGGATCGGCATGATGCACTCCTTTGGCGGATAACGGGCCGATCATAGCGAGCCGGGTAGCGCAGCGTATGTGTCCCCGTAGCCAGCTGTTCTTTCGCGCTTCAGCACGATGGCTCGCCATGCTGCACGTTGTGGCCGAACTGGCTTACTATCGGCGCGAGTTCACCCTTCACCGGCGCGACGCGGTCCACCGGGCCGTCGCCGGAATGCCAGCATGGTTGAATGCGCAACCTATCTAAAGGCAGGACATGGATGGCTTCTCGCTAAGAGTGGTGCTTGCGGACGATCACCCGGGGATGATCGCAGGTGTCGAACATGGCCTGTCTTCGGTCAGCACCATCCAGGTGACCGGCACGGCGGCCAACTCGACCGAGCTGATGCGCATCCTGGAT
>NZ_DATJMN010000159.1:0-3273 GCF_035508675.1 Dyella sp.
ACCGACGCCGACCAAGCGATAGCGGCTGTGGGCGGAACGTTCGACCCGCTCGCGCAAGGCACACGCCAGGTCGGCCAGTTCGGCGGCCGAGCGTGGCCGCACGGAGGGCGTAAGGCTGCGCGTCAGCGTGTGGAAGTCCGAGGTCTTGAGCTTCAGCACGATCGTGCGCGCCAGGCGCCCGCGCAGCTTTTCGCGTTCGTGCGCCGTCCAGGTTTTTTCCGCGAGCCGGCGGATATGCGGTTCCAGTTCGTCCAGCGTCAGGTCGTGTTCAAAGGTGTCTTCCGAAGACACCTGCATGGCGAACTGATTGGGCTGCACCGGATGGTCGTCGATGCCCAGGGAAAGCTCGTGCAGCCGCCGGCCCCAGCGGCCAAAGCGCTGCTCCAGTTCTTCTACTTGCAAGCTGCGCAGTTCGCTCACCGTGGCAATGCCCAACGCGGTGAGCTTTGCTTCCATCACCTTGCCTACGCCGGGCAGGCGGTTCACGGGCAGCGGTGCCAGAAAGCTCATGACCTGATGCGGGCGGACCACGAACAGGCCATCGGGCTTGTTCCAGTCCGAGGCGATTTTTGCCAGGAATTTGTTCGGCGCCACGCCAGCCGACGCGGTGAGCTGCGTTTCCTCGCGGATCGCCGCGCGAATCGCCTCAGCCGTGGCCGTGGCGGAGGGCAGGCCGGTCTTGGTGTCGGTGACGTCCAGGTAGGCTTCGTCCAGCGACAGCGGTTCAATCAGGTCGGTATGCCGCCCGAAGATCTCGCGTACCTGCCGCGAAACCGCCTTGTAACGCACGAAATCCGGCGGCACGAAGATCGCCTGCGGACACAGCCGTTCGGCCCGCACCGCCGGCATCGCCGAACGCACGCCGAATTTGCGCGCCTCGTAGCTTGCCGCGCATACCACCGAACGCGCCCCGCGCCAGGCCACCACCACCGGCTTGCCGCGCAGCGAAGGATCGTCGCGCTGCTCCACGGAGGCGTAGAACGCATCCATGTCGACGTGAATGATCTTGCGTGACGCGTTGGACACCGGGCGCGTGGGTGAGGGAGTCGGCACGATTCTAGTACGCGCAGCGCTCCGGACTCGCCTGCGCTTCCTGCGAGCGAAGCGAGCTCGTAGGCTGGGATGAAATCCCAGCTTTAGGTACGGGCCGAATGATGGGATTTCATCCCAGCCTACGGGTTTCGCGCGGAAGGTTTTGCAGCCGCTCCAACAGCAAGCGCGCCAGCCGCTCCGCTGCATCGGGCCGTTCCGCCAGGAACAGTGACGGCTCGATCACTTCCAGCTCCATCGTCAGGAAGCGGCCACCCGCCACCACGCCATCCACCCGCGCATACAACGGCAGCTGATGCCCCAGTGCGGCCAGCGCCGCCAGGATGCTGCTGCCGGCCTGCACGATGGCTTCGTCCGGTGTGGCTTGCGCCACGCTACCGCCATGCTGTTCCTGCACGCGGTAGTCGCCCGCGATGGGGCGCTTGAGCACAGCATGGCTGTAGGCGCCGCCGAAATACATCAGCGACCATTCGCCATGGCTTGCAATGTCGGGGACGAAGGGTTGCACCAGATAATCGAGCTGCTGCGGCAGCTTGGCCAGTGCCTGCTCGAAACTCGCCGTGCCTACCTTGCCGCGCACGGTATGCCATGCGCCGCCGCTTACCGTGGGTTTGACGACTACGTCGCGGCCGGCCATCGCCTGTAACGTTTCGGTCAACGCTGTGCCTTGTGCAACCTCGGTTGGGATGATGGCAACGCCTTGCCGTTCAAGGTCGAGCAGATAACGCTTGTCGCTGTTCCAGCGCAGCATGTGCGTATCGTTGATCACCGTGACGCCAAGCCGGTCCAGCGCATGCGTCCAGGCGAGGAAAGCGGGGTAATGCTCGAAGTAATCCCAGATGGTGCGGATCAGCACGGCATCGAATGTGGTCCAATCCACCGCGGGATCGTTCCAGACGCATACCGTGGGTTCGATACCAAGCAGCTCCAGCACGGCGACGAGATAGATGTCATCGACATGGATGGAAGAAAACTGCCGGCACGAAGCGATGGCAAGACGATATTGCGGCGCAGACATAAGGACACCTCCAAGTGATTGGGGTGGGCGCCCTTGAACGTTGTGAGGGTCGGCGGCCGAGCGTGGCGGACCGATGTCCGTCGCAGCACCCCTCGGGGCCGATACGCCATGCCCAACCTGGGGACATAACGCGTGGCGTCGGAAGTATCCGAGACCGTGTTTTGGCCTGTCAACGTGACTTTGCGCCTGTTGACCACCCCGGCATGATTCGCGTAACCGGACACGGAACGCCAACTCAGGTTAATGTCGGCAACCATGACCGACGAAACCCTCTCATCATCGACTTCCTATCTCCGCCGGCTCGGCATGTGGAGCGGCGCCGCCATCGTGATCGGTGGCGTAATCGGCAGCGGCATTTTTCGCACGCCGGCCACGGTGGCCGAGCGCACGGCGTCCGGTTTGCCATTGCTTGCCCTGTGGGTGCTGGGCGGCCTGCTCACACTGGCCGGCGTACTGTGTTACGCCGAACTCGGTGCGCGGCGTCCGCAAGCCGGCGGCATTTATCTCTATCTGCGCGAGGCCTTCGGTGCACTGCCGGCTTTTCTGTTCGGCTGGACCATGGCGCTGATCAACTACCCCGGCAGCGTGGCAGCCGTGGCTGTGACGTTCGCCGATTACTTTTGCCGTGCCGCGAGCCTGCCGGTCCCGTGGGTAAAGCCGGTGGCGGCGGGCGCGATCTTTTTCATCGTCGGCGTCAACCTGTTCGGCGTGCGTGCCGGCGCCTGGCTGGTGAATGTGTTTACGCTGCTGAAGCTGGCGGCGATCAGCATGCTGCTGGTGGTGGGCCTGGTTTTGGCGCATGGACACTTTGGCGGCGTGCTGGCGGCAGACCCGACCGTCCACGTGCCCGCCAGTGCGTGGATCGGTGCGGTGTTGCCGGTGCTGTTTACCTACGGCGGCTTCCACTATTTGAACGACATGGCAGGCGAAGTGCGCGATCCACAGCGCACGCTGCCCCGCGCACTCACCTTGGGTCTGGTCGGCGTGGTGGTGTGCTACGTGTTGGCCAACATTGCCTATCTCGTCGGCCTGGGGCATGCGGGCTTGGCGGCCAGCAAGGCGCCGGCAGCGGATTTGATGAGCAGCGTCTTCGGGCCACGCGGCGCCACCATCATGGCGATCGGTATCGCCTGCTCCACCTTCGGCTATTGCAGCATCGCCATTGCCGGCGGCGCACGCGTACTGCAGACCATGGGCGCGGACGG
>NZ_DATJMN010000160.1:0-20747 GCF_035508675.1 Dyella sp.
GGTAACGCTTCCCGCTGCCTTCATTCCAGTTGAGCGAACCCAGCGTATAAGCATGCCACGAACCCAATTTCATCGAGGCATTGAGGCCAACGTAGACATGCGTCTGGTCCTGTCCACGTGACATTGATCGGTACAGATTCGTGTTATAGCCCAGCACTGCCGCATTGATACCGGCATCCCACTGTGAGGGATCTACATAGCCACGCGCCGCCGCATTGATATAGATCTGCGGCACGAGCAACGACAGTTCTTGCCGGCCCACGTCGAACGACGCTGTGGCACCCGGCACATAGTCGCCCAAGAGACCGCAAAACTGACCGGCAGGCATTGCCTTGCGCGGCGGGTTTTCGGTGGTAGCAGCGACCTTTTTCAGATCGACGCCAAACTGCGTCAACGTGGCCGCGTCAAAGCAGGGTTGCGCACCCGTCAAGCCGGGGATATCGGCAAAGACCAAATCGGCACGAGCCCGCCATGCATTGTTGACGCGTACGTCGCTAAAGTAGGTGCCTGGCAGGGCGACATTACCTTTTTCGAAACGGGATAGATCGACCTTGGCGCTTGTGTCAGTCGAAAAGAAGCTGGAGTCGAAATTGACCGCTTCGGCGGGATCGGCCGTTGCTGTTGGTTCAATCGCCACTGGATCGGCCTTGGCAGCCAGATCGGGCGCATAGGCAACCGAGGTCAATCCACTAAGAATCAGGGTTGGCAACAACGCACGCTGCCATAGAAGTGGCGCTAAATGCTGTCCCTGCATCATTATCATCCTGGCCGACATGCATATTCTCCTGGCGCGGCACCGCTCCAGATGCCTCAAGCAATCCAGATACGAGCGCTAATAAATGGAATGATGGTTATGGACTTAACGGTTTTTCGTGCGCGGCGATCGCGCCATAGTCGTTGATAGTGTCGAACGTTGCCTTCGCACCCTCGCCAGGAGCGTCCGTCAGCTTTGTGATCTGGAAAGTCGATGTCGCAGCAGGAGCCACCATGCCACCCTGTTCGAGGTAGCGCCGCTCACCGACCTTGAGACCTACATGCGCAAAGTTGACGTAATAAGGCGTTGGATTGCTCACCTGCAACGCGATCCCCTTGCCGTCAGCGCCCGGTACAAGCTTCCATGTCATCTGATCAAAGGCAGCGGATGCGGTGCCCGGTAAAGCCGCTGGTCGAAAGATCAATTTGATCTGGGTGAGAAAAGCGAATTCCAGAAGAGCGCGTCCTTCGCTAGCCTTGGCTTTGGGTGGCACTTCGAGTACGTTGAAGGAAAATAACGTTTCCTTGTCCGTCGGCAAGGGCTCCCCGGTGTATCGCACGCGAATGGCCTGTCCCTTACCGGGGTCCACGCGAAAAATGGGCGGCGTAAGCATAAAGGGCGCCTTGGCTTTCTCCGGCGTCACATCGTCATGCTCTCGCCCTATCCATGCCTGCACCAGCACTGGCTTGGTGCCACTATTTGAAAGCTGCACCACGACTTCCTTGGATTCTGAAGGGTAAATGACGCGTGTCCCGCTTATAATGATGCTTGCTACGCTATCGCCAGAAGAAAAGCAGGCTAATAAAAAAATGATCGGCAACGCTTGGCGCCATAGATTAATCATGGATCATCTCAGGAAATTTTTAGGCGTCGGCGGCGAGATCGCCGCCGACAAAGTGCAGCCGCATCGTCAGTTGTAGACAACGTGGTAGACAATAGAAGTTTCAATAAGGCCTGGGGTGACATCACCAAGGCTGTGGTATTGCGCTGCGTAGTCCAATATACCAATATGATTCGCCATGGTCACTGACTGCTTGCCGCTCTCTTCATTGCGTAGGTCGATGGGCGTTCCGTCTTTCTTGAGTAGCTGAATTTCCACATTGGTAGATTCGTCGCTAAGCATATTAGACAGGTTTCCGGTAAGCCCGTTTACTGTTCTACCTGGCTTGAAGGACATGTAGAGTACTTTTCCGTCAGCACAGTGGCCGCCATCTTCTCCTGTGATAACGATGTTGAAATCATGGCGTTTAAGAGATATGCCTGGGGTCAGGTCCGAGTCTTTTACGGGATCCAATTCAACGGTAAAGTTATCTGTTCCATTATCCGTTCCGGCACCGCCTTCAATCTTGCACGTATGGTCGGTGACTATGCCCGTAAAACTGATGGTTCCGCCACCAACAGTGGTGGCGTTAGCCGTGCTTGCGACTGCAAGGCAGCTGATAAAGGCGAACGAAAATACAGTCTTGGTCTTGATGCGTTTCATTTAAACTCCTTGAAGGGCCTACTAGTGAAAATTGCCAATATGGTGGCTTTTAAAAGCGCCATGCCATTACAGGCAAATAAATATTGTAAGAAGTATTTTTAAAGGTTCCCATGATGGCTGGTTTATTACGCCTTTATGGCGTTGCCTATAAGGTATTGACGACTATTTTTAAAAAATAGTGAAATGAAAATACGTAAGGCGTTCATTGCTCTTAAAAAACTTCAGCTTATCGGGAGCATCCTGTTAGCGGGGCCGAAAGCAGGGCGCTTTTCAGGAGATGCGTTGTTCAAGGTGGGGATTCACATCAGGGTGGCATCCGAGGGACCTGGGGGTGGCTCAGTGCTTCTTGGCAGGCCCTCCAGGTCACGAGTTGGACATCGGGCGATGAGGGCGCGCGAGGACGGCATATCGAATACGACACCACGATGATCTTGCTGTCGGTGCATGTGCTTTGTGCTCAGCCGCTTATAGCGATGAAGCGCGGTTTCGCGTCGGCAATATCCCCTGCGGTAACCAAGGCACTGACTCGCGCCAGATCGGCCATTGTCATGAAGTCGCTGGGGCAACCGTAGCTGGTCGACCTTTCGCTGATGGCATGAGTGATATCTTTTGTTCGGCCGTTGATGCTCGCCGGATGAGTTCGTTGCGCTGTATGCGTTGGCTATGGCGATACTCAGGGCGAGCGCGTTCATGGAAGTGAGATCAATATGCTTCATGGCGAGAAATCCTTGTCGTGTCTTGTCCCGATCATTGGCGGTTGTCGGGCGGTGGTCGTCTACCGCGCAACATCACTTACGACGGATGTTGCTGCTTGAAGGGCTATTCGCTGTAAGGGTTATCGCTTGAGTCGATGATTTATCCCGTAATGTTCGCGCTCGGCGAGCGACATTCCGTTCCCCATGCGAGTCCCTTGCTTCGTTTCTTCCGGTTTTTCTGATCTGCTATGCAAGTTCGTGAAGAACGCGAAAGTCATCAAGCTCTAGCAACGCGGAGGAAAGAGTGCACTTGGAGGCAGTGCAATTGGCGTTACATATTTATCTACCCTGCTTCATCGTCAATGTGGCAAAGCGGGCGATCTACGACGGCACTGATAGAATGTCTTTTGTCCGGAAGTTGATGTGGCGAGCCATGATCTTGCGGTCATGCGTTGGTTTTTTCGGCGACCTGCATAGAGAGAGTTGCGCCCGGGTGTAGATCGTTCCAAGCTAAGGGCGGCTGACTAAAACACGCGCTACTCGTGCATCGCAGATACGCTTGCGCGTTATGGCGCTTATCCCGATCGAGGAGGCAGGTGTCATGTCGCGGTTTTGCATGCTGGCTCTCGTATGTCTTGGCATGTTGCTGGCGGGTTGCGAATCGGTGCCGTACGCGCAGCGCCTGCAGCAGCGCCAGCGGGCGTATAACGCCGCGGCCGGTGCGCCGGTACGCAGTTTCCGTTTGATCATGGGTGCGCAGATCTACTCGTGGGAGCCGCTCAGCGATACGCAGCTGGTGGTCTATACGCTGCCCAGCCGGGCCTATCTGCTCGACGTGTGGCCGTGCAACAACCTTACCTTCACCAATTTCATCGGCCTGACCAGCTTCGCCAGTGAGGTGCAGACCGGTTTCGACAAGGTGCTGACCGGACGGCCGTACATTCCTTGCGTGATCAAGCAGATTCGCCCGGTCGACCTGGCGCGGTTCAAGCTGGAGAAAGATGGCCCGCGCCACATGGATAGCGTGCCGCGCGAGCGTGGCGGCTCCGCGCCTGCGCTGCCGGCAGCAGTGCGTAGATAGGTGCTCCGGACTCAGGCAGAGTCGGAGCGAGGCTGCGCCTGTCAGGAAGCTTGTGTAGGCTTGTGTAGGTTGGCAGTGAGGCGTAGCCGAACCCCAACGTCGCTTTCCGCATGGCAATGTTGGGGTTCGGCTACGCCTCACCACCAACGCAGCGGCGTAGGCGGTTTAAGCTGGCTTCACTGTCGCAGGAACAGGCGCTCGCTGATACGTGCCAGCGGTTTTTCCAGTGCCTGTTGCAGTCGCGGGGGGAGAGCCAGTGGCTTGAGCAGCATCTTCACCGTCATCTCCGCGGGGATATGGCGCCGCAGGAGCGACTGCGCGGGCCCGGTCACTTTCTGGAACTGCGCCTGGTCGTCCTTGTATTGCGGATAGCACTGGTTGAAGACATGGCGCAGGGCGATGTCGCTGTCCTCGTTGCGGATCTCGTTGACGCGCCGGAGGATCGCGCGGAACACCTTGTAGCGGCCCAGCCGTTCCTGCTCGCGGTAGCGCTGGAAGTGCTGGTAGAAGTGCTTGTAGTGGCGTACTTCGTCGCTCTTGATGTGACTGGTGAGCTGCTTGAGTACGGGCTCGTCAACGATATCGTTCAAGGCGCGGTACAGGCTGGCAGTGCCGGTCTCCACCACGCAGCGTGCGGCCAGTTCCAGGCCGCGGGAGCTTTCCAGCTGCTCGTTGGTGCACAACGCACCGTAGTCTTTCCAGAACGCCTGGAAGCCGGCATCCCAGTCGAACTCCGGCCACACATGGCGCACATAGGCGGCAAGGGCGCGGCCATGCTGCAGTTCCTCGTGCTCCCAGTGCTCGCGCAGCCAGGCCTGCAGTTCCAGGTCACCGTCGAAATGTTCAATCAGGTTGCTGGTGTAGAGATCCGAGCCGCTTTCCACGAACGATGCACTGCACAGCAGCAGGAACAGATGTTCGTTGTGGCGCACGCGCGCCATGTCGATCTCGGAAAAATTCAGACTTTCCAGAGTCCAGGGCAGGACAGCGCTGTAGTCCACGTGGTGGTTCCTGTACAAAATAAAGGCCTTCGATCTGTGACAGATCGGGGACAACAGCATAAATGGTGAACGCTGGACCGGATTAATGCCAGCTTTGTGGGTGGGGCTAGGCGCGGGAATCGGGAATCGGGAATCGTCAAGCGGAAATCGTAAGAGGCAAGACCGGGCAAGCTTGCGGGCGACCACCTCCTTTAGCTATTCCCGATTGACGACTCCCGTCAGCATCACCCTCACCGCACCACGGTAACAGGTACGTGGGCGCCGGCCAGCACGTCCCCCGACACCGAGCCCAACAGCCAGCGGCCGAGCGCACCGCGGTCGGTATGGCCGATCACGATGTGATCGATGGGATGCTGCCGGACCTGGTTGAGCAGCGCGTCACCCGGACTGCCGTGGGTGATTTCCAGGTCCACCAGCGCATCGGTGTCCGGGTCGAGCGCGCGTAGCTCCTGCAGCGTTTCGCGGGTTCGTTCGGTGGCCGAGTCGGTCATCATCAGCGCGCAGGCATCGGCCCCGCCCTGTGTGACCTGCAGCACCGATACGACCCGTACCCGGCCCTTGCAGGCGCGCGCCAGCTCCATCGCGAAGCGGAAAGCCCGTTGCGAGGTTTCCGAACTGTCGTAACCGACCAACGAATACTTGGGCATGTGTGCTCCGTGTCAAAAAGCGCACGACGCCAGTCTGCGCGACGCGCTGTTAGTTAAGCATCAAGTGTGAAGAAACAACAGCAGCCGTCCTGCACGCTCGCCTCACGACAGCCTTCGGACACTGAACGGCGCCGGTCGTTCTTGGCGATCTATTCAGTTTTTCGATTCCACACTCTCACCATGGCATGGCTGATCCATGCCCGTGTCAAGGAGACCTCTATGAGCAAGCGTACCTTTGGATTGACTGCTGCCGTGCTGCTTTGTGCCGGTGCCCTGACGGGCCTTCCCACCACGTCGGCCCAGGCGGCCAAAGCCCCGGTGAAATGCCATTTGACCTATAGCCTGTCCGGTTGGTCGGCGATCTATCAGCATGCCGAAGGGCGTGGCGATATCCGCTGTGACAACGGTGAATCGGCCAGGGTCAGCATCAACATGCATGGTGGTGGACTGACCGCAGGCAAATTCCACGTCAGCGGCCATGGCGACATCAGCAATGTCTACAGCATCAAGGACGTCTACGGCAGCTACGCCCAAGCCGGCGCTTCCGCCGGCGTGGTCCGCAGCGGTACCGCCCAGGTGCTGACCAAGGGCACTACTTCCATCGCTTTGTCGGGTACCGGTGAGGGTGTCAATCTTGGTGTGGCCGTCGACAAGTTCGATATCGAGCCCATCCATCGCTAAGTCCGGATGAAACCCGGCACACGAAAGGCGCCGAAGGGCGCCTTTCGCTTATGGATGCGGCGCGTATACTCCGCCCATACCGTTGTCGTGGGAGACGTGCTGATGCGCCGTTGGTTGACCTTGCTTGCAATGATCGGCCTGCTGGGCTCGTCGTCGATTCCAACATTGGCCGGCACCGTTCAACAGGGCAATCCGCAAGTCGGGCAGGTAGCGCCGGCATTTCGCCTGCAGGATCAGAACGGCCACTGGCGCAGCCCCGCCGATTACCACGGGCACTGGCTGGTGGTGTATTTCTATCCGAAAGATTTCGCGCCCGGTTGCACCACCGACATTTGCAGCTTCCGCGACGAAGTCGCCAAGTTGCGCCAGGCCGGTGCGGACGTGGTCGGTGTAAGCCCGGACAACACCAAGTCACATGCCGAATTCGCGACGAAGTATCACGTTCCCTTTCCGCTGCTGTCCGACACCAACCATCAAATCGCGGTCGAATATGGTGTACTGACCTCGGCGGTCGGTTTGCATTTTGCCAAGCGCACGACGTTCCTGATCGATCCGACCGGCAAGATCGCCAAGATCTACCGCAACGTCGATCCGAAGGGCCACGCTGCGCGAGTCCTGAGCGATCTCACCACGATGAAGAAGGCCGCGGCCTGATGCTGATCTCCCGTTTCGACTTGGACCTGCGCAGAAACAAACCTGGTTTCGCGTGGTGGCGCATGCTGACCTGGATCATCCTGCTGGTGGCAGGCTTTCTCGGTTCGCAATACATGCGCCACGCCCAGCAGATGTGGGCAGCGTTGCAGAGCCTGCCGGCGGGTGACACGGAAAGCGCGGCAAAGCTGCATGACATGCTGAAGTGGGACATCGGCTATTTCATCGCGGCGTTCGTGGTGATCGTCGCCACGGCCGGCTGCATCCTGCGCCAGGCATGGGCGCGTTCGGTGCTGCGTATCGTTGCCCTGGTGCTGTGCGTATGGCTCGCTTATCGCGGGGTACTGCTGTGGCACCAGTGGCAGGCGCTGGCGCAGGTCCACGATGCCGCCATCCAGCAGCAGTTGGATAGGTTCAAGCGTCCGCTGCTGATCGCATTGGGGTTGCAGGCGGTCTCGGTGCCTGCGCTGCTGTGGCTGGCGTGGCAGTTGGGGCAGCCTGCCGTGCGCCTGCAATTCCGGCCGCGTTCGTAGCCCCCGTAGACCCCAATTCAGCCGCAGTTATCCCTCTGCGCTTTATCGCTGTCGGGCCTTGTTCGACGGAGATGTCTGCCATGCGCTTCAACCGCCTGCTTGCTGCAGGCATGCTCGTGCTCGCTGCCGGCAACCTGCATGCGCAAGACCTGTCCCAGGTCTGCCACGCCACCAGCAGTTACGATCTCAGCTTGCGGCAAGGCCAGCTTGTCTTCGATCGCACCCAACCCGCGCCGACAAGCGTGGTGATCGCCGCCGGCAGCTTGCAGACGAATGGTCGGCAGGTGCCGCTCAACGCCGAAGACCAGGATCGCCTGACCCTCTTTCAGCGCGAACTGCTCGCCCTGGTGCCACGGGTGAAAACCGTCATCAACCGTGGCATCGATGTGGCCGTGCAAACGGTGCAGCAGGAGGCCGACGGGCTCAGCCTTGACGCCGCGACCCGGGCCGAGCTGCAACGGCGCCTGGCTGCCGATGCGGCGAACCTGCATCAGCGCGTGGCCGCCAGCCAGAGTACGCACGACTGGCACGGCGATGCTGCCGAGCAATACGCCAACCAGATCGCCAGCGACATCGCGCCCTTGATAGCCTCGGCCATGGGGCAGCAGGCCGTCAGCGCCGCGATGAGCGGCGATCTGCAACAGGCCGCCACCTTGCGCGACCAGGCTGCCGATCTCACCACCGGGTTCCAGGCCCGCTTGCAGCGGCGCTTGCAGGTGCTGCGTCCGGATATCCAGGCGCTTTGCCCGGACATCCAGCGCTTGGCCGAACTGCAGCAAGGCATTCGCGCGAGCAATGGACGTCCACTCGACTTGGTGCAGATCGGGCAATGAAACGCCAGCTGAGCGAAAGCCTGCTATGACAGATGGATTTATCCGCGGCTAAGTGCTTGTCCTGCAACATGGTTGCCATCCCAGATTCGCGTGCAGACAGGAGGCGACCCGGTGTCGCTGGCGGTTCAACAGCTATGCAATGGCCTGATTCGCCGCAGCATCGAGCTGCGCGCGCTTTATCGCCATGCCGCCTCCCAGGTGAGCGAACCCGGGCTGCGTACCGTGCTGGATGAAGAAGCGCAGTCACTGGGCCTGGTCATCACCGAATTGCAGCAACAGATCCGCAGCCACGAAGGCATTCCCGCCACGCGGCGGCGCATGCTGGGCGCCGTGCGCCATCGCTTCGACGCCCTCGTGCCGCGCAGCGACGACGCCTGGATCCGCCTGCTCGCCCGCCATGAGCAAAGCCTGCTGCGCTCGTTCGAGCGAGTCATTGCCCGCGTGGGGACCAGCGACCCAGCCATGAAGGACGAACTTCACCGCCAACTGCCGCGCCTGCATTCCATCGATCTGGATATGCACAGCATGGCCAAGGCCCTGGGCGTCGGACATTAGGGGCCACCCTGGCTATGCCGCACGAGGCGCTGGCGGTACTTGCCTTCTGGTTCGACGCAAACCACCGCGACGCATGGTTTGCGTCCGATCCAGCGTTCGATGCGGCCATCCGCACGCGCTTTGCCGGCACGGTGCAACAGGCGGCACAAGGCAAGCTTGAGAAGTGGGCAGATACGCCCTCGGGATGGTTGGCGCTGCTGATCGTGCTGGATCAGTTTCCGCGTAATCTTTATCGCCACAATGCACGTGCATGGTCGCAAGACCTTCATGCACAACAATTGGCACTGTGGGGCATCAAGGAAGGTTTCGACGGGCAGTTGCCACCCATCCAGCGTGTTTTCGCTTACATGCCACTCGAACATGCCGAAGACATCGCGCTCCAGCAGCGCAGCGTCGCCGCGTTCGAAGCCTTATGTCAAAGCCCGCCGGCAGAGCAGCGCCAGCTGTACACCGGCTATCTCGACTATGCTCGCCGGCACGCCGCGGTGATTGCGCGGTTCGGTCGTTTTCCGCATCGCAACGCGTTACTTGACCGAGCGAGCACGCCGGAAGAACTGGTTTATATGGCCGAGCCCGGCGCCGGTTTTGGATAATCAACGACAGGGAGCCGTTATGCGCCGTTATCTTTTGCTTGCCTTGCTGGCCGCCAGCTTCAGCGCCAACGCCTTGCAAAGCATTCGCGTGGGCAGCCAGGTGCTGGTGGTGAGCGACAGCGCTGCGCGCGTCAAGGCAATGTTGGGCGAGCCTTCCGTGCGTGCGAAGGCATTCTCCTCAAGCAAGGGCAAAAAAAACCACGCCAGGCAGGCGTCGTCCGCAAAAAACAAAGGCAGTGCAAAAGGCAACGGCGAGCAGTGGCAATATGAGCGCGAGGGCCGCATCACCACCTTCACCTTAGTGGGCGGCAAGATCGCACACATCGAGGATGTGGCGCGTTAGGCCACGCTCCCGGCATCGCGCAGCGCTTTCAATAGCGCGTGGCCTTCCCAGCGCACATGCGATTGCTCCGCTTCCCGCATCAACGCCACGATGTGCGCATTCATCCGCGCCCGCATGCCCTTCGATTTCGCCAGCGTCACAATCTCGCCATTGAAGTAATCCACTTCCGTGCGTCGGCCGGCCTGCAAGTCGTCCCACATGGAGGAACGTGCCAATGGATCGATGGCCAGCATGCGCGCGGCGATACGATGGAACAGCGCATCGGGCAAGGACAGCACCCGTGGCAGCCAGTGCATCGGCAGCGCAGTGAGCTGGGCGGGGCGAATCCCCGCCGCCTGCAACACCTGCAAGCCTTCGCGTTGCAATAACGCCAGGCATTGCCGCCACGGGCGCTGGGCCAGTTCTTCGCGCAGCGGCAAGCCGCTCAGCGCATTCAGCGGATTGTTGAGGTTGATCAGCAGCTTCGCCCACAGCACCGCCTGCATGTCATCGTGCTGCTGCAAGCGAAGGCCGCTGGCGTCGAACGCAGCGAGTAGCGATGGCGCGAGCGCCTTCGAACGCTCCACCACCAAGGTGCCGGATGATGCCTGATGGAAGTGCGCAGGTTCCGGCTGGGTAACGTTGAACGGGACCATGCCCGCCAGCACCTGGCAGCTGGGCAGTGCCGCGCGCAAGTCCGCGGTATTGCGCAAGCCATTCTGAAAGCTGATCACCAAGGTGCCGGGTGCCAGCACATCGGCCAGTTCGTGCGCGGCCTGCATGGTTGATGCTGATTTCACGGTCACCAGCACCACGGTGGCGTCCCGCGCAGCGTCAGGCTGCGTCGCGATGTCGAGCGCCGCCGCCGGGATGTACTGACGGTAGCCATGCAGATCGCTGACGGTCAGCCCGTGTTCGTTCAAGCTGCTTGCGATAGGCGGACGGGCGATCAAGCGCACGCGCGCATGCGCATGCAGCCGGCCGCCCAGATAATTGCCGACCATGCCGGCGCCGTAGATGGCAATGCGTGGCGGCGTCATGCGACGGCAGCCGCGGCGGCGCGTCCGGCGATGCGGCCCGAAAATAAGCAGCCGCCGAGAAAGCTGCCTTCCAAGGCACGATAGCCGTGCAGGCCACCGCCACCGAAGCCGGCCGCTTCGCCGGCTGCATAAAGGCCACGCAACGGCTGGCCGTCCTGTCCCAGCACCCGCGCATGCAGATCGGTTTCCAGGCCGCCCAGCGTCTTGCGCGTAAGAATGTGCAAGCGCACCGCAATCAATGGCCCATTGGCCGGGTCGAGCATGCGATGCGGCTTGGCCACGCGCACCAGGCGGTCGCCGCGATAGCGGCGCGCATTGTGGATCGCCATGACCTGGCCGTCTTTTGCGAAGGGATGCTCGAACTGCCGATCGCGCGCCTCGATCTGTTCGCGCAGCCGGGCGACGTCCAGCAGCTGGCTGCCGGCGAGTTCATTCATGCCGATGACCAGCTCGTCCAGCGTGTCGCGCACGATGAAATCGCGGCCATGCCGCTTGAAGGCTTCCACCGGCGCCGGTGCCTGCTTGCCGACGGCGCGCCTGGCCACCTGCCGCCAGCTCTTGCCGGTCAGATCGGGATTCTGTTCGGAACCGGACAGCGCGAATTCGCGGCGGATGATTTGCTGGTCGAGCACGAACCAGCTGTAGTCGAAACCGGTGCGGCGCAGGTGTTCCAGCGTGCCCATGGTGTCGAAGCCGGGCCACAGCGGACCGGGCAGGCGATCGCCGCGCGCGTCGAACCACAGCGAGGAGGGACCGGGCAGGATGCGTATCGCGTGCATGGGCCAGATCGGGTCCCAGTTTTCGATGCCTTCCACGTAATGCCACATGCGATCGCGATTAATCAGCCGCGCACCGGCCGCTTCGCTGATGCCCAGCATGCGTCCGTCGACGTGCGCAGGCACGCCGCACAGCATGTGCAAGGGCGGTGGCCCTAGGCGTTCCGGCCAGTTCCTGCGCACCAGTTCGTGATTGCCGCCGATGCCGCCGGAAGCGACGATCACCGTCTGCGCGCGGAGCTGGAAATCGCCTATGACGTCGCGCGAACTCGGCTTGCCACGTGCCATGCCGTCGTCGGCGAGTCGCACGCCGTGCACGCCGACCACGTTGCCGTTCTCCACCAGCAGCCCGTCCACGCGGTGGCGGAAGGCAAAGTTCAGCAAGCCTTTTTTCTGCGCTTCGCGCGCGCGCCGCACGAATGGCTCCAACACGCCCGGCCCGGTACCCCAGGTGACATGAAAGCGCGGTACGGAATTGCCATGGCCGATCGCACCGTAACCGCCGCGCTCCGCCCAGCCCACCACCGGAAACCAGCGCATGCCCATCGCGTGCAGCCAGGCGCGTTTTTCGCCGGCGGCAAAATCGACATACGCCTCGGCCCACTTGCGCGGCCAATAGTCTTCCGGGCGATCGAAGGCGGCGCTGCCCATCCAGTCCGCCAGCGCCAGCGCAGGCGAATCGCGTACGCCCATTCGCCGTTGTTCCGGCGAATCCACCAAGAACAATCCACCGAACGACCAGAACGCCTGCCCACCCAGGCTCTGCTCCGGTTCCTGCTCGACGATCAGCACGCGCCGGCCGGCATCGGCCAGCTCGGTTGCTGCAACCAGTCCGGAGAGACCGGTCCCGACGATGATGACATCGGTGGATAGCATGGACAGGCCCCTGATTCGCAATCCAAGTGCCGAACTTATCGTGCTCCCGGGCATTTGCCTATGTGCGCTGCGCCAATCGTCATGGCGGCCGGCCATGACCGATGGCACGGAATGACGTACGGCGCATGCGTGCAGGTGGCTGCACGTTAAACCCTATGCGCATCGGCGTGCATCCAAGCACGCAACGGTTCATTGGCATGCATAGCGGGGAGGGATACATCATGCGTCGTCACATGCTTTCATTCGCAACCGTTCTCATGCTTGCTGCAGCCAGCGGCGTACAGGCCATGGATCGCCATGCGCATCATTTGTCGTGCTCCTTCGAAAGCGATTACAACCTGCAGGTGGAAGCGAACGGCATCGCGTTGACGCGCAGCGACAGTCACCCCGCCAATATCTTCATGCACGACGGCACGCTGCGCGTGGATGGCCGGAACATCACCGTCTCCGCGGCGGATGCCGGTCGCCTGCGTGATTACGAGCAACAAGTGCGCGAACTGGTGCCCGCGGTGACGGCTATCGCACGTGATGGCGTGGACATCGGCTATTCCGCGCTGACCACCGTAGTCGCCACGCTGTCCGAAAGCGGCGACGAGCGTGCGCGCCTGCTGAGCGAATTGCGCGATCGGCGTGGCGAAGCTTTGCAGCATATCGACGGTACGCTCGGCCACGGCATATGGAAAGCCGGCGATGACGACGAATGGTTCGGCGACAACTTGCAGAAAACCGTCGGCGACCTGGTAAGTAACATCACCGCAGACGTAGTGAAAGACGCACTCAGCGGGGATTCGAGCCGGCTGGCGGCGCTGCAGGCCCGCACCGATGCGCTGGACGCCACGCTCGACAAGGCCGTGCAGGAGCCGGCCGAAAAACTCGGCCAGCGCGCTCAAGCGTTGTGCCCCCATCTCAGCCACTTGCAACAACTGCAGCAGCAATTCCAGTTCCGCCTGCCCGATGGCGAACGCCTGCAGTTGATCCAGTTGAACATGGATCGTACCGACAAGGCGAGTTACGCCCAACGCTAGTCATCTAGCAACCCCCAGCCGTGCTTCCCAGGCACGCGACAGTCACGCGCCCGGTTCCCCAGCCGGGCTTTTTTTTCGGTATTTTTTTGAGAGTCATCGATGCACCGGTTGCGATGCATGGAGCATGGCCGGCTGCTAGGCTTTGCAGCGATCTGCCAAGGATTGCCCATGTTCGAGCGTCTTCTAAGCGTTTCCCGCGACGACCTGCTTGCCTTCTTCACCCGGCACGGGCCGGCCTTGCTCGGCGCGCTGCTGGTGCTGCTGATTGGCAACTGGTTTGCCAGGCGGCTGGCCAATTTCATGCAGCGGGCGATGAACCGCGCCGCCATCGACCCGACCCTCAGCGGCTTCATGCGCAATCTGCTGTACGGCGTGCTGATCGCCGTATTGATCGTGATCGCCTTGCAGACCGCGGGCGTGCCCAGTGCCCCCTTGCTGGCCGCGCTGGGTGCGGGTGGTCTCGCCATCGGCCTGGCCTTGCAAGGTTCGCTGAGCAACCTGGCCTGGGGCGTGTTGCTGATCGTATTCCGCCCTTTCAGGGTCGGCGATTACATCCAGGCCGGTGGCGCCGAGGGGACGGTGGAGGGCATCAACCTGATGCATACCCAGCTGGTGCTGGCGGACAACCGCGAGGCGGTCGTGCCCAACGCCAAGATCGGCGCCGACGCCATCATCAACTTCAGCCGGCGCGGCACGCGTCGCTTCGAGCTGCACGTGGGCATTGGCTACCACGAGGACATCGGCAAGGCACTGGCGATCGTGCAAGGTTTGTACGCGGCCGATCCGCGCATCCTGAAAAGCCCGGCACCCACGGCCTGGACCGAAAGCCTGGCGGACAGTGCCGTGCATCTGCTGTTGCGCGCCCACACCAGCACGGATGATTTCTGGCCGGCGCAGACGGATCTATTGCGCGCGGTGAAGGAAAGCTTTGAGGCCGAAGGCATCAGCATTCCCTTTCCCCAGCGCGAGATTCATATCGTCACCGGCCAGCCGTCAATTAAATAGGACAAATACGCCGCATACGTATGCGCATGGCCGGTTCCGGCGCATTCGGCATGTCCTGAACGGGTGCCGGTTGCTATGATGAACGTCTTGTGGCCACCTCCGCCTTCCCCCGCGTGGCCGCTTCGTTCCCGCAGGAGAAATCATGGCCGACCTTAAAGAAGCCCGCGTCCCAGATATCGGCGGTCACAGCGATGTGCCCGTGATCGAGGTGATGATCAAGCCCGGCGACACGGTAGAGAAAGATCAAAGCCTCATCACCCTGGAGTCGGACAAGGCCACGATGGAAGTGCCCGCGCCCTTCGCTGGCGTGGTGAAGGAAGTGAAAGTGAAGCTGGGCGACGAGGTGTCCGAAGGCGCCCTGATCGCCATCATCGAAGCCAGCGGCGCTGCTGCGCCGGCTCCGGCCAAAGTGGAAGAACCCGCCGCGAGGGCCCCCGCGCCTGCACCGGCACCCGCGCCGGCCCCTGCACCCCAAGTGAAAGAAGAACC
This sequence comes from Dyella sp., assembly GCF_035508675.1. Taxonomy (GTDB): domain Bacteria; phylum Pseudomonadota; class Gammaproteobacteria; order Xanthomonadales; family Rhodanobacteraceae; genus Dyella_B. Next base: position 15,041 of record NZ_DATJMN010000160.1, read on the forward strand.
CGCCCCGCTCGGCGGCCGCAGCGTGCTGCCGGGCAATGCACCGGAAGGCGACGTGGCGCCGCAGGCCCGCCCGCCATTCGATGCCAAGCTGGTGATGCCGGGCGATGCGCCGTACGCCACGCCGGCCATCCGCGCCTTTGCGCGCGAATTGGGCGTCGACATCCGCCAGGTGAAAGGCAGCGGCCGCAGCGGCCGTATCGTGCGCGAAGACGTCGCCGCGTACGTCAAGCATGCGCTGGCATCCGGTGCGCGCCCGGTGGAAGGCGGCACGGTGGCGGCCGGCGGCGGTCTCAACCTGCTGCCGTGGCCGAAGGTCGACTTCGCCAAGTTCGGCGCGGTGGAAGAGAAGCCGCTCACCCGCATCCAGAAGATTTCCGGCCAGAACCTCGCCCGCAACTGGGCGATGATCCCGCACGTCACCCAGCATGAAGACGCCGACATCACCGAACTGGAAGCCTTCCGCAAGAAGCTCGGCGAAGAGAACAAGGATCTGAAGATCACCCCGCTGGTGTTCCAGATCAAGGCAGTGGTCGCGGCGCTGAAGAAATTCCCGCAGTTCAACGCCTCGCTGGATGCGGCGGGCGAGAAGCTCATCCTCAAGAAGTACTTCCACATCGGCATTGCGGTGGATACGCCCGATGGCCTGGTGGTGCCGGTGATCCGCGATTGCGACAAGAAGGGCCTGCTGGACCTGGCGGTCGAACTTGGCGAGATCTCCAAGAAGGCGCGCGACAAGAAGCTCGGGCCGAACGACATGTCCGGCGGCTGCTTCTCGATTTCCTCGCTCGGCGGCATCGGCGGCACGGCGTTCACGCCGATCGTCAATGCGCCGGAAGTGGCGATCCTGGGCGTGTCCAAGGCGCAGACCAAGCCGGTGTGGAACGGCAAGGAATTCGCGCCGCGCCTGATCCTGCCGCTGTCGCTCAGCTACGACCACCGCGTCATCGACGGCGCCCTGGCCGCACGCTTCGCGTCCTTCCTCGCCACCCAGCTCGGCGACATCCGCCGCCTGCTGCTTTGACGGGGAGACTTTCGACCATGGCCAATACGATCGAACTGAAAGTCCCCGACATCGGCGGTCACGACAACGTGCCGGTGATCGAAGTGATGGTGAAAGCCGGCGACAGCGTGGCGAAGGAACAAAGCCTGATCACGCTGGAGTCGGACAAGGCGACGATGGAGATTCCCGCCAGCGCTGCCGGCGTCATCAAGGAAATGAAGTTGAAGGTGGGTGATGAGGTTTCGGAAGGTGCCGTCATCGCCATTCTTGAAGTGGCCAGCGAGGCGGAAGCGCCGAAGGCTGCGGCACCAGCGCCCGTCGCTGCGCCAGCTCCCGCGCCCGCGCCTGCCGCAGCCCCCGTTGCTACCAAGCCCGCCGCGGCGCCCGCTCCGCAAGCAGCCGGCAGCACCGGCCGCAAGGCCGACATCGAGTGCAAACTCGTCGTGCTCGGCTCCGGCCCTGGGGGCTATACCGCCGCCTTCCGCGCCGCCGACCTCGGCGTCGACACCGTGCTGGTGGAACGCTATGCCACGCTTGGCGGCGTATGCCTCAACGTCGGCTGCATTCCGTCCAAGGCGCTGCTGCATGCCGCGGCCGTGATCGACGAAGCGGAGGCGATGGCCGCGCACGGCGTGAGCTTCGGCAAGCCCAAGCTCGACCTCGACAAGCTGCGCGGCTTCAAGAACAAGGTGGTCGGCCAGCTCACCGGCGGCCTCGCCGGCATGGCCAAGCAGCGCAAGGTGCGCACCGTGCAGGGCGTGGGCACGTTTGTGTCGCCGAACGAGATGGAAATCGACACCGCCGAAGGCAAGAAGCTACTGCGTTTCGAATACGCCATCATCGCTGCCGGTTCGCAGGCGGTGCGCCTGCCTGCGTTCCCGTGGGATGACGAGCGCATCATGGATTCCACCGGTGCGCTGGAACTGAAAGACGTTCCCGGCAAGCTGCTGGTGGTCGGCGGCGGCATCATCGGTCTGGAAATGGCGACGGTGTATGCCGCGCTCGGCAGCGAAGTGACCGTCGTCGAATTCATGGACCAGCTCATCCCGGGTTCGGATGCCGACCTGATCAAGCCGCTCGCCAAGCGTTTGAACAGCAGGCTCAAGGGCGTGCACCTCAAGACCAAGGTGGTGGAAGCCAAGGCCACCAAGAAAGGCATCGAGGTCAGCTACGAAGGCGAAAGCATGCCGGCCACCACCGTGTTCGATCGCGTGCTGGTCGCTGTGGGCCGCTCGGCAAACGGCAACAAGATCGGTGCCGACAAGGCCGGCGTGGCGGTGACGGAACGCGGCTTCATCAACGTCGACACGCAGATGCGCACCAACGTGCCGCACATCTTCGCCATCGGCGACCTGGTCGGCCAGCCGATGCTGGCGCACAAGGCCACGCACGAAGCGAAGGTAGCCGCCGAAGTCGTTGCCGGCATGAAGAGTCACTTCGATGCACGCGTGATTCCCTCCGTGGCCTACACCGATCCGGAAATCGCCTGGGTCGGCGTCACCGAGCGCGAAGCGAAGGAAAAGGGCCTGAAGATCGGCGTGGGCAAATTCCCGTGGGTGGCCAGCGGCCGCGCCATCGGCATCGAACGCACCGAAGGCTTCACCAAGCTGCTGTTCGACGAGGAAACCCATCGCGTGGTCGGCGGCGCCATCGTCGGCCCGCACGCCGGCGATCTCATTTCGGAAATTGCGCTGGCCATCGAGATGGGCGCCGAAGCGGCGGACATCGGTTTGACCATTCATCCGCATCCGACGTTGAGTGAGTCGGTGGGCATGGCGGCCGAGGTGTACGAAGGCACCATTACCGACTTGTACATACCGAAGAAGAAGTGATTTTTGTCTCATAAAAAGGCCCGGAGCGATCCGGGCCTTTTTGTTTGTGTCCAACCGACAATTGCACAATGGAAGCTATTCAGGGTCTTCGCATTGGAACGCGAAGCCTTCCTATGTCATTTATCGCCACTACTGAGGTGAAAAAATGCCCCGGTTTGCCGCTCCCCTTATCGCCATGTTGCTGCTTGGTTTCGGCTTGTTGCCTCCGCGATTGCATGCGCAGCAAGTGCCTGTCTCGCCGGAAGCTACTGTAACGTCGTTCTATCAGTGGTTTTTCAAAAACGACAACGACAATACTTATCCGTTGCGTCAAAAGGATATTTACAACTACGTCTCCGCCAAGACCGTCGAGAGGCTGAAGGACCAATACAGTCACGCGGGGCCGCCGCACGGGGTCGACTATTTTCTCAAGGTGCAAGATTACGATCCGAAGGAATGGGCGACGCATATGGAGGTCCATTCCGCAATGAGGCTGGGAGACGTCGCAGTGGTCGCCGTTACCTTTGGCGCCAAGGATCAGACCAATGTGCTGGCGTTTCTGCGTAAGCAGGATGGTCGCTGGAAGATCACCAAGGTCGATGACACATGGGACTACGAGTAGTTGGCAGGGCGTAGGCTGGGATGAAATCCCAGCACGTCACCACGACGAAAACCCTGGCACGTACGGAAACGACAGCGATTGGTAATACTGCAGTGAGTGCTGCGGCGGTGCATAGCCTGGCGGCAGCGGCAAACCGGACACGCTCCGGAAATAGGCGATGCAGGCATCCCGCCACCATTGTGCTTCCTTCGCCTGGATGGCGAGGAAGGCGGCAACCTGGCGGTAGCGTTCTGCATCGATGTAGCCATCCAAACGGCGCCAGGTCGCCTGCATTTGCTTTACGTTTTCCACGCCGTGCGTGTAATGCGCCACCAGTTCGTACCATAGCGTTTGCCCGGAACGCATGCGGTAATTCCACGGCACGTGGTGGAAATAGAGCAGATAGCGCTCCGGCGTCTGCGTGATGTCGTTGAACTCGGCGGCAAGCGGTGGTGCGTATTGCGCAACGGCATCACTGCCGCTGCGGGTGCGATCGAAGCCGATACCGTGCGCATCGGCGCGGTGGTAATAGACCGGCCGCCAGTCCGCTTCCGTTTCGCTGGCATCCCACGGTGCGGGGCCGTAATGGTGGCCCGGCCCCATCAGATGCACCAGGCCAAGCGGTGTCATGTAATCCACGGCGGCCTCGCGCGAGCCCATCATCATGTCGACCACCGGTTTGACGAACGCGGCATCGTTGGTGAAGGTCATGCGCACCCAGTCTTCGGCGATGTTGCGCGAGGATTGCATGGGGTTCCACGCTAGCCGCCCGAACACGTACCAGTTGGCCTGGTTGAAATCCGAGCCGCACCAGTTGCGGTCGGTACCGATGTTGGCGTCACCGGCCATGCCCGTCAGGACGCGGCCATCGAGCGAACCGTCGATCACTTTGGCGACGGTGGAGCCTTTGCCGCGCGTCATCGTGTCAGCCGACAACACTTCCTCGAACAATGGCCCCAGATAAACCAGGTGGGTGGCGAAACCCAGGTATTCCTTGGTGATTTCGAACTCCATCATCAACGACGTCTTCGGCATGGCGCCGAAGAGCGGATGGAACGGCTCACGCGGCTGAAAGTCGATCGGGCCGTTCTTGACTTGCACCAGCACGTTGGCGCGAAAACGCCCATCGAGCGGCTTGAACGCGTCATACGCCTGCTTGGCGCGGTCTTCCGGATTTTTCTGCGAATAGACGAATGCGCGCCACATCACCACGCCGCCGTGCGGCGCGAGCGCATCGGCGAGCATATTGGCGCCCTCGGCATGCGTGCGGTGGTAGTCCTCCGGACCGGGCTGGCCTTCGGAATTGGCCTTGACCAGGAAGCCGCCGAAATCCGGGATGAGCTGGTAGATCTCATTCGCCTTGGCGCGCCACCAGGCTTGCACCTGCGGATCGAGTGGGTCGGCGGTCTTCAATCCGCCGATCTCGATCGGCGCGCTGAAGCGGATGCTCAGATAAACCTTGATGCCATACGGGCGAAAGACATCTGCCAGTGCGGCCACCTTGGGCAGATACGCCGGCGTAAGAATGGTGGCGCCAGCGTTGACGTTGTTGAGCACCGTGCCGTTGATGCCGATCGAGGCATTGGCGCGCGCATAATCGGTATAGCGCGGTGCGCGCCAATCCGGCAGCTTCCACCAGTCCCAGATCGACGCGCCTGCATAGCCGCGCTCGACCTGGCCGTTCAAGTAATCCCAGTGATCGAGCACGCGCAGTTTCACCCGCGGCGTTTCGCGCACGTCCAGATGCTCGACCGGCTGTGTGGTTTGCAGCAGGCGCAGGAAGTGGAAGGCGCCATAGAGCGCGCCGACATCCGTTTGGGCCGCGATGGCCGTTGCGGTATGCCCATTCACCGTAACGCTGCGTATCACGTAGCCTTCGTTCCCGATGTCTTGCATAGGCAGCCGCAGGCGCGCGATCAGCGCCGATGAGCGGGGCGTGCCGACGATGAGGGCGCCATCGTGGCTAACCTCATCGGACAACGGCAACGGCTGTCCAAGCAATCCATCCAGTCCGCGTTGCAATTCGCGACGCGTTGCGGCCTGGGTGGGCGTGGCAGCGCTGGCGACGAGTTCGGAAACGTCGCTGCGATAGTGTGCCGCCTGCGTGGCGGGCAGGGGGTGATAGCGCAGCCATAGTTCGTAGCCATCCTCCGCCCGCGACGGTGATGCGTACCCGATGGTCGCCAGCAGCAAGATAAGTGTCGTCCATGCGCGCATGCATGAGTTCATGGCATGTCCTCGAACAGGTCGCTTTGTGCCATGAAGCTATCCTGATCCACGAAGCCGGACAAACCG
>NZ_DATJMN010000161.1:0-5118 GCF_035508675.1 Dyella sp.
AAACGTAGTTCAGCCTTTGCGCATTGACGAAGGCCGTAAGCGTGGTGCGCGGGCGCAAGTGATAGGTGAGGTCAACCGTGCCCCCGCGCGATGACTGGTCGAAGGTGGGATCGTTCAAATAAGACAACTTGTCGTAGGTCGGCGCGACCGACAGCTGAAAGCGCTCCGTGTGGAAGGTGTACGTCGCCTGCAGCGTTTTTTCCAGGTACACCTCCGAATTGATCACCAGGTTGCCGGTGCTGATGCCGCCGCCGGGGTTGTCGATGAAATCGGTGGGGTTTTCGTTCAGTGCGTTGACGATGCTCTGGCCGGGCTGCAGGAACATGTCCTGCGCCGCATCGGAGAACTGGTAAGCGGCGGTGACGGAGAACGTATTGTGCGGCGTGAGCTGCCAACCCAGCGTGGCCCTTGCCAGCGGCTTGGAGTGGTTGGGCGCATGGTCGAAATCGATCCTGGCCCCACCCAGCAGCACGTCCGCGTCGAAATGCGCGAGCGTTCTGACGTAGCGGGCGTATATCTCGTCGCGGGTGTAGTTTTGCGTCGCCACGACAGTGTCGACGCCGTCGATCACTTCGTTGCCGATGCTGTTGTCGAACTTCACCCGCTGCGTCTCGGCGTTCAGCGACAGCGTGGCCGTGGGGCTCAGATCGCGGTACAGCCGGAACGCCGCCATGCCGCGGCTGGAATTGAAATCCTTGACCTTGGACGCGTAGCTGTTGACGTAATGCAGCTCCACTTGCGCGCGCATGACATTGCCGAATTGCAGGTGCAAGGTCGGCCCCAGCGACAGCACGTTGGTCTGCTGGCGGTTGTCCGGCGCATTGCTGGCCAGCGAATCGACCGGCTCCACCCCGGCGTAATCTTCCACGGTGAAATCCAGCCGCTTCGGCAGCACGCTCCAGTTGGCCTGCGCCGCCAGCTCGGTCTGGGTCTGGTCGGAAAATTGATGGCCGAGATAGTCGTTGTATTGAAACGTGCCCGTTACGTTGGCCTGTAACAGCGAACCCTGTTGCGCGTAGCTGAAGTTGAAGCCTGGGCTGAATACGTTCTGGCTAATGGGATTGCTGTCGCTCAGAGTGATGTTGTCGCTGTGCTCCAGACTCCCAAACAACGAATAGTCGAACTGCGCAGCCCACACAGCACTCGGCGCGATGACCAGCGCAAGCGCCACGGCGCGAGCGAGCGTGATGGATGCCGGCATGTTCCCTCCCCCCGGTGGATGAATTGCATTGAATCGCCCTGAAGCGCAGCCGCGTTTTCGTCCTACGCCGACTGGTTGAAAACCACTCCCGCCAGCTTGTTAGGTTCGAAATTGGCCACCGCCTGGTTGACGGCGGCCGGCGTGTCGCGGCCGTAACCCACCACCACCACCACGAAATCGGCCAGCTCCGACAAAATGCGTGCATCCGGCGAGCCCTTGATGGGCGGGCCGTCAAGAATCAGGTAACGGTCGTTGTACCGGCAGCGCAGCGAATCGAGCATGGCGCGCATGCGGAACGAGGAGAAGAACTCGCCGCCGTTCTCGCGCGAGGTACCCGCCGGCACCAGGCGAAGGCGCGGGATGCCGGTTTGATAGATGATCGATTTGAGGCCGCGAATGGGATGCTCGAGGTAATCGATCAAGCCGCCTTTTGCCGGCTCCACGCCCATCGCCTTGTGCTGGTTCGGATAGCGCAGGTTGCAATCGATCAGCAAGCTGGTCTTGGTCTCGTCGAAGGCAAACGCTGCCGCCAGGTTGCGCGCCACGAAACTGCCCCCCGATTGCGGGCTTACCGCTACCACCAGGGTGATGAAGTTCTGGTTGTTGGCCAGGCCCAGCAAGCGCGTGCGGATCTCACGGAACGCATCGGACTGGCGCCGCACCGAATCCTCGCGGTGGATCAGCCGCCGTTGCTCCAGCTGCAACGGCGCCAGCGCATGGCTGCCTTCGGTCATCAGCGCAATCGAATGGCCGGTAGCGGGTTGTTCCTCCACGTGGCGCGCGGCGTCGATCACTTCGCCGCGGCGATCGGTGGACACACTGTCGTCTTGAATTTTCATCGTCAACTCTTGTGCCGGATCCAGAAAAGAACCAGGTAGAACGCGGCGACACCGACTACGATCAATACCAACATCATGTTCTGTAACCGGTCGCGCCGGCGATCGCGCGGGGTGGGATAGAACGGCACCGTTGCCAGCACGTTGAAGCCCAGCGCACGCTCCAGTTGGTCGGCCGAACGCACGCGTGGATCGAAACGCACCAGGGCGAACAGCAGCCCGAACGGAATGGCGAGCGACAAGGCCAGCCCGGCCAGGCCGAAATGCATGAAGCGCAGGCCCGACGGCACCAGCGGCATCACCGCGGGGTTCTGCACCAGGAAGGTCAACCCGCGCTGCTCGGCATCGAGATTCATCGACACGCGCGCGTTTTCGCGGCGCTTCAGCAGATCCTGGTAGACGTCGCGATTGACGTCGTAGTCGCGCGTCAACTCGGAGGTCACGTTTTCCGAATTGGAGATGCGCTTGCTGCGCTCCAGTTCCGCCGCCAGCATGGACTCGCTGGCGCTGATGCGCGCCTCGGCCGCCGCGGCATCGCTTTCGGTGGCCGCCAGCTGGATTTTCAATTGCTGGTAGAGCGGGTTCATCTGCACCGTGGTGTCCAGCGGTATCGGCGTGCCGGCTGCGTGCGCCGCCTGCTTGCGCCGGTCGGCCTCGGCCATCTGCTGGCGCAGGTCCTGGATCTGGTGCCGGATACGGATCACGTCGGGATATTGATCGGTATAGGTCAGCAACAGCTGGTCGAGCTGGCCCTGCAAATCGGCGAGCTGCGTGTCGTAGATGCCTTGCGTGGTGTGCACCGCATTGACTTCCGATTCGCCCGACAGCTGCGCCTGCAGCGCGGCGGCCTGCGAACGCTTTTCGGTCAGGTCCAGCCGCGTATTCTCGATCTGCGTGCGCAACTGGCTGATGCGCGAATTGGTGTCGACGTCGCTGCCGGGCCGCGCGTCCGCATTGGTATCGCGATACGCCTTGAGCTTGTCTTCGGCGTCGGTCAGCTTCTTCCGATAAGTTTCGACCTGGCTGTCGATGAATTCGTAGGCGTCGCGGCTTTCGCGCTGTTTCGAGGCCAGGCTTTCGCTGATGAAAAGACGCCCGAATTCCTGCGTAACCACGAAGGCGCGCTTCGGATCGGAATCGGAATACGTGATGGTGATCAGATTGCCGCGCGAGGTCTGCACCGTGGTATGGGCGCGAATACCTTCGATGATGCGATCTTGCTGGATCGGCGTGGGATGCGCCGCCATCCAGCCACCGGCCACCAGCACCTGGTCGAGCACCTTGCGGCTGAAAATCACATCGTGCGCGATACCCGCGCGGTTGGCATTGGCGGTGGCCGAGGCCGCACCTTCCATCAGCGGCGTGATGATGCTGCTTTCCTGCGCCAGGATGGTGGTGGAAGCCTGGTATTTTTTCGGCCAGACCACGCCGACGATCAAGGCCGCGATCGCAATCACCGCAAAAGCGATGCCCAGTGCCATGCGTCGGCGCTGCGCTTCCAACAATAACGCAGGCAGCATGCCGCCCAGAGGTGCAAGTTCTCCGCTCATGAATCCCCCTTACCCTGTTCCCTAATGCAACACTCCCAAAAACATCAGGCGCGTCATCAGAACGCGCGTTGTGGCACCGTAATTACATCCCCTGGCTGTACCGGATAGTTGTTGGCGAGATCGCCCTTCTGCAGGATCTTGTCCAAGTGCACCGAGTACGACGTGGTGCTTCCACCATCGCCCTTGCGGTAAAGCTCGGTACGGTCGGGCGCGGCAAACTCGGTGATGCCGCCGGCCGCCAGCACCGCATCGAGCACCGTCATGCCCTGCCGATAAGGAATGGAAATCGGGCTGCGCACCGCACCGGTCACGCGCACGCGCGACAGGTATTCGTTACTGCGCAGCGCAATAAGAATCACGGCGACCTGCGGATCGCGGATATAGGACTGCAGCCGGTCCTTGATCTCGCTGGATACTTCGTCCGGCGTCTTGCCGCCAGCGGTCACGTCGCCGATCAGCGGCACGGTGATCTTGCCGTCCGGCCGCACCGGCACGCTCACGCTGAGGTCCGGGTTGTGCCAGACGGTGATCTGTAACTGGTCGTCCACACCGATGTGATAGGTAGTGACGGCCTGCACATCGGCCTTGGGCACCGGCGGCGCGCTGGAGCTACCCGTCGTGGCACAGGCGGCTAGCAGCAACGGCAGACACAGTGCGAAACAACGGATGAGACGGTTCATGGCGGTCCTCGCCGGTGAGTAAAGTGTGAACTATGTCTCATTATTGCCCTTGACAAATCGTCAAAGCAATAGCTAGCGATGGGAAAAAAATAGGCTTGCGCTGCCCGCGCCAAAGGGCGGTTTTGGCACGATTCTTGACTTTAAATGGGGATGACCAGGCCCTTTCCATGCAGGGCTGCGCGGCCAGCGCTTGGCCTTACGATCACGCCAGGCGAGGACAGTCTTGAGGAGCGAGCATTCCGATGGAACTGCTTGAGCAAGTGATTTACCCGATCAACCAGGCAGCCATCCTTGCCGTCGCCGGGCTGTATTTTTTATGCCGCCAACGCTATCGCCTTGCGCTCGCGCTGCTGGCGCTGGGTAGCGCGTGGCTATGGTTGTGCGCCACGCCCGCAGTGGCCATCCGATTGCGCGGGACGCTGGAACATCGCTATCCGCCGCAACCGGCATCCGCCTATGCCAAGGCCGATGCGATCGTGATCCTGGGCGGCGGCGCACTGCCGCGCTCAGGTTGGTACCTGGATGCGGATGACCCGCACAGCCTCGACACGCGCATCGGTTTCGGCCTGCAACTGTTCCGCGACGCACGCGCCAACGTGGTACTGCTTTCCGGCGATGACCAGGCGCAGCGAATGGCGCGCGCCTTGCTGCGGCAAGGCGTACCGCCCGATGCGCTGCGCACCGAGCACGCAAGCACCAACACACACGAAAACGCCCTGTTCTCCGCCGCCATGCTCAAGCGCGAAAAGCTGCTGCGCATCCTGCTGGTGACATCCACCATGCATATGCCACGAGCGGCCGCCGCATTCGCAAAGCAAGGCCTGGACGTGACCCCCGCCCCCGCCTACGAC
>NZ_DATJMN010000162.1:0-17123 GCF_035508675.1 Dyella sp.
ATCGTAGGCACGGCGCTTTTCGGGATCGCGGAGCACTTCATTGGCTTCGTTGACCGCCTTGAATTTTTCTTCGGCGCCGGCTTCCTTGTTCTTGTCCGGGTGATATTTGCGCGCGAGCTTGCGATAGGCCGCCTTGATCTCGGCCTCGCTGGCGTCAGGCTTGACGCCCAGGACGTCGTAATAATCTTTGAATTCCACTGCCACTCCTCAAACAAGATAGATCGAGCCGCGCACACAGCATGGCATGCGTGGCTTGATGCTCATGTCCGCCCCCAACACAAGCAGCCCGCCGCGGATCATGGTCCGCGGCGAGCCGTCTGCGCAACAGCTGGCGAAGTGCGTTACTGCGTGTTGATGGTGATGCGGCGCGGCGCCTTTTCCGCTTTCTTCGGAATCACGATTTCCAGCACGCCGTGCTTGCCGGTGGCGCTGATGCTGTCGGCGTCCGCGCTATCGGGCAAGGCAAAGCGGCGGTGGAAGCTGCCGTGTGCGCGCTCGACACGCGTGAAGCGACCGTTCTGCTCCTGCTTCTGCACCGTGCGCTCACCCTTGATGGTGAGAATGCCCTTTTCCATGCTTACTTCGATATCGTTGGGGTCCACGCCGGGCACATCGACGAAGATCACGAAGCGCTGGTCTTCTTCCTTGATGTCCACGCGCGGCGCCCACTGGCTGGTCACGACGCTGGAACCATCGCTGTCCTCGTTTTGGAAGAAACGCTCGAACGCCTGGCGGAATTCAGCCGGCAACGTGCCGGCGCTCCACAGAGTATTTCGACTAGGATGCATGGCTGTAACCCTCGAGAATGGTGCGGCAAGTCCGCCGCTTGACCGTCAGATAGGTTCCCCGCCGATACGTTTCAAGGCGACAGGCGGGCAAACCCGGCGATACCATGCCGGGCGTTGTCAAGGCTTAAGCGGAGATCTCCATGACCATCCAAATTGGGCAAGCTCTACCAGACACGCCGATCACTGTGATCGACGGCGACGCTGACATCCAGCGCACCACCACCGCCCCGCTTTTTGCCGGCCGCAAGGTTGTGCTGTTCGCGGTGCCCGGCGCCTTTACGCCTACCTGCTCGGAACGGCACCTGCCCGGCTACGTCCGGCATTTCGACCTGTTCAAAGCGCGCGGGGTGGAGGTGTACTGCATGGCGGTGAACGATGCCTACGTGATGAAAGCCTGGGCGACAGCCCAGCGCGTGCCGGCCGGGCTGAAGCTGCTGGCCGACGGCAACGGGGCATTTACCCAAGCGCTGGGACTAGAGATGGACGGCAGTGCTTACGGGATGGGCATGCGCGCACGCCGTTTTTCGCTGTACGCGGAAAACGGGGTGGTGAAGTCCCTGCATGTGGAGTCGCCGGGTGAGCTGCGCGTTACGACGGCTGAAGCGATGCTCGATGCGGTCCCTGGCTAATTCCTACAAAACTACGAGCGTTAGATCACATCAATTACGGGAAATCTCCTACAGATTAGCCACCAGGGCGTCATAGTCGACCCGGTGGCTCGGCCATGCCCAGCCGGTTCGCGCACGGAGGCGTCATCACGTCCACCGGGCGTGCAGGAGATTCCTCTTGAAACACTACAAGCTGTACATGCCACTGCTGGTGGCATGTCTTTCGTCATCGGCAGCATGCGCGTCATCCACGGCGATGCATGCAAACATATCTGGAACGGGTGGCGTGATCACCTTTATCGGTTCCATTACCCAGCCCACGTCCGTGCCTTCGATGACGGCCTCGCCCACGCTGGACGACCCCTCTACAAAGACCACCGTCGAACCGTTGTCCCACGCCCAGCCCCTGCTGGCCAGCGAACTGCTGGACTATTACGCGCAGTACGCAAAACCGGGCGCCAAGCTCGTCAGCGTGGTCTATCAATGACAGCGCGCGTCGATCGACAGCATCGGTGCTGAAACAAAAAAGCCTCGGCAGAACCGAGGCTTTTTTGCGATACCGCGCTTATTCCGCAGGCGGCGCATCCGGCGTCGGCACCGGGCCTTCGTCCACCTCGGCGTCGTCACCGTTGCCTTCGTCGGCATCCACGCGCACCACGCTGACCAGCGATTCCTCCGCCGGCAGGCGGATCAGCGTCACGCCTTGCGTGTTGCGGCCAAGCTGCGAAATTTCCATCGACCGGGTGCGCACCAGGGTGCCCTGGTTGGAAATCAGGATCAGCTCGTGCGCATCACCTACCTGGATGGCGGCCACCAGCGCGCCGTTGCGCTCGGAACACTGGATACCGATCACGCCCTGCGTGCCGCGGCCCTTCTTGGGGAACTCGGCCAGCTCGGTGCGCTTGCCGTAGCCGCGTTCGGTGGCAGTGAGGATGTCGCCCTCCTGCGCCACCACCAGCGATACGACTTTCGCCTCCTCAGTGAGCTTCATGCCGCGTACGCCGGTGGCGGTGCGTCCCATCGGGCGCACTTCGCTTTCGTCGAAACGCACCACCTTGCCGTTCGACGCGAACAGCAGCACGTCGCTGTTGCCATCGGTGAGCACCACGCCCACCAGGGCATCGCCTTCGTCAAGGTTGATGGCGATCTTGCCTTTCTGCAGCTGGTATTCGAATTCGGTAAGCGGGGTTTTCTTTACCGTGCCTTGCGCGGTGGCGAAGAATACGTAGCGATCAGCGCTGTATTCATGCACCGGCAACACAGCCTGCACCTTCTCGCCTTCCGCCAGCGGCAGCAGGTTCACCATCGGCTTGCCGCGCGCGTTCGGGCCGGCATCCGGCATCTGGTACACCTTGACCCAGTAGACACGGCCAGTGCTAGTAAAGGTGAGCAGCGTGTCGTGCGTGTTGACCACCCACAGCTGTTCGACGAAATCTTCTTCCTTCAACGCTGATGCAGAGCGCCCCTTGCCGCCGCGGCGCTGCGCGCGATAGATGCTGATCGGCTGGCGCTTCACGTAACCGGCATGCGACAGCGTGACCACGACGTCTTCCGGCGCGATCAGATCGAGCACGTTGAGATCTTCCTGCGAAGGCTGAATCTCGGTGCGACGCGCGTCGCCGTACTCGCTCTTGATCACGTCAAGTTCGTCGCGTATCACGGCGAGCAGACGCACGGGATCTTCAAGGATCAGGATCAAGCCGCGGATCGCTTCCAGAATTTCGCGGTATTCATCCGAGATCTTTTCCTGCTCCAGGCCGGTCAGGCGGTGCAGGCGCATGGCCAGGATTTCCTGCGCCTGCGTGTCGGACAGCTGATAGCCATCCGGTTTCAAACCGTCGCGCGGATCGAGGTCTTCCGGTCGCGAAGCTTCCGCACCCGCCGCAGCGAGCAGCGAGGAAACCAGGCCTGGCTGCCATTTGCGCGCGACCATGCGCTCTCTCGCCTCCTGCGGGGAGGCGGAGGTTTTGATCAGCTCGATCATCTCGTCGATGTTGGCGAGCGCGACGGCAAGACCTTCCAGGATGTGGGCGCGAGCGCGCGCCTTGCGCAGTTCGAAAATCGTGCGCCGCGTGACCACTTCACGGCGGTGGCGAATGAATGCCTCGAGGATTTCCTTGAGGTTCAACGTGCGCGGCTGGCCGTCGACCAACGCCACCATGTTGATGCCGAAGGTGACTTGCAGCTGCGTCTGCTGGAACAGATTGTTGAGCACCACGTCGGCCATCGAGTCGCGGCGGATCTCGATGACGACGCGCATACCGTCCTTGTCGGATTCATCGCGCAGCTCGGAGATGCCTTCGAGGCGCTTTTCCTTCACCAGCTCGGCGATCTTCTCGATCAGGCGTGCCTTGTTCACCTGATACGGCAGCTCGTGGACGATGATCGTCTCGCGGCCGTTGGATTCGGTTTCGATCTCGGTACGCGCACGCACCAGGATGCGGCCGCGGCCCGTGCGGTAGGCCTCCACGATACCGGCCGCACCGTTGATGATGCCGGCAGTGGGGAAATCCGGACCGCGGACGTGCTGCATCAGGTCGTCGATCGACAGCGACGGCTCATCGATCAAGGCGATGGTCGCGGCGATCACTTCGCTGAGATTGTGCGGCGGCACATTGGTCGCCATGCCCACGGCGATACCCGCCGAGCCGTTGATCAGCAGGTTGGGAACACGCGTCGGCAGGACGGAAGGCTCCAGTTCCTTCTCGTCGTAGTTCGGCACGAAATCGACGGTTTCCTTGTCGATATCCGCCAGCAGCTCGGAGGACAGGCGTTCCATGCGGCACTCGGTGTAACGCATGGCCGCGGCGGCATCGCCGTCGATCGAACCGAAGTTGCCCTGCCCGTCGACCAGCGGATAACGCAAGGAGAAGTCCTGCGCCATGCGCACCAGCGCATCGTAAATGGAGCTGTCGCCGTGCGGATGGAATTTACCCATCACGTCACCGACGATGCGGGCGCATTTCACGTAAGGGCGGTTCCAGACATTATTGGCCTCGTACATGCCGAACAACACACGGCGATGGACGGGCTTCAAGCCATCGCGGACATCCGGGAGGGCGCGTCCCACGATCACGCTCATGGCGTAATCGAGGTAGCTCTGGCGCATTTCGTCTTCGATATTGACGCGGATGACTTCTTTGGCGAGATCTGCCATCAATCGGCTTCCCTGGTAGCAAATAAGAGCCCTGTAACAGGCACGCCGGGCGCGTGTCTGCGAGAGTCAGGCGGTAACTTGGAATTGTACCACAGCAGCCCTTGAAAAGGCTCAATTTTTGCCTTTTTAATCAATAAGTTACGAGCCGGTTTTGGCGCGCCGGAAAAGCAGCATGCGGGCGCTTACGAAATTGACGACGGCAGCGAAAATCGAGCCCACCCCGACAGCAAACACAGGCCATTTATGCCAGCTCGGAAATGCCATCAGACAGACCACGTAGGCGGCGTAATTCACTGCGGCGCCACCGCTCATCAACGCCATCCAGTGCAGCCATTCCATGGTCAACGAGCGCCCGCTCTGGCGCGCTGCAAAGGTATGACTGCGATTCCACCACCACGTGACCGTGGCAGCTGCCAGAAAGGAGATCACCCGGCCGGCGTAAGGATTGAAGTGCGCGAAGGTAACCAAAGTCTGCACGATGCCGGCATCGACGATGAAGCCGATCGCCCCGCCGATCGCAAACAGGACGACTTCATGGCGCAACCTCATGCGGCGAATACAGCTCGCATGCGTTCAAGCGTGGGCTGCGCGATCACGCCGCGCTCGGTAACGATGGCATCAATGAGCGAAGCGGGCGTAACGTCGAACACCGGATTCCAGGCTTGCGCACCTTCGACCACCGTGCGGCGCCCCGCTACGCTGAGCAGTTCTGCGGTATCGCGCAGTTCGATGTCGATGTCATCGCCCGATGCCGTCGCCATGTCCACGGTGGACGACGGCGCCACCACCATGAACTTGACGCCGTGGTGGCGTGCGGCGATGGCGAGCTGATAGGTACCGATCTTGTTGGCAGTGTCGCCATTGGCAGCGATGCGGTCCGCTCCGACGATCACCCACGTCACCGCGCCCGACTTCATCAGGTGCGAGGCGGCCGAATCGGCGATCAGCTTGGCGGGAATGCCATCACGCACCAGCTCCCACATGGTGAGCCGTGCACCCTGCTGCCAGGGGCGCGTTTCGCCCGCAAATACCTGGTTGATACGCCCTGCCGCGACGCCGGCGCGGATCACGCCGAGCGCGGTGCCGTAACCGGACGTGGCCAGCGAGCCGGTGTTGCAATGGGTCATGACCCCGGAACCGGGTGCGATCAGACTGGCCCCCAGTTCGCCCATGTGGCGATTGGCGGCGAGGTCTTCGTCCTGGATGGCTTGCGCTTCGCGTTCCAGGGCGGCGGTGTCCGCAGCGTCGGCCATGTGCGCCTTCATGCGGTCGAGTGCCCACATCAGGTTTACCGCCGTAGGGCGTGCCGCGCGAAGCTCCGCCAGCGCCTGCTCCATGGGCGCGCCCTGCTGCGCAGCAAGCACCACGCCCCAGGCTGCGGCAATGCCGATGGCTGGTGCGCCACGCACGGCCAGATCCTTGATGGCGTGGATGACTGCCGTGTAATCCCGGCAATCAAGCCATTGTTCCTCGGCCGGCAGCAGGCGCTGATCCAGCAAGCGGAGATGATCGCCACGCCATTGCACGGCGCGGATGGTGTCGTGAGCGGTTGCGAGGCTGGTCATCGCGCTAGTTTAGCAGCAATGCTTTGCGCGCCCATTCAAAGAAGTTGTCGCGAAAGGACAAAGCCCAACCGATCCAGCGGCTGTTGCTGGGCCACGCTGCACTGACCCAGCCTGCGCCTGCATATCCTTGGGTTGTCAGCTACGTGTGCGCAGCCACTGATGAATGGACGGCGCCACTTCACGCTGCGCGCGGCCGGACACGTAGATGCCGATATGCCCGCCCTTGAAGGCGATCTCGGTGTAATCCGTGGTGCCGACGTGGCGTTGCAAGGCACGCGAGGCATCCGGCGGCACGAGGTGGTCCTGCGTGGCGTAGATGTTGAGCACGGGCTGCGTCACCATGCCCAGATCCACCGGCTGCCGGCCGATTTGCAGGTCGCCCTTGATCAGCTTGTTCTGCTGGAAGAATTCCTTGATGAATTCACGGAAGGCTTCGCCGGCCTGATCGGGCGAGTCGAAGATCCAGCGCTCCATGCGCAGGAAGTTTTTTAGTTCCTGCGGATTGTCGAGGATGTCGACCATGCTGACGTACTTCTGCTGATTCAGGCGCAGGGGCTTGAGCATCAGGTACACCCAGTTCATCAGTTCCGCCGGAATGTTGCCCAGCGTATCGACGAACAGATCCACGTCCATGCTTTGTACCCAATGCGAAAGCATGTTGTCCGGCGTGCGGAAATCCACCGGCGTCACCATGGTGACCAGGTTCTTGACCTTCTCCGGATGCATGGCGGTGTAGCACAGCGAGAACGTACCGCCCTGGCAGATACCGAGCAGGTTGATGGTATCCAGGCCGTTGCGCTGGCAGACCGCATCCACGGCACGATCGAGATAACCGTTGAGATAATCATCCAAGGTGAGCCAGCGATCCGCGCCATCCGGATAACCCCAATCGATGAGGTAAACATCCTCACCCTGCTCCAGCAAGTTGCGCACCAGCGAGCGGTCTTCCTGCAGATCCGTCATCCACACGGTGTTGACCAGCGCGTAGACCACGAGAACCGGCACGCGCGCGGTGGGCTTGTTGTTGCCCTTCATGTGCCAGACGGTGAGCTTGTCTTCCCGATACACCGCTTCGCGCGGCGTGTTGGCGTAGGCCTGCTCACCCAGGCCGCGCAGGTTCTGCAAGCCGGCTGCGAGCTTGCGCTGGAAGGCGGCGATTTCATTGAACGCCTGCTGCGGATCGATATGGAAGGGGTTTTGCATGCGTGTTCCTTACTTCCGCTTGCCGGCGGCAGAGCGCGTGGCTTTCGTGCGTTGCGAAGGGGTTTTGCCATTTTGGCCCTTGGCCGGCCGTTGGATCGGATGCACCTTCGCCGCTTTGGTTGCCGCGAGCGCTTGCTTCAGGGATGCGATTTCGGCCTGCAGCGTATCGACCAGAGAGGGATCCACAGCAGGTTCAACCTGCCCGCGCGCCTTCAATTCGCGTCGTAGTTGTTGCACACGCTTGCCCAGGCTGTTTACTTCGCTGCGCGTGGGGATGCCTAGTTCACGGCACACCTGTTCGGTGTGTTGCTGTTGCAGCTTGCGTACCTGCATCTGCGCATTCACCAATGCGCCGAATACGTCGCGATATTCCTGCGAAAGCGCCATTTCGGCATAGGCATCTTCCATTGCATCTACCCACAGGTCATAGAGCGCCTTGAAGGATTCAACCTGTTTGCCGGGTTCACCATGCCGCGCCAGCATCTCCTGCAGTTTGGCAATGCCTTGCGCATTCACCTTCTGCAGCAGACCCTGGTAGCGTGCATTGATCTGCGCGTATTCCTGCATGGCGGTCTGCAACGCCTGCTGGTCGAGCTGGAATTCACGCGTGAGGCCGAATGTCGCCATCTGGCTGGTTGGCATGCCCGCAGCCATGCCGGTCTGCTGCATGGCTTGCAGCCACGCTTGCCACTGATGGTCCATGCCGAAGGCGGAGGCGCTGTCGATGCCGGCCACGGCCTGTTGGAAGGGCTGGGTGAAAGCGGAAAGAAACGACTGCATGGCGGCAGGTTGCTGCCACGGGTTGGTCTGCTGCCCCAACCCCGCTCCGGTGGCGGCCTGTTGCAGCCAGTTGCCGTAGGCCTTGAGGCTTGCCAGGCTGCGGGTGAGCAGATCGTCCTGCGGCATCGCCGGGGCGCCCATCATGCCCATGCCCATCATGCCGAACGGATTGGGCTGGCCCGGCTGCTGCTGTTGCAGATAACGCATCCAGGCGTCCCAGGATTGTTGAGCGAAGGCCTGGTAGTAGTCCTTCATGAAATCATTCGCCTGGTCGGGCATACCTGCATCCTCAAGGTGAAGCGCAGATCGTACCAAATACCAAGTTTCAGAAACGAAAACGCCCGGCTATTGATCCGGGCGTTTTCGATGGATCAGCTTGTCAGAAAAGCACTCAGACGCTGGCGCCTTCGTCCTCGGTGACCGCCTTCATAGACAGGCGGATGCGGCCCTGCTTATCCACTTCCAGCACCTTCACCTTGACGATATCGCCTTCCTTGAGTTTGTCGGAGACCTTCTCCACGCGCTCGTTGGAAATCTGCGACACGTGCACCAAGCCGTCCTTGCCCGGCAGGATCGTGACGAACGCACCGAAATCCATCAGCTTGGCCACCTTGCCTTCGTAGATGCGGCCCGGCTCGACGTCGGAGACGATCTGCTCGATGCGCGCCTTGGCTGCATTGGCGGCTTCGCGATTGACCGAGGCGATCACCACGGTGCCGTCGTCGGTGATGTCGATGGTGGTGCCGGTTTCTTCGGTGATGGCGCGGATGGTGGCGCCACCCTTGCCGATCACTTCGCGGATCTTGTCCGGATGGATCTTGATGGTGAGCAGGCGAGGTGCGTACTCGCTCATCTCCGCGCGCGGCTGGCTGATCACCTTGGCCATTTCGCCCAGGATGTGCAGACGGCCACGCTTGGCCTGCTCCAGCGCCAACTTCATGATCTCTTCGGTGATGCCTTCGATCTTGATGTCCATCTGCAGCGCGGACACGCCTTCGGCGCTACCGGCCACCTTGAAGTCCATATCGCCGAGGTGGTCTTCGTCGCCCAGGATATCCGACAGCACGACAAAGTCACTGCCTTCCTTCACCAGGCCCATGGCGATACCCGCCACCGGCGCCTTCAGCGGTACGCCGGCGTCCATCAGTGCCAGCGAGGAGCCGCATACGGATGCCATCGACGACGAACCGTTCGACTCGGTGATTTCGGACACCACGCGCAGCACGTACGGGAACTCTTCCATCGCCGGCTTCACCGCTTGCACGCCACGCTTGGCAAGGCGGCCATGGCCAATCTCGCGGCGCTTCGGCGCGCCGAAGCGACCGGCCTCGCCCACCGAGAACGGCGGGAAGTTGTAGTGGAACAGGAAGGGGTCCTTCGACTCGCCTTCCGGCGCGTCGATGATCTGCGCATCGCGCGCGGTACCCAGCGTGGCCACGACCAGCGCCTGGGTTTCACCGCGGGTGAACAGCGCCGAGCCATGCGTACGCGGCAGCACGCCCACGCGCACGGAGATCGGGCGGATGTCGTCCAGGTTGCGGCCGTCGATGCGCACCTTGGTCTTCAGCACACCGTCGCGCATGGTGCGGTATTCGATTTCGGCGAAAGCATTGCTGATGTCGAGATCGGTCCAGCCGTGCGACGCCGCGGTTTCAGCGATACCGGTCTTGATGTCGGCCTTCAGCGCGGCAATGGCATCGCGACGCTCCAGCTTGTCGCGAATCGCGAACGCCTTTTCCAGGCGATCGCCAAGGATGCTCTGGATGTCGTTGAACAGCGCGTCGTTGCGAGCCGGTGCTTGCCACTGGAACGGTTTGCGGCCGGCTTCAGCCACGAATGCATTGATGGCCGTCACCACCGATTGCATCTGCTGGTGGCCGAACACCACCGCGCCCAGCATCACTTCTTCGCTGAGCAGCTTGGCCTCGGATTCCACCATCAGCACGGCGTTGGCCGTGCCGGCGACGACCAGATCCAGATCGGAGGTCTTCAGTTCCGTGACGGTCGGGTTCAGCAGGTACTGGCCGTTGGCATAGCCGACGCGCGCGGCACCGATCGGTCCCTTGAACGGAATACCGGCCAGGCTCAGCGCCGCTGAGGCGCCGATCATGGCGGGGACGTCGCCGTCGATTTCAGGGTTGAGCGAGATCACCTGGGCGATGATCTGCACTTCGTTCTTGAATTCTTCAGGGAACAGCGGACGGACCGGACGGTCGATCAGACGCGAGGTGAGGGTTTCTTTCTCGGTCGGGCGGCCTTCGCGCTTGAAGAATCCGCCCGGGATGCGGCCGGCGGAATAGAACTTCTCGACGTAGTCGACGGTGAGCGGGAAGAAATCCTGCCCGTCTTTCGCCTTGGTAGCGGCGACCACGGTGACTAACACCACGGTACCGCCCATGCTGACCATGACGGCGCCCGAAGCCTGGCGGGCGATTTCGCCCGTCTCCAGTGTGACTTCGTGATTACCGTACTGGAATGACTTGGTTACTTTCGCCACTTTGGGTGTCCTCGTCCGATCAGCGACGCAGGCCAAGGCGCTCAATGAGGCCCTGATAGCGAGCCAAATCGCGGTCCTTGAGATAGCCGAGCAAGCGTTTACGCTGGTTAACCAGCTTCAGCAGACCACGGCGGGAGTGATGATCCTGCTTGTGTGTCTTGAAATGATCGGTGAGGTGTTCGATGCGGGCGGAAAGCAGGGCAACCTGCACTTCCGGGGAACCGGTGTCGTTCGGCGCGTGGCCGAAGTCAGCAATGATCTTGCTGGACTGTTCTGCGGTGAGGGACATGTGTGTCTTCCTTAAAAAAACAGATGCGGAACTTGCGCAACATCACCGCCTGATGACGTTGCGCAAGCTCCGACAGGTTGAGAGAAAAGTCTGAATCAAGCGCGGTATTGTACCGAGGGCCGGTGGATTGCAACAAGACCATCACATAACACGTTAAATGGCTGCAGGCAGATTGAAACCGCGAAGTATGCGGATCCGCCCCCGTTCATCGCAGTCCACCAGGGCCAGCAGCCGCCCATCCGGGGCGAAGGCAGCCGCATGCGCGCCTGGCTGTCCCTCGGGCCAATCGATCTGGCGCCCCTGTGAGACGGCCTGGGCGCCGGCATCGTCCAGTTGGAGCGCCGGCAGGTCTGCCACGCCGGCCGCCAGGGGCAGCAGCAGCCGCTCCACCGCCGCGAGGCCCTTGTCGGCCGCTTCGCGCAGCTCATCCAGGCTCACCATCGCCGGCTCGCGGAAGGGCTCCACCCACAAGCGCCGCAGGGCACTCAGGTGGGCGCCGCAGCCCAGTTTCTCGCCAAGGTCCACGGCCAGGCTGCGTATATAGGTGCCCGCGCCGCATTCCACATACAGCGAAAGGGTATTTTCCGTGCGGGAAACCAGTTCCAGCCGGTAGATATCCACCTCCCGCGGCGGCGCTTCTACCGCTTCCCCGCGGCGCGCCTTGAGATAAAGCGGCTCACCGCCCCGCTTGATGGCCGAGTACACCGGCGGCACCTGAACGACCCGGCCACGCAGCGGCGCCAGCGCGGCTTCGATGGCGGCCTCATCCAGGGTGGGTACCGGGCGTTGCGCGAGCACCTCGCCCTCAAGGTCAGCGGTGGTCGTGGTGATGCCCAGGTGGCACTCCGCCAGATAGGCCTTGCGCGAGCCCAGCAGGTTGCCGGCCAGCTTGGTGCCCTCGCCGAAGCACAGCGGCAACAGCCCGGTGGCCAGCGGATCGAGTGCGCCGGTATGGCCGCCCTTGGCCGCGCGCAGGATGGCGATCGCCATTTGCAGCGCTTTGTTGGAGCTCATGCCCAGCGGTTTGTCGAGCAACAGGATGCCGTGCAAGTCACGGGCATCGGGGCGATGGCGGCGACGGCTCATGGTGTGTGGTAGCCAGCCCTCTCCATGGGAGAGGGGCGCGTCAGTCTTGGTGATCGGCGTCGGGTGCCGGGTTTTCGCGCAGCAGTTGGTCGATGCGCTCGCCCTTGTCCACGGAATCGTCGTACTTGAAGCGCAATTCCGGCACGCGGCGCAGGCGCATCGAGCGCGACAACGAACGGCGAAATTCGCCCGCCAGTTCGTTGAGCGTCTTTACCACGTCCTTGGACTGTTCCGGCAGCAACGCAGTGACCCACACCGTGGCCCAATCCAGATCGCGCGTGACTTCCACATCCGACACGCTGCACGACGGCAGACCATGGTCGCGCACGGCAGCGTGCACCAGCGTGCCCAACTCACGACGGAGTTCGGCGCTGACGCGGTCGGTGCGTTTGAAATCGCGTGAGGGCATGAATAAAGGCCGGGAATCGAAAATCGGGAAGGGTGAAAAACAGAAGCTTTCGAAGCCAGAAGGGAAATCGCGCCGGGAAACGCCTGACGATTTGCGATTCCCGATTTACGATTCCCGGACGTTGCAACGCAAAGCGTTACAACGTCCTGGCCACTTCGATGCGCTCGAAGCACTCGATCTGGTCGCCCACCTTTACGTCGTTGTACTGCTTCACGGCGATACCGCATTCCATGCCGCCGCGGACTTCGTCCACCAGATCCTTGAAGCGGCGCAGCGATTCCAGTTCGCCCTGGAAGATCACGGTGTTGTTGCGCAGCACGCGGATCGGCTTGCTGCGCTTGACCATGCCTTCGGTCACCATGCAGCCAGCCACGGCGCCGAACTTGGAGCTGCGGAACACGTCGCGTACCTGGGCGATGCCGATGATTTCCTCGCGCACTTCCACGCCGAGCAAACCGGAAGCCGCCTGCTTCACCTGGTCGATCACGTCGTAGATGATCGAGAAATAGCGCACGTCCAGGCCGGCGGTATCGATCACCTTGCGCGCCGAGGCATCGGCACGCACGTTGAAGCCGATGATCAGCGCCTTGGAGGCCGCCGCCAGCGTGGCGTCCGATTCGGTGATGCCGCCGACGCCAGCCGCGATCACGTTCACCTTCACGTTCTCGTTGCCAATCTGGCTGAGCGAATCGCGCAAGGCCTGCACCGAACCCTGCACGTCGGCCTTGACCAGGATGTTGAGCGTCTGCTGCTCGGTGGCCTGGCCCATCTGCGCCATGATGTCTTCCAGGCGGTTGGCCTTGCTGACCATGCGCGTTTCGCGGCGCTTCAACTGACGCTCGGCTGCCACTTCACGCGCCAGGCGCTCGTCGGCCACGGCCACGAAATCGTCGCCCGCCTCCGGCACGCCGGACAAGCCGAGCACCTGCACCGGAATCGAGGGGCCGGCTTCCTGCACGGTCTTGCCGGTCTCGTCGATCAGCGCGCGCATGCGGCCATATTCGATGCCGCACACCACGAAGTCGCCGCGCTTGAGCGTGCCCTGCTGCACCAGCACGGTCGCCACTGGACCGCGGCCGCGATCCAGGCTCGATTCGATCACCACGCCGGAGGCCGCGCCTTCCTTGACCGCCGTCAGCTCCATGATTTCAGCCTGCACCGAAATGGCGTCGAGCAGGTCGTCCACGCCCATGCCGGTCTTGGCCGACACCGGCACGAACGGTGTATCGCCGCCCCATTCTTCCGGGATCACCTCAAGATTGCCGAGGCCTTGCTTGACGTGATCCGGATTGGCGTCGGACTTGTCCATTTTGTTGATCGCGACGATCAGCGGCACTTTGGCCGCACGCGCATGCTGCACCGCCTCTTGCGTTTGCGGCATGACGCCGTCGTCAGCGGCCACCACCAGCACCACGATGTCCGTGGACTGGGCGCCGCGCGCGCGCATCGCGGTGAACGCGGCGTGGCCGGGGGTGTCCAGGAACGTGATCACGCCCTTGGGCGTTTCTACGTGATACGCACCGATGTGCTGGGTGATGCCACCTGCTTCACCGGAGGCCACCTTGGTGCGGCGGATGTAGTCGAGCAGCGAGGTCTTGCCGTGGTCGACGTGGCCCATGATGGTGACCACCGGCGGGCGCGACTCGCGCTCGCCTTCCAGCTCGGCGCTCTGGGTGTGCGCAGCCAGCGCGGCTTCGGCGCCCTGCTCGCTGGCTTCCACCGCCTTATGGCCGAGCTCTTCCACCACCAGCATCGCCGTATCGCGATCGATGGTCTGGTTGATGGTGGCCATCACGCCCATCTTGAACAGCGCCTTGACCACTTCGGAGCCCTTGACCGCCATCTTCTGCGCCAGCTCGGCGACCACGTTGGCCTCGCCCACGACCACTTCACGCACGACCGGCGCGGTGGGCCTGGAAAAACCATGCGTACCAGCCGTCTGGGCGCCGCCACGAGGGGCTTCGCGCACAGCGGCCCTGCCCGTCTTGCCACGCTTGGAACGGCGTGCGCGATCGGCATCAGACAGATGCAGCTCGCCGGCCGCGAAACGCTTGCCGCCGGCCACCTCGTCACGGCTGCGGAAGCCGCCGCCGTGCTTGGCCTTGCCACGATCGGCACCGCTGCTCGGCGCAGGCGCCGCAGCGGGTGCCGGGGCTGGGGCCGGCGCGGGTGCTGCGGCAGCGGGTGCGGCTGCAATGGGCTTCTTCTCGCGCTTACGCGGCTCATGAATGCGCGGCAGGATCATGCCCAGTGAATTGGGATCGATGCGCTGCACGGCCGGGGATTCGGCCACTTTTTCTTCCTCGGGTTTGGCTGCCGGTTCGGGTTCACGCACCGGCTTTTCTTCTTCGACATGCACGGATTGCTGCTGCACCTGATGCGCGACCTGCGCCTCGGCAGCGGCTTCCGCTGCAGCCTGCTGGCGAGCGCGTTCGGCTGCTTCGGCTTCGCGCCGCGCCGCTTCTTCTTCAGCCCGCTGATGCGCCTCTTCCTGGCGCCGACGCTCGGCTTCCACGCGTTCTGTGCGCTCTGTGCGTTCCTGCTCTTCCTGCTCGCGCTGATGCTGCGATTCCTGCAGGCGCCGCAAGGCCTCTTCGCGCTCGGTATCCGTGCTCGCTTCCTCGGCAATCACGCTGCGCTTGACGTAGGTGCGCTTGGCGCGCACTTCCACGTTCACCGTCTTGGCATTGGAGGTACCGCGGCCACCCGGCGTGGACACCTTCAATTCGCTGATCTTGCGGCGCTTGAGGGTGATCTGCCGCGGCGAGGAGTCTTCCACCTCGACAGTGGCATCTGCCTTGCCGTGTGTGCGGCGCAGAAAGCCCAGCAGTTTCACCTTCTCGGTGCTGCTGATGACCTGCTCCGGGTTCGAGAATTTCATGCCGGCTTCGCCCAGCTGCGTCAGCAGCCGATCGACGGGCATGCCCAGAACCTGGGCGAGTTGTTTGATTGTGACGTCCGACATCGTGATTCTTTCTCCGCCGTTCCCGCGCTTATCGTCCGTACAAAACCTGTTCTTGATGAAACATGTTCCTGCACGGCCACCTCCGTCCCTGGTGGAGACCGCAATCGGTCTCCCGGCGCGCCCATCCGGGACGCTGCCGTCCCGCGGTTAGCCGCCTTTCTCCAGCCGCGCAATCATCGGCGCACGCGCCGCCATGATGAGTGCCGCAGCACGATCCTCGTCCATGCCCTCGATGTCGATCATGTCGTCGACCGCGAGGTCGGCCAGATCATCCATCGTGACGACGCCGCGCTCCGCCAGCGCGTAAGCCGTCGCTTCATCCATGCCGTCCATGTCCAGCAGCTCCTGCGAAGGCTGGTGCTCGTCCAGGTTCTCCTCCACCGCCAGTGCCTCGGTCAGCAGCGAGTCGCGAGCACGGGCGCGCAGTTCTTCGACGATGTCTTCGTCGAAGCCTTCGATAGCCAGCAGTTCCGCGCTCGGCACGTAGGCAATTTCCTCGACGCTGGAGAAGCCTTCCTGCACCAGGATGTTGGCGATTTCCTGGTCCACTTCCAGCTTGTCCATGAACAGCTGGCGGGAAGATTCCTGTTCGGCCTCGCTCTTGGCGGCGACTTGGTCCTGGGTCATTACGTTGAGCTGCCAGCCGGTGAGCTTGCTGGCCAGGCGCACGTTCTGGCCGCCGCGGCCGATGGCCTGAGAGAGCTTGTCCTCGGCCACCGCGATGTCCATCGAGTGCTTGTCTTCATCCATGATGATGGATTGCACTTCGGCCGGCGCCATCGCGTTGATCACGTACTGGGCCTGGTTCTCGTGCCACAGGATGATGTCCACGCGTTCGCCGTTGAGCTCGTTCGACACCGCCTGCACGCGCGAACCGCGCATGCCGATGCAGGCGCCGATCGGGTCGGTGCGGCTGTCGTGCGCCACCACGGCGATCTTGGCGCGATCGCCCGGATCGCGGGCGCAGCCCTTGATTTCCACCAGGCCCTGGCCGACTTCCGGCACTTCGAGCTTGAACAGCTCGATCATGAATTCCGGCGCCGCGCGCGACACGAACAGCTGCGGACCGCGCGCCTCGGATTTCACTTCGAACAGGTAGCCGCGCACGCGGTCGCCGACGCGGTGCGATTCACGCGGAATGGTCTTGTCGCGCGGAATGAAGGCTTCGGCGTTGCCGCCCAGATCGAGATAGACGTTGCCACGCTCGACCCGCTTGACGATGCCGGTGACCAGCTCGCCCACGCGATCCTTGAACGCGTCGACCACTTGCTGGCGCTCGGCTTCGCGCACGCGCTGCACGATCACCTGCTTGGCAGCCTGAGCTGCAATGCGGCCGAATTCGGCGTTTTCAATCTGCTGCTCGATGAATTCGCCGATCTGCGCACCCGGGCGCTCGTCTTCGGCATCCATCAGGCGTAGCTGCCGGAACGGTGATTCCATCTCGCCATCGTCGGCGATGACTTCCCAGCGACGGAAGGTTTCGTAGTCGCCCGAGTTGCGGTCGATACTGACGCGGATATCCGGGTCTTCATCCGGATAACGTTTTTTTGCAGCGGACGCCAATGCCGCTTCCATCGCCTGGAAGATCACATCGCGCGAGACGCCTTTTTCGTTGGCAACCGCATCAACGACCAGCAAAAGTTCTTTGCTCATTGCAACCACTCCGGGAACGCCGTCCAGCGTTCCATCACAGATTGACCTTAAGTTCTACCCTTTTTTCTTGCCCGGCTTGCGACCGCCGGGTTTGGGCTGCGGCACGTAACCGAGCGCTGCCCA
>NZ_DATJMN010000163.1:0-34264 GCF_035508675.1 Dyella sp.
GGAAGGCCTGCACACTGATGAAATCGCTCGTCTGCTGCACGCGCGAATCGATGCGGCCATGCGAGGTATACACGAAACCGCGGATCTCGAAATTCCGGTGCTCCCGCGTCTTGATGTCACCCCGGATGGTCTCGCCGGTCTGCTTGAGGGTGTCCGTATCGGTAGCGGCGCCGTTCTCGCTGGCCAGGGTGTTGAGGGTGACGGCACCGCTCACTTGGCTGCTGTGCGGATCGAGATAGAGCAGCAGCGTAGCGCCGCCGCCACCGGCGTCATCGTTGTCCGCGGTGACGTTGTGGGCGCCGGGCGCGCTCAAGATGGCCGCGAACGGTGTCAGGTCGACCCGATAAGGCTTGAAGTTGAGCATCTCCAGCGTCGTGATGGGCTGGTTGGCGCTGTTCTGCAGGCTCCAGTTCAAGTCCGCGACGACGAGGGGGAACGCGGGCGCAATGCCCGCCGGGGTGCCATCCACACCAATGTGGATTTCCTGGAAGTCGCCACCTCCGCAGCCTTGCCGCGGCGGGTAGATACTGGTGTCGTAGGGTGTGCCTCCGGGCGCGAAGATATCATCGAGTGTCAAGTTGCCCGAGTCATTGCTGACGCAGGTGTACCAGAACGCGTTGCCCGGGTAGTCGTTTTCGACGTCCAGATAGGCGCGCTCGATGTTATGCGGCAGATTGACCTGTCCCTGGTTGGCCGCGATGACCGCGTCGGGCACGCGCGGTGCCGGGGTGGCGGCGGTAGCCGGATAGAACACGAGCTTTGCGCTCGCGTTGAACGCGAAACTGTCGACGATGAAATCGACGGCATCGAAGTTCTGCGTGCTCCAGAGGAGACCGCTCTGGGGCAGCTTGAACAACGCGCTGTAGTCGGTCAGGTCACGCTCGACATGCCAGTTCACCGGGCTGCCGTTGGTCGCACCGCCATAACGTGGCACAGCGTCGCGAAATAGCCGCACATTGGCGAGGTCCATGCCAAGCGTGTCCACCACCGAGCGCCGGATCGACTGGATGTCCAGCTTGAGGATGACCTTCGACCAGGGCGGCGGGCAGGCAGCGGGCGGTGTGTAGGTGAATGTCGGATCGTTGATGATGTAGATGTACTCCTACGGCCAGGGCCGGCTGTTGAACAGCTCGACCACACACGGCTGCCCGGCGGCACGCGGCACCGGTGGATCCACCGACGCGATCTGCCCAGGGGGAATCGAGACTGGACCGTCCTGCGATGGCGCAGCGATCGCGGGACTAAACGGTGTGGATAGAAATGCCAGGATAAAAGGTGCCGTCGCCGCCAGGCGACAAGCCAGACGCATAGCTTTCATGACGGTGCTCCTCCCAAGAAGCCCGTCGGACTTGAGTGGTCGAGGCGTAGTGCGACTGCGCGAGAGCCGTTTTTCGGCGATTCACCGGCCCATCGTGATTCCATGGGTCAAAAAGCGACGGAAATATGGACCGCGCAGGCATCTTTGCAGCTCGGCCGATCCACATACGACAGGCCCCTACTCCCCCTGCCCGCGCGATCCTACCCCGCGCCACATGAAAAAAACGCCTTCGGGGAAAAGGGGACGGGCTTCCACTTTTCGAATAAAAAGCTTGCAGAAGCAGAAGCGATGGCACGGCACAAAAATATGACCGCTTTTGCTTTTTTTGTTTAGCGCGGGGATCCACGCAATCTACGGCAACGTGAAATAGAAGGTGGCCCCTTTGCCCTCCGCGGCATCCGCCCAGATGCGGCCGCCGTGTCGGTTTACGATGCGGTAGACCGTGGCGAGGCCGATACCGGTGCCGGGGAATTCGTCCTCGCTGTGCAGGCGTTGAAAGGCCGTGAACAATCTGTCGGCGTATTTCATGTCGAAACCTGCGCCGTTGTCGCGCACGTAATAGGCCAGATCGCCGTTTGCCTTGGTTGCGCCGAATTCGATCTTTGCGTTATGGCGCTTGCTGCTGTATTTCCAGGCATTGCCGATCAGGTTGTCGAGCGCCACGCGAAGCAGGCTGCGATCGCCTTGCGTGGTAAGTCCGGAGGCAAGCTCGACCTGTATTCGTCGTGCGGGCTCTTGCTGCTGCAAGTCGCCGATGGCTTTTTGCGCAAGATCACTGAGGTCAACGGCGTCCCGCCGTAGCTCCTTGCGTCCGACCTGCGCGAGCGTCAGCAGGTCGTCGATCATCTGCCGCATGGTCTGGGCGGCTTGCAGCACATGCTCAAGATGTCCCCTGGCTTGCGCATCGAGCGTTTCGCCTTGTTGCATCAGCAGAATGCTTGCGAAGCCATCGATGCTGCGCAATGGCGCGCGCAGATCGTGCGCGGCGGAATGGCTGAAGGCTTCCAGTTCCTGGTTGCTGCGTGCGAGTTCCGCAATCAAAGCGTTGCGTGCGGCGGCCATGGTCAGGTGGGTACGCACGCGGGCGATGAGCTCTGGCGCGGTGAACGGCTTGGCAAGGTAGTCGTCGGCGCCGACCTCCAGCCCTTCCAATACCGCCTCTTCGCCGGCGCGTGCCGACAGCAGGATTACGGGAATCGTGCGCGTTCTGCTTTCGGCGCGCAGCGCCCGCAACAGGGCCATGCCATCCATGCGCGGCATCATGACGTCGCTGAGTATGAGGTCCGGCGGCTGGCGTAAGGCGCTTTCCCATGCCGCCTGGCCGTCGCCGACCGCTTCCACCTCCCAGTGGGGACGCAGCAGGCGGAGCAGGTAATCGCGCATGTCGTTGCTGTCGTCGGCCAGCAGGATGCGCCCTGCCGTGTGGTGTGGCCGCTCGGTCGTCACGCCGACCGTGGATGGCATCTGCGATGCGTCGGCGTGATCAGGAGGGCGACGCCATTGCGCGGCTTCCAAAGCAATGGCCGATGCCTCGGTCGATCGCGTGGCGGCAGCGTGCGCGTGGACGATGCGTTCGGCCGGCAAATGCGCCGTGCCGGCAGGGATGGCGACAACGAATGTCGTTCCTTCACCTTCGACACTGGTGACGCGCACGGTTCCGCCGTGCAGCTTGACCAGGTCTTGCACCAGGGCCAGGCCAATGCCGCTACCTTCGAAACTGCGCCCCTGCGATTGCTCGACGCGGTGAAAGCGATCGAAGATTCGCGGCAGCTCGTGCGCGGGAATGCCCACGCCGGTATCGCGCACGTGTAGCTCGGCATGCTGGTTTTGCCAATGCAGGGAGACTTCGATTTCACCGTGCAAGGTGAACTTGAAGGCATTGGAGATCAGGTTGAGTACGATCTTTTCCCATTGCGCCGGATCGACATAGATCGGCTCGGGTAGTGGCGGACAATCCATGATGAGCCGCATGCCGGCTTGCTCGAGCAGCGAGTCGAAGGCGCAGGCCAGTTCCTTGGTCAGCTTGGACAGGTCCGTGGGAACGAAGGACAGCGGAAGGCGTCCCGCTTCGATGCGGGTGAAGTCCAGCAGGCTGTTTACCAGGCGCAGCAGCCGAATGCCGTTTCGATGGACGACGCCCAATTCATCGCCACTCAAAGGCGCGTGCCGGGCGAGTGCGTCTTCAATCATGCCGAGAATGAGCGTCAGCGGTGTTCGGAATTCGTGGCTGACATTGCTGAAGAAGGTGGTCTTGGCACGATCGATCTCGGCCAGGGCTTCCGCACGCTTTGTTTCCTCCTGCAGCGCGCGCGCCTTGACCATGGCGCTTGCCACTTGATCGGCGGTAGCGAGAAAAAATGCGTGGTAACGCTCATCCAGCTTGCGATGCGGACTGATCCCCGCAACCAAGAAAGCAGCGGGCGTTACCTGGCCCGTGCGATAGAGCGGCAGCACGATCGCCTTGTCCGCGCGGGCGTTCCAGCGGCCCGTGGGCATGGGGCCAAAACGGGCGGAGAGATCGTCGACGACGATTTCCTGCCGTGTTTGCATGACCGTTGCGAACGGCCAGTCATGGGCATCGGCCTGCTCGTCGAAAGGTACGTGTGCGGATACGGCCTGCCCATCGATCGCTTTCCAACCATGTGCGGCGATCAGCGTTGCGCTTTGCGCCGCCTCGTTCGCGGCGTACAGCAGCACGAACGGCAGGTCCAGCGCGTTGGCGGCCAGGACATCCACCGCGATCTGGCCGGCCTCATGCTCGGACTTGGCATCGCCCGTGCGCTTGGCCACATCGTGCAGCATCCGGATCTGGCGTTCGCTTTGTACTTTGACGGTGGTTTCCTGCACGGTGTTCAGCACGCCCGCGACGCTGCCATCGTCGCCGGGAATCGGGCTGTATGAGGACGTGAAATACGTTTCCTCGGCCATGTCGCCGCTGCTGATGAAGAGTTGCCAATCTTCCATCCAGGTGGCGGGTTGGCCTTCCTGTACGCCTCGCGCCAAGGGGCCGGCTTCGTTCCACACTTCCGCCCAGCATTGCGCAGCGGGTTGCGCCAGCGACACCGGATGCTTGTGGCGCAGAATGGGGCGGTAGGCATCGTTATACAGCTGCAGCAGCTCTGGGCCCCACCAGATCATCATGGGGAACCTGCCGCCGAGTGCCACGCCGAGTATGGTTTTCAGGCTGTTGGGCCAGCCTTCGACAGGACCAAGCTTGGTCTTGGACCAGTCGGTGGCGCGCATAAGCGCACGCATCTCGCCGTCACCGGCGAACAGGTCCGTCCACGCACCTGCAGATGATTCAGGGCTCATCTCGTGCCTTATGTGGAGTAATTGGATGCGGCCGATGGCGGTGTGCGTGCAGTCAATCTGTTTGCTTCAGCCACTGATCTTCAATGTGCTTGATCATGGCGCAGGTATCCTTGAATCCGGCGGGTTTGCAGACGTAGCCATTTGCGCCGTGCTGGATGGCTTCCGCTTCGGCTTCTTCCGCACTGGAGCCACTGTAGATAAGCACCGGCACCTGCCTGGTCCGCGCGTCGGCGCGCAATTGCGCCAAGACTTCCAGCCCGTCCAGGCGGGGCAGGTGCATGTCGAGCAGAATCAATTGCGGCAGCGGCGATGACATGGACGGGCTGCTGCCCAGCAGCATGTCCAAGGCGGACTGGCCGTCGTACACCACCTGCATGGTGACGTGGGACTTGTTGGCTTGCAGCGCGTACTTGAACAGGTCAGCCGTCGTCGGGCTGTCGTCGATCAGCAGAATATCCGGTGCACTCGTGCTCATGCAGCACCCCCTGGGAGAGTTCACGCATTACCGCTCGGTACCGACGCTTCAAAGACTAATCCAAACGGTGCGGACGATGTCAAGTCTCAAGCCCTCACTGCAGCGACGTGGTCCATCGGCTGCCTTTACGCCAAAAAACGCTTGAATGACAGCCAGTGAGCAAGCTGCGATACATGCTTGGCCTCACGCATGCGCCAACGCAAAATCGATCGCCGCACGAACCGCAGCCACTTGCGCTGCAATGCATTGCTCGGGGCTGGCCTGCGGGCTGTCGGGATAAACCTCGGTGGTGGTGGTGTAGCGCGCCGGGGTGATGCCGGCACAAAGGCCGAGTTCGCGCATGGGGTATTGGATGACGCCCGGTGCCACCACCGGTGAGCCGATGATTTGACCGTTGCGGTCGGCGGGCGCGATATGAGTGACTTTTGCCACGGCTGCAATCACCGCCTGTTGGAACGCGGGCTGCGGATTCTCGCTGTCGTCCACCAGGTAGAAGCCATCCGGGATCTCGTCCGGTGTTTGCGCGACACCATCGCGAGCGGCCAGTGCGGGGCGGAATTCGGTTTCGTCGGTGTCGGTGGTTTCGTGCAGGTCGATGTGCATCAGCACGCGATCGCGGAACTCCGCCACGAAGCGCAACAAGGCGGCCGATTCCTGGGCTGGGCTGTTTTCGCGGAAGGAACGGTTCGGGTCGATGGCGTTGGGATTCCAGCGATGGATGCGCTCGTAGGCCCAGGGGCTGATGCACGGTGCAATGACCAGATTGACGCGGCCCGCGTAGGCGGATGCATGCTGCTGCGCAAAGCGCAGCGCGCCATGCACGCCGCTGGTCTCGTAGCCGTGCACGCCGCCCGTGACCAGCATGCAGGGCAGTTCGTTTCGCCAGGCACGGGTTTTGATCGCCACCAGCGGAAAGGTTTCCGGCGGGTAATCCAGGCGGCCGTATTCCACCACGTCGTACTGCGAACGCAGGGTGTCGACCACGTCCAGCACATCCTGTTGGTAGCTGCGATGACGGGTCTGCCTTGCCAGCCATGTGGCGATCTCGGCGGCGCCCCACGGAACGCCGGGTGTGCCGATGGGGTAGGAGGCGACAGTCGTCATGGTATGGCTTGCTCCGGAGGCAATGAGGATTCAAAGGCGTACACGATATAGGGGCTTACGAGTTGTTGCATCGGCCACTTGCCGCCGGAGTTGTTAGCCAAATTCCGGTGGTTATAATACCCACCATAAAGAGCGCGGACGTGATCAAGCGGCTGGAAGCCGACTGGCAGCTCAGCCGGGTCAAGGCTCACACCATCAGTTCAAACACCCAACCAAACCTGGCCTTGTGACTGTTCCGCACCCTAAAGCCGACATTCCAAAAGGCACGTTTCACAGCATCGCCAAGCAAGCGGGATGAAAATAGGAGGCCCTATGCGATTCCCTGTTGTTCTACATACCGATGATGGCCAGCACTACGGCGTCACCGTTCCGGATCTGCCCGGTTGCTACTCGGCAGGCGATTCGATCGACGATGCTCTCATACAGGTATTGGAGGCGATTGATCTGCACCTGGAAGGATCTGCACCTGGAAGGCACGATGGACGATGATGCGGCCGAACTACCGGAACCCAGGCCGATCAACGTACACCAGCAGAATCCGGACTACGCCAACGGCATCTGGGCGGTGGTGGACTTCGACACTTCCAAATACGAAGGCAAGGCCGAGAAGATCAACATCACCGTGCCGCGCAAGCTGCTTTCGAAGATCGATGCCTATGTGTCCAATCACCCAGGCGAAACTCGATCGGGTTTCATGACTCGTGCAGCGCTGCAGGTCATACGCGGCAAAGCCGCATAGGGTAAAACTCGCTACAAAGCGGGTTTCATTTTCTGGATCAGCGATTCATAGGCTGCCATCGAAATGAGCAGGATGGCATGACATCCCGGCAACATCCATGCATGGGCCAAAAGCAGCTGGGATTGTCATCCCAGCCTACGCGAGCCTTGGAAGGCGTACAGGAAACACCACAGCCCGATGCTATGGTGCGCGCACTGTTTTTGCATTGGACCGGACGTGAATCAGGTGGACAGCGCAATGATGGCTGAAGACGGTCCTGCCCTGGCAAAGCTGGCGCCTGCAGGGGCGTTCGACCTGTTCCCCACGCGTATCTGGCGGGTGCCGCTGAAACCCTTGGCGCCGCATGCGCCGCGAAGCGGGCTGGTATCGCGGCGATCTGCACGGGCACGGCATTGGGTCCGCGCCAATGTGCGCGATGCGGGCGGCAACCTGTTGCTGGTGGGCAATCCGATCTACGTCAATGACTAGCGCAGGCGGGTGGTGAGCGTATGCGAACCCCAAGGTTGCCATGTAAAAAAGCGAGGCGAAGGTTGGCCAGGCGGCAAGCCGCCGACCCTTGGCAGGACTCTTGCTTCACATTCGTCAAGAGGGGCAGCCCGCGACCGAAGGACCCGACAACCATGTTTGCCAGGCGCGATTCGCATGGCCTGTGGCTCGTGTTCGTCCTTACCGCCGGCTTCTCGTTCGCGACGCTGGCGCTGGCCAGGGCGAATCACAGCCCGGTCGCACTATGGCTGGCCAACGGCATCCTGCTCGGCTGGCTGGTGCAGAAGCCGCTGGCGCGGACCTGGCCCTTGCTGGTCGCGGCCTTCCTCGGCTTTCTCGCCGCCAAGCTGAGCCTGGGCGACTCGCTGCTGCAGGCGATGCTGATCGGCCCGTTCCATGCGCTGGAAACGGTGATCGTCAGCGAGTCCATCCGCCGCCGCTTTCCGCAGATCACCCCGGCCACGCGTTTCATGGACCTCGCGCGCGTCGGCGTCGTCAGCGCATTGGCCGGCAGCGCGCTGTGCACGTTGGGCCTGATGAGCATCCTGCACCTGTGGACGCAGGTGGGCGTGCTGATGGCCCTCAATACCCAGTTCCGTGCGCACTTTGTCGGCATGATGATTGCCGGCAGCGCCTCGCTGCTGCTGAGCACCGGCCATCTGCGCCGTCTGCCGATAGGTACGGCCTGGTCGCTGGCGCGCGATCTCGGCCTGCTCGCCGTGGTCACGGCGGCGGTGTGCCTCGAGCCGCGCGTGCCGCTGGTGTTCCTGGTCTATCTGCCGCTGCTGTGGCTGGTATATCGCCACCGTTTCGTCGGCATGGTGGCCGGCATGGCGGTCATCGCGCTGGGCGTCAGCCTTGCCACCACCCTGGGCCTGGGCCCGTTCAACCTGGTCGCGAGCGCCTCGGCAGCATTTCGTATCGCCATGGGGCAGGTCTTCGTCGGTATTACCGGTTTCGTGGCGCTGCCGGTCGCGCTGGTGCTGTCGGAACAGGACCGCCTGCGCAAGCAGATCGAGGAAAGCGAGCTGCGCTACCGCATGCTGGCCGACAACAGCGGCGACCTGGTGATGCGCATACGCCCCGATGGCGACCGCATGTACGTGTCGCCGTCGGTGAAAGACCTGCTCGGCTGGGAGGTGGACGATTTCCTGAAGCCGCGTCCCGACCTGATCCATCCCGACGACCGTGAGCGTATCGCCGCCGAAGTGGCCAGGCTGCGCATGGATGGCGGCACCACCAGCACCACCTACCGCATGCGGCACAAGGATGGCCACTACCTGTGGATCGAAGCCTTCGCGCGGATGGTGTCCAGCCCGGATGACGATGACAGCAGGGACATCATTTACACCGGCCGCGATGTCACCGAACGCGTGCGCATCGAACAGGCCTTGATGGAAAGCCAGTCGCAGCTGCGCACCGTCACCGACAACATTCCAGCGGTGATTGCGCGCATCGACATGAACGAGCGCTACACCTACGTCAACCGCTACGTCGAACAGGTCTCCGGCGAACTGCCGGCGGAAATCGTTGGCAAGACGGTGCATGAGGTGCGCGGCAACGCGTTGTACGAACGTCTGAAGCCTTATCTCGAGCGCGCCTATGCCGGCGAATCCGTGCTGTTCGAATACGCGGCCGAATACCGCGGCAAGCCGATGCACTTCCAGTGCCACTACGTACCCGATCGCGACACGCGTGGCAAAGTGCGCGGTGTGTACGCGCTCACCACCGAGATCACCCACATCAAGAACGCCGAGCGCGAACTGCTGCGCCTGGCGCATCAGGACGTGCTCACGGGCCTGGCGAACCGGCGCTATTTCAGCGAGCGCATGCCGGTGTTCCTGCGGCAGGCGCAGCAGCACGACACGCTGGTGTTGCTGGCAGTGGTGGACATCGACAATTTCAAATCCATCAACGACACCTACGGACACGCCATTGGCGACGTAGTGCTGGCCGAGGCGGGCCAATGCCTGCAAAAACTGGTACGCGAAGGTGAAATGGTGGCGCGCCTCGGCGGCGACGAATTCGTGGTGCTGTGCAATGACATCACCAGCCTCAGGCAGGCCAGGGCGTTCGTGCAATCGCTGTGGGAACGCCTGCACATCACCGTCGATGCCGGTGTGGCGCAGGTGACGGTGAACATGAGCGTCGGCGCGGCCATTTGCCGGAACGAAATGTCGGACGACGTACTGATGAAACTGGCCGACGATGCGCTGTACCGGGCCAAGGAAGCCGGCCGCGACACGTACCGCCTCCTTACGCATGGTCTTGATGGCGGCGACAACGACGATCACGACAGCAGCTGCGAAACCAGCCTGCGCAAGGCGAGCTGAGCCGCGTATCGCTGCACCACCGCTGTGAGCGGCGCCTGCAGAACGCGTGCAAGCGGCGTGAGTCTGCCCGGGCAACGCAGCAAACAGGCCCGTTTTTCATGGCGTGCTCAGCAATATCGCGATGCTCTTCACCTGGTTTGCACCGCCCCGTGCTGCGGCCGTGCGCATGATGGCGCCACACCCAAGTAGGAGTAAGTCATGGATAAGAATCGCGTTGAAGGCACCAAGCACGAAATCAAAGGCGGTATCAAAGAAGCTGCCGGCAAAGTCACCGGCAACCACACGCGCGAGCTTTCCGGCAATCTCGAAAAGAACGCCGGCAAGATCCAAAAAGAAGTCGGTAAGGCCAACGACGAAGCGCGGAAGCACCAAGATCGGTAATTGTTTGTGACGCTGGGCTGCAGGTTTCAACGGAGCGACGAACGAAGTCTAGGCGACTTCCCAACGGATTGAGCCAAAAGAGGGCGCATGTGGCGCCCTCTTTATTTTCCGCGGCTGGAACCCATAGACCGTAGCGACGAAGGGTCAGCCGTGCGGCTCATGCCTGCCTGCGCAAACGCACGTAAGTAAAAGCCTGGCTCGATCCCCATGGCGTAAGATGGATATCACGCCCCGTCGCCATCTGTTCGAATGCCTCGCCGAACAGCGCGCACAAGGCATCCGCATCGTAACGCGCCACATCGAGCCCACTGCAACGCGTAGGGCCATCGGATGCAAACGTCGCCATGATCACCGTGCCGCCGGGCGCAAGGCTGCGATGCAGCGCGTGGAGGTAAGCCCTTCGGGCCGCTTCGCCGGTCAAGAAATGGAAGACGGCGCGGTCATGCCACAACGCATAGCGGCGCGCAGGCGCAAAGCGCGTAACGTCGTCGACCAGCCAATGCACCTGCTGCGCTTTGGCCGCGCCAAGCCGCGCTTGCGACTGGGCCAGCGCGTGCGAGGCCAGGTCGAGCACGCTGACGTCGCTATGGCCAAGCGCCAGCAGATGATCGACGAGCGTGGATGCACCCCCGCCCACATCAAGCAATGGCGCATCGAGCGGTAGCTCGCTGTCCGCGATGAACTGTAGCGAGATATCCGGGCGGGGCTGGTACCAACTCACCGCGTCGGCGGATTTGGTGTCGTAGACCTGGTCCCAGTGCTGTCGAGCGTCGGACATGGTGGAATCGGAAACTCACTGAGTGGGCTCACAGCATAATCCCAGCGGGTTTCTCATTTGCGCGATGTCGGGATGGCCATCCCCGGCTACGGGCAATGTGTCGAACCTTGCCAAAAGCGCGTAGGTGAGTGGAGAGTGCATGCGAACCCAGATGGCGATGTGGGGGTTCGGCGTTGCCTCACCGCCAACCTACGAAGGCTTGCGCTACGTCCTTAAGTTCGGAGCTGCGAGTGCAGCGAGCGGCAGGAGCCGAACAGGGCTTTCATCCATTTCCTCAGGAAATTCAACTGCACGCAAAAGCCCAGGCAACCCCACCCAAGCCCTCTCCTACTACCGCAGGGAAGGGAGCGTATCGTGGCGAGTATCAGTTGTACGGACTTGTCACGCTGTTAGACGAGTGGCCGGCAATTTTTGATGCCATCGGCGCCAATCCCATCCGGCGATTCATGGCATCACACTCGCCTGCAGGTTTCCTTCTTGCAACACCAGTTCCAGGCGCAACGACTGCGCACGTGCTGCCGAGGCCGCCAAGGCAAGACCCAGGCCGGTATGCACGCCCGGGTCCTTGCCTTTGCGCCAGAAGCGTTGCTTCATGCGGATGACGTCTTCATGGCTGAGGTCGGGTGCGGCATTCGTCACCGACCAGCTGAGCGGCGTGCAACGCAGCACGATCATGCTGCCGGCAGGCGCATAGGCGATCGCGTTGCCCAGCAGGTTGCCGAGCAGTACGTCCAGCAGGGCCGCATCGGCCATCCATGCCACATCCGCTTCGATATTCAACTGCAGTTGCAACCCACGTTCCAGCAAGCGCTGCCGATCCCGTTCCACCCATGCGTGCGTCAGGGCGCTCACATCCACGGGTTGCAAGGCAAGCTGCTCGATGCCGGCTTCGATGCGTGTCAACAACAGCAAGGCTGCCACGATGCGTTCCATCTTCGCGCCAATCTCGCCGATGTCCGCCAGCAGCTCCTGCGGATCGCGGCCGCTGGGATAGCGCAGTTCCACTTCGATCGCGGTGCGCAGTTCTGCCAGGGGCGTGCGCAGTTCATGCGCCACGCCGCTGGCGAACTGGCGCTCGCGCAGCAGACCTTCCTCCATGCGTGACAGCACCGCATTGAAGCGTGCGATCAGCGGTGCGAGTTCACGGATCGGGGTGCTTTGCAGCCGCACGCTCGGCGTATCCGGACCGATCTTGTCCATCGCTTCGGCCAGGCCGGCCAGCGGGCGCAGGCTGCGGGTGACTAGCAGGGGCGTGAGAATGGCCACGACCAGGAAACCCAGCACCACGCTGCCTAATTCGATGTGGTCCATAGAGTGCTGGAAATCCAGCACCTCGCTGTAGTCCGCGGCCAGGCCCAGCAGGCATGCGGATGCGTCGCCTGTCTTGCGCGCAGCGTCCTGGCCGGAAGATGCGTGATGCATGTCATCGAGGTCGGGCACGAAACGCAGGGCGATCGCGCGCAGCTTGGTGCCGCGGTGATCGGTCATGTCGGCAAACGCCATGGATTGTTGTTGCGCTGGCATCGGCCAGGCGAGCGATGCGGCGTCGCCGGACGACAGCACGTGCTGGCCGCGACAATCGATGTGGAAATAGATGGTGCCGTCATCGGCCAGGAACGATGGAATCCAATCCGACGGAAACGGCTGCGCGGATGCCCGGGTGCGCGCGGTGAAGATATCCGCCAGTGCCTGCGCATGTTCCAGCAGATCGGTATCGGCCCGTTGCGCGACTTCGTCGTCCACCCGAAAGTCGATGACCAGGGTCGCTGCGCCCAGCACCACCACGATCGCTGCAATCACCAGCAGCGTGGTGCGAAAACGCAGTGACATCGCGAGCCGGCTTGAAGCGCTGAGCAAGGCCATCAGCTTTTGGGAATCAGATAGCCGAAGCCGCGGCGTGTTTGCACCAACTCGCCCATGCCGGCCTGCTCCAGCTTGCGCCGCAGGCCGAATACCAGCACTTCCACGCTGCGGTCCGAAGCGGTGGATTCGCAGCCGGCCAGGCGTTCCAGAATCTCGCTGCGCGAGAAGGTGCGGCCGCGGTGGCGCAGCAACAATTCCAGCAGCGAAAACTCGCGCGGTGTCAGCGTCAGCGCCTGGTCGTTGATGTGTACGTTGCGCGCCGCCGGATCGAGCGCAAGTGCGCCGAGCGTCAATTGCGGTGCTTGCGCTTCTTTCGAACGGCGTGCCAGCGCATGCAGCCGCGCGACCAGTTCATCGAAGGAAAACGGCTTGACCAGGTAATCGTCCGCGCCGCGATTGAGCGCGTCGACACGATCGGAGATCTGGTCGCGCGCCGACAGCACCAGTATGCGCGGGCGTGCCGCGCGTCCCTGGAGGTGGCGCAGCACGCCCAATCCATCCATGCCGGGCAGCCCCAGGTCCAATACGACCAGTTCGTATTCGTAGGTGTCCAGATGTTGGCAGGCGGCGATGCCGTTGGCGGCGCTATCGGCGGTGAACCCTGCCGCGGTCAGGCCGCGCGAAAGTGAATCGCGCAGGCGCGCCGAATCTTCGACAATGAGAACGTTCAGAGCAGTTCCCCTTCGGCATGCGATGGCCTGATCGTCGGTTCCTTTCAAGAAGCTGTCGGGCCTGTCATCCCAACCTGTCGGCGACTATAACAGCGGGGCGTACAACGCCAGCAAAAACATACGTCTTTGGCTGGATTACAAGTTTGTAACGGGCGAGTAAGTTTAAGATAAGTTTCGCCTACCACACTCCATGATGCGTTTTGCCCAGGAGCCTGTCGGGCTTGAGCGGCCGAGGCGATGTCGACTGCACGCGGACAGATTTTCGGCGATTCGCCGACCCATCGTGGTTGTTATGGGTCAAGCATCGACGGAAATAGGGACCGCGCAGGCCGTTTGCATCCCGGCCGACTCAAAGCCCGATAGACTCCCAGGACGTGCTGCGTGGGCGGATACCGCCCGCTGTCGCCGAAACGCGCCACGCGATCAGCATGTCAGGTGTCCATTGAGCGCAGTTACCATCGATCCTCTTTTCAACGGCATTCCCCAGCACGGGATTTATCGCATCCTGGTGTGCCGGCCGAATCATCGGCTCGGCAACATGCTGTTGATGACGCCCCTGATCGCCGAACTGGAACGCCTGTATAAAGGCGCCGAAATCGACATCGTGGCGGAAGGCCCGTTGGCCGCCGACGTGTTCGCCACGTTTTTCAGCGTCAAGAACATTTATTGCCTGCCGCGGCGCGGCTTCAAGCATCCGCCGAGTTTTCTTGCCCTGATCTCCCGCATTCGCCGCACGCATTACGACCTGATCATCGATCCCTGTTTCGGTTCCGGTTTCAGTCGTACGCTCGCGCGTATTTTCCGGGGGCACTACAAGCTTGGCTTTGGCGATATGAAAAAGCCCGGCGATTTCACCCATCTGGTGCCGGAAGCCATGGCGCCGCGCCACATGGCACAGCGGCCGGTCACGCTGGTGCGCTGGCACGCTCCGCCGGCGCAGAGCGAAGGCGCGGGCTTTCCGGCGATGGATATCCGCCTTACTGAAGGCGAACGGGCGTGCGGCAAGGCGGTGGTGCGCGAGTTGCTGGCGGAACAGGCACCGGCGGATGCGCGGCACACCATCGGCATTTTTGCCGACGCCACTGGCAACAAGTGCTATCCGCAGGCTTGGTGGAACGAGTTCCTCGCCACCTTGCGGGAGCATTCGCCGCACTGCGCGCTGATCGAAATCGTGCCCATGCACGGCCGCTCCATGCTCGGCTCACGCTGGCCCAGCTATTACTCCAGCAGCATCCGGCGCATGGGCGCGGTGATGGCCTCGGTGGACCTGATGATCAGTGCCGACTGCGGTGTGATGCATCTGGCCGCGGCGTCGCGGGTGCCGACCATGGGGTTGTTTAGCGTGACCGACGCCAAGGTGTACGGCCCTTATGACACGCGTAGCCATGCGCTGGTTACGCGCGATATGTCGGCGCAGGGGGCCGCGCAGCATGTGATGGAGACCTATCCCGATCTGTTCGGTGCGCCGGGACTGGGGCAGGGTGCGCATCCGGCGCCGATGCTTGGGCATGTCATTCCGCTGGCGGGGCACGCGTAGCGGCGTCGCAGGAAGCTTGCCGTAGGTGGTGAGGGATTGCGCTGGCCGGGCAGGCGATCATCAGCCTCCGCCTGACATGCTGGGA
This sequence comes from Dyella sp., assembly GCF_035508675.1. GTDB lineage: Bacteria > Pseudomonadota > Gammaproteobacteria > Xanthomonadales > Rhodanobacteraceae > Dyella_B. Next base: position 15,083 of record NZ_DATJMN010000163.1, read on the forward strand.
TTTCATCCCAGCCGACCTCGCCGCCCGTCGCTTACAATCGCTCTCTTTGGCCTGCGTGAAGCACGCGGCGCTCTATCCGGAATCTGCCACATGCCGAACGACCGCACCATGGAACACCGCCTGCGGCCCATCACCGCGCCCGCGTCGCGATGGCCGCTGATTGCCCTGATCTGCTTCGGCCTGCTGCTCGGCTTTGCCTTCCAGGGCACGCGCGGCCTGTGGAGTCCGGACGAGGGGCGCTACACCGTGGCCGCGCTGCAGATGCTGGATACCGGCAATTACCTGGCGCCGGCCTATAGTCCCGACGAGGTCAATTTCTCCAAGCCGCCCACCACGTACTGGGTGATCGCCGGCTCGATCAAGCTGTTCGGCCGCAACAGCTGGGCGGTGCGCGCGCCTTATGCGCTGGCCTTCGTGCTGACCTTGCTGATCCTGTATGCGATGGGCCGGCGCGTGCTGCCGGAAAAGCCCTGGCTGCCCGGGCTGGTATATGGCTGCGCGGCGGCGCCGTTCATGGCCAGCAACATCGTCAGTACCGATGCGTTCCTGACCTTGTGCGAAGCGCTGGCCATGCTGGGTTTTGTGCGCGCGGCTTTCACTCCGGACACGTCTGCGTGCAAGCGCGATGTGTTGCTGATGTGGGTGGGGTGGGGGCTGGCCTTTCTCACCAAGGGGCCGCCGGGGCTGATGCCGTTGCTGGCGGCCATCCCCTTCATCGTGCGCCGCGACGGCTGGCGCGGACTGCGACGGTTTTTCCCGTGGAGCGGCCTCGTGCTGTTCCTGGTGATCGGCCTGTCCTGGTATGCGGTGGTGGTGGTGCGTTATGCGGGCCTGCTGCACTACTTCCTGCACCAGGAGGTGTACAACCGCATCTTCACCGCCGCGCACAAGCGCAATGCGGGATGGTTCGGCTGGATCAAGATCTACCTGCCGGTACTGGGTGTCGGGCTGTTGCCGTGGTGGCCGGCGGTCGGCCGCGTGATCCGGCGCTGGGTATCGGCCGAGCGCTGGGGCGCAAAGGCCGATGCGGGCATCGAGCTGTTGCTGGTGCTGTGGTTCCTGCTGCCCTTCGTGATCTTCTGCCTGGTGCAATCGCGCCTGCCGCTGTACATGCTGCCGCTGTTCGTGCCGCTGTCGCTGCTGATTGCGCTGGAGCTGCGCGAGCGCGTGGACCTTCGCCGGCGCAGGCAACAGCTGTTGCTGGCGGTGTGGGTGGTGATTCTGCTGGGGGTCAAGGCGGGCGCGGCGTACGCCTGGCACTCCAAGGACGACAACCGCCAGATGGCCAGCGAGCTGCGCGCGGCGACACCGGTGGCGCAATACCAGGCGCTGATTTTCGTGGAGAACACCGCCCAGGGTTACACCATCGAAGAGGCCACGCCCTGGGGCCTGCGCATGTACCTGGGCAAGCCGGTCTACGGCATCGCCTGGCTGGCGCCGGAGGGTGCCGATGAGCTGTGCCACGCCTTGCACAACGAGGGCCGGGCGCTGGTGGTGATCGATCCGGACCTGGGCGCGGGGGCGATTGCGCCGGCACTGGCGCGCTGCCCGGGGCAGGTAAGCGAGCTGGGCACATGGCGCGGCAATGTACTGAAGCTGGTCGAGCGCTGAAGCTTCACGCCGCTCAAGCCCTGCCTCCACCCCCTTCCTTTACAATTGCTCAACTGGGCGGCGCACGCCCGCGGAATCGACCAGAGCTGCCCTACATGTGTGGAATTTGCGGAATCTTGAGTCGGGATGCAGGACATCCGCCGCCATACCTGGAGCAGCAAGCGAGCACCATGCTGAAGGCCCTGGCCCATCGCGGGCCGCATGGGGATGCCTACGTTTCCCGGCCCAACCTCGCCATGGCCACCAATCGCCTGGCCATCCGCGGCGTGGACCAGCATCAGCCGCCGCTGCTGGAATATGAAGCCGGCGTGATCGTGGCCTGCAACGGCGAGATCGACAATCACCACGAACTGCGCAGCACGCTGGCCGAAGCCGGCCATGCGATCACGCATACCACCGACGTCGCCGTGCTGGCGCCGCTGTATCTGGAAAAAGGGCTCTCGTTCCTGGAGCACGTGCAGGGCGTGTTCGCGCTGGCGTTGTGGGACGGCCGCCATCAGCGCCTGATCCTGGCGCGCGATCGCGCCGGCGAACGGCATCTCTACTACGCCGTGATCGGCCAGACGGTGTACTTCGCCTCCGAACTGGCCGCACTGGCAAAAGCCTGCAAGCCGGACATCGAGATCGACACCGCCGGCCTTGCGCACTATCTGCGCTCCGGCTATTGCCCCGCGCCGAACAGCCCGCTCAAGCACATCCATAAAGTGAGCCCGGGCGAGATGATCGTGATCGATCCGGCCGGCATCCGCCGCATGCGCTACTGGAATTTCCCGGCGGAAAAAGCCACTACGGCACCCTCGCTGCGCAGCTTCGATCCGATCTTCCGCGAAGCGGTGCGGCGGCAGAGCGAGATCGACGTGGATTACGGCGTGCTGCTCAGCGGCGGCATCGATTCCGCCTTGATGACGGCGGTCGCGCGCAGCGTGCGGCCGGAGAAGCCGCTCTCGGCGTACTGCATTCGCTTTTCCGAAGCATCCTTCGACGAAGGCCAGCATGCGGCGCAGCTTGCGCGCCAGCTTGGCTGCAACTTTGTCGAAGTGAATGTCACCGCGCAGGATGTGCCGCGCACGCTGCGCGAATTGATCCGCGCCAACGGCGAACTGCTCGCCGATCCGGCGTGGATTCCGCTGTCCCTGGTCACCAAGCGCGCTGCGCAAGACGTGCGCCTGTTGCTGGCGGGCGAAGGTGCGGACGAACTGTTCGGCGGCTATCCCACCTATCTGGGCGCACGCTGGACCAGCCACTACGCCAACTTGCCGGCATCGGTCAAGGCGCTGGCGCAGCGCGCGATCGAGGCGCTGCCCACCAGCGACAAGAAGGTCACGCTGTCATTCCTGTTGAAGCGTTTCATCCGCGGGCAGGACCTGGACGGCTTGGCGCGGCATCTGCTGTGGACCGCGAGCATTCCGCCGCTATGGCAGCACAAGCTCGGCATCAAGCCGCCGATCGATGACACCCAGCACGACGCCACGCGCCTGATCGATACCATCCAGTGCTACGACTTCGGCCACTCGCTGCCCGATGCGCTGATGGCGAAAGCCGACCGCGGCGCGATGCTGCACGGCGTGGAAATCCGCGCGCCCTTCCTCGATCAAAGCGTGATCGAATTCGCTGCCACACTGCCGGTCGAGGCGCGCGTGCGTGGCCTCACCACCAAGGTGTTCCTCAAGCGCTATGCGCTGGATTACCTGCCCAAGGATGTCGTGACACGCCGCAAGCGCGGTTTGTCGGTGCCGCTGGCGGCATGGTTGCGCGGACCGCTGCGCGACTGGGCGCAGGCGCACCTCGCCAGCGGCGAGCTCGCTGCGGCGGGTATCGATACGCGTGCCGCGCAAGCCTTGTTTGCCGAACACCAGGCGCGCGCCAACGACCATGCCCGGGCGATCTGGACCCTGGTCGTGTTGAGCGAGTGGCTGCAGTGGCTGCATAGCGAGCGGGTGGCCGTGGCGATGCAAGAAGAGCAGGTGTTGTTGCGGCAATCGTGAGCCGCGCGACGTACAACTTCTTCTTCTGGCTTCCGGCGTGCGCCGGCATGACAAGCGCGAGTCCGCGTAGGTGGGTGGCGAGGCGCAGTCGAACCCCAACGGCGTGATGTGCGTGGCAACGTTGGGGTTCGCCCCGGATCAAGTCCGGGGCTCACCGCCAACCTACGCGAAGGCAACATTTGTTTTCAGTGTTGTCTTTAATTCCCGAGCAACTCATTCACGATCAATCCCGTCGCCACCGCAACGAGCACGAACTGCCCTTCGTCGCCGTGGACCCATACGTACCCACGCGGCGGGGCGTACAAGTGATACCGCGCATAATCGTCGACGTAATACTCGCGTGCGCGATAGCGTTCCGGCAGATATTCGCCGCGGCGGTAATGCCTGTCCCAGCCTACGTGGTGGCCATGATCGTCATGCCAGCCACGATCGTGGTCATCGTGCCGGCCATGGTCGTCGTGATCGTGGTGATCACGATCATCATGATGGTCGCCATGCTGATCCGAACCGTGGTCATGGTCCCCATGATCTTGATAGTCCTGAGCGGACGCAGCCGTCGCAGTCATGACAAGCGGCAATGAAGAGAGCAAGGCCAGTGCTAAAAGATGTCGTTTCATACGGATAATCCGTGTGGGTGATTCGGCTGTAGTGCCGCAAGGCAAAGACTAGCCTGACTACCTGAACGCTGTCCGTCCCCGCCACGCTCCTGATTGCGAACCGTTTCGCAATCTTCAGCTCGGGATGCGACGGCAATTTGCACGTCAACATGCCGCAGCGAGTTTTGCGCGCACCCGCGCCAGTCATGGACGCAAGGGCATATCAGCCGGTCCTTGCAGCCATGGCTTGGCAGCACGAGATGAGACGAACGAGCATGTTTATGAGTATGCGGAGCATTAAGCGTCTGCGGCCGCTTTCTTAAAGTGACCACCGTCCCAACCAACCACGGAGTCACCACCATGTCTCGCATCCATACCCCCGCACTTGATACCGCTACCGGCGCCACCGCCGAGGTCTATGCCCAAATCAGGAAAGCCGCCGGCAGCGTGCCTAATACCTACGCCGCCATCGGCGCGCTCCACCCGGCGGCACTGAAGGCCATGCTGCAAGCCGACGCTGTGCTGGCAGGTGGCACATTGGCCAAGCAGGACATCGAAACCATCAAGCTGGCCGTCAGCGCCGCCAGCGGCTGTGATTACTGTGAAGCGGCGCATAGCCTGCTGGGCAAGCTTGCCGGCCTGAAGCCCGATACGCTCAAGCAGATCCGCAAGGGTGAAGCCACCGGCGACGCCCGGCGCGATGCCTTGCTGCAATTCGTGCTCAAGCTGGTGAAGGGCAGCGGTACGGTCAGCGACGAGGATTTCGCCGGGATCAAGAAGGTCGGCTATACCGATGCGCAGCTGGTGGAGATCAGCCTGGCGATTGCGGCCATTACGTTTACCAACATGTTCAATCGCATCAATGACACCACGCTGGATTTTCCGGCGCTTGAGCGGGTGTGAAGCGGTTTGTGCTTGCCTGCTGATATGCCCTCTCCCACGTGCAGTGGGGAGGGCAGCTACCCTCGCCGCCAAGCTGCAGGTGTCGTGCCCATATGCAGCTTGAAGGCGCGCTGAAACGCCGCCTCCGACTGATAACCCGCCATCTCCGCAATCGAGCCCGTCGACGCCGACGAGGTGCGCAATGCGTTCGCCGCCATGGTCATGCGGATATCCGTCAACAGATCACTGGCCGAGCGACCCAGCTTCTCCTGGAACAAACGCACGAATGTCGCGCGCGACATATTGCACAACTGCGCCAGCGCCGGCAGCGTCCATGGATGCGCGGGGTCGTGGAACATCGCTTCCAATGCCGGCGCCAGGCGCGGATAACCCGCCAGGGCCAGCAGCCCCTCCGGCGCTTCCTGCGACTCGCTGGCAAAGCGCAGGGTCAACGCAAACAGTGCGGTGGATAGCGCATTGAGCATGGCGCGTCCGCCAAGGCTGTCGCCACTGGTCTCCACGCGCATCAAGCCAAGCAGATTCGACAGATGCAGGCCGGTGTCCGTTGCGGCTTCCGGCTGCGCCGAAGCATGTGCAATCAAACGCGATGGAAGATAACCACGCAGCAAGCGCACATGCCCGGGAGCGAGTACGAAGCGTCCGCACAGCATGTCCAGCCGCGCACCGCTGCCGGCGTTTTCGCTCAAGATCAGGTTCGCCACGGCACGCTCGCGCGACGGTTTCGCGCGCTTGCCGCTGCCATCGTGCAGCGCGTGCGCATCGCCATCGGCGAGCAACACGATGTCACCGGCCGTCAGCTGCTGCGGCTTGCCCCCCGCAGGATCATCCAGCACCGCCGTTCCGCCCAATACCACGTGATAGGGAATTTCCCCGGGGGCCGACTCGCTCTGGTCGATGCGCCAGGGCGCGCCGTACATGCAACGCAGATCGAGTTGCCCGCGCACGGGGGTGATCTCGAGCAGGCGGCTCAGCCAATCCAGTGGTGGCGACATGCAGGGGTCTCTTTGAAACGAATGGAGATGTATCGGCGTACAGCGTGGCCCCGGCCGCAAGCATCTGCAATCGGCCGCGTGGGCTGGGATGTCATCCAAGCCAAGCTCATGCTGAGGCCGCGTCCTTCAATATCGCTTCGACGAAATCCGCAAACGCCCGCGCTTTCGCGCTCACCATGCGCCCGGTCGGAAACACTGCCCAAAGATCGATAGGCGGCAACTCCCAGCCTTCGAGCAGTGTTTTCACGTTACCTTGCCGGATGTCGTCCGCGAACATCCACGCCGAGGTGATGGCGATACCCATGTCGGCAAGCACCACGGCGCGCACGCCTTCCGCGGCGTTGACCTGGATGCGCCCGGACACCGCGACGGAAACCTCCGATTCACCGCGCCGGAAACTCCAGGTCGCCTGATTGCTGCCAGGGTTGTAGATCACCGCTTGGTGCTGCGCGAGTTCCGCGGGTGTCTTCGGCTCACCGTGGGCCTTCAGGTAAGCCGGCGTAGCCACGGCAAAGCGTCGCGATTGCGCAAGGCGGCGGGCAGTCATGCCGGAATCGTTCAAGTCGCCCATGCGCAGGGCGACATCGATGCCCTGCTCCAGCAGATCGATCTGCCGGTCATCCAGCACGATGTCGATGTTCAGATCGGGATGCGCATCCAGAAAAGGCTCCAGCCGCGGCAACACGTGCAAGCGCGCAAAGGTCACCGCGCCGCAGACGCGCAGGCGTCCCGCAAGCCCCTTGCCGGCGCCACGCGCCACCAGCTCGGCCTCGTTCGCTTCCTCGATGGAGCGCCTGGCGCGCTCGTAATAATGCTGCCCGGCTTCGGTGGGCGTGAGTCCGCGTGTGGAACGCAGCAACAGGCGCACGCCAAGGCGATCCTCCAACTGCGCGATCGACTTGGACACCGCCGGCTGGCCCACGTTGAGCCGCCGTGCTGCCGCCGAAAAGGAACCGGCTTCCACGACGCACACGAAGGTTTCCATCGAAGCGAATCGGTCCATAGCGTCTCGTCCCCAAAACGCAAAGGATGATAGCGCCATGGCATGTGGCTGTCGCGAAAACCGATTGCTGTGCTATGAGTACGGCAACCAGGCTTCCGGTGAGCAAGACGATGGCCAAGCACGCGATTGTTTTGACCGGCGCGGTGGCATGGCTTGCTGCATTCGCCGTGATCGCTGCCGATCAGCCCTATAAAGTGGAAAGCGCACGACCCGACACCATCGTGGACGTCGGCAAGGCGATTCCTCAGATGCAATTCGATATCCGCTATGCCTCCAGCCACAACTTCATCGGCCGCCGCATTCACGGTTACGAAGAGGCTGCTTGCCTGCTCACCAGGCCCGCTGTTGCCGCACTGAAAAAGGTGGAAGACAAGCTGCTGCCGATGGGTCTTAGCTTGAAAGCGTACGACTGCTATCGGCCACAGCGCGCGGTCGACGATTTCGTAAGCTGGGCGGAGGATACGAAAGCCACGCGCATGCAGGCGGAGTTTTATCCTGCCGTGCCCAAGGACCGCTTGTTCGACGAGGGTTATATCGCCGCGCATTCCGGCCACAGCCGCGGCAGCACGATCGATCTCAGCATCGTTCCGCTGGATAGCAGCGTGCCGCACGTGACGGCCGGCATGCCGTTGGTGAATTGCGTGGCGCCGAAGAATCAGCGGGCGCCCGACAACAGCCTGGATTTCGGCACCGGCTTCGATTGTTTCAGTCCCGTCGCGCACCCTTCCTATCAGGCGATTTCATCGCAGGCGAAAGCCAATCGCTTGCTGCTGCAAACCTTGATGATGGATGCCGGTTTCGTGCCGCTGGAAACGGAGTGGTGGCATTTCACGTTGAAGGACGAGCCCTATCCGGATACGTATTTTGATTTTCCGGTGCGTCATGGTTCGTTGTGACGGCCCCAGTTTCAACGCGTTCGCCGGAATGACGAATACGGCACTCGCGATAATGGAAGGCTCTTAAGGGTAATGGCGCTAACTTAAGTGTCATTGCTCCATGGCTTGCCGCGATTTGCTCCCTCCCCTGCGACAGTAGGGGAGGGCTGGGGTGGGGTTGCTTGTGCTTTAGCGTGCAGCCGAATGTCGCTATGGCTTCTGATAACAAGTAGCAATGCGGCAATGTCGGGCTCTTGCCGCTCGCTGCGCTCGCACCCCACCTCAACCCCAATGCTCCGAACTTAAGCCTAATGGCACTAACTTAAGCCAAGAAGCTTGTTGTTCGCGGTGATCTGCGCCCTCCCCTGCGAGCAGGGGAGGGCGGGGGTGGGGTTGCTTGGGCTTTAGCATGCAGCTGAATGTCCTGATGAGATGTATGGAAGCAATGGGGCTCCTGCCGCTCGCTGCGCTCGCCCACCCCACCCTAGCCCTCCCCTACTTCGCAGGGGAGGGGACGTATCCTGGCGAGCGAGAGGTACACGCTATCGAAGCGTGTAGGTTGGTGGTGAGCGTATGCGAACCCCAACGTCGCCATGCACATGAATCACGATGTTGTGGTTCGCTGCGCTCACCGCCAACCTACGAAGGATCACGCTACGTTCTTCAGTTCGAAGCATTGGTCCCATCCCGCCCAGATATAGCGGAAATACCGACTGTTATAACGTCACCCACGCGCGCAAAAATTCGGCGTAGAATACGCGCCATTCAAGGTCAACCGACTGGCCGATATGAAACGCATCTTTCAGTGTCCCGCCCACCTGGACGCAGCAAGAAAGACCGACAGGCCCTAGCAGCCTGTTCCACAGGGGCAAACTTCCACTCCTCCCACTTCAAGCAGGTACGACTGAGGGCGTTCGCTCGCCCATGGTCATCGCCATGTTCATGTCATTCCATGCGTTCCCGATAACGACTCGGCCGCCGCCGAGCGGATGGCTTCCGGCTGTTCGATGCATCGGCCGACGACGGCGCTCATAGCCGCCTTGCGGCAGTAAGCCGTTCCACACCTCATCGCCAACAACCCGCCAGTGCTACGGGTTGTGGCCTTTTGCAGCCAAAAAATGGTCCTGGCCATGCGCCGGGCTTCTTTTCTTCAAGGACAAACAGCAATGACTCTGTTAATCGCAATGGCCGTAGTTGTCGTAGTGCTTGTCGTGCTGATCTTTCTATCCAACGTCATCAACTACATTCCCAACGACCGGGTCGGTGTCGTGGAACGATTGTGGGGTGCTTCGTCGCTCGCCCGCGGCCTGATCGCCTTGAACGGCGAAGTGGGCTTTCAACCGCACGTGCTGCGCGGTGGCCTGCATTACTTCTTTCCGTTCCAGTACCGCGTGCACAAGGTCGACCTGGTGACGATTCCGCAAGGCGAGATCGGTTACATCTTTGCGCGCGATGGCCACGAGCTGGTGGACGGTCAAACCTTGGGTGCGATCGTCGACACCGGTATTGAAGACGCCGCGGCGTTCCTGAAGGCGGGCGGCCAGAAAGGGCCGCAGCGCACGATCCTGCGCGAAGGTACGCATGCCATCAACGTCGCGCAGTTCGTCATCATCACCTCGGCGCGCGTGCATGGCCTGCTGCTCTCGAACGAGGAGAAGGACACCATCGACCAGATGGGTAAAGTGCTGCGCGATCGCAATGGCTTCGTGCCGGTCGTGATCGGTGGCCTGGCCTCGACCGTCGCGGCGGAGAAATCCGATCGGCCCGACGACGATCCGCGCGACGTGCTCGGCGTCGTCACCATCCACGATGGCCCGGTGTTGCCGCCGGATGAAATCGTCGCACCGCGCGTCGGCGAGGATCCAGCCAACAAGGCCACCTTCCACAACAACTTCCAGAACATCAACGCGTTCCTGCGCGCCGGCGGTCGCCGTGGCCGTCAGCACCAGGTGCTGGTGGAAGGCACGTACTACCTCAACCGCCTGTTCGCCACGGTGGAGTTCGCCAGGAAAACCGTCGTGCCGGTCGGCAGCGTGGGCGTGGTGGTTTCGTATTTCGGCAAGGCGGGCGACGATCGTTCTGGCGACAATTATTCGCACGGCGAGCTGGTCGATACCGGTTGCCGTGGCGTGTGGAAAGAACCGCTGCTTCCCGGCAAGTACGCGTTCAATACGTTTGCGGGCAAGATCCAGTTGGTGCCTACCACCAACTTCATCCTGAAATGGTCGCCGGAAGTGACCAACGCGCATAAATACGACGAGAACCTTGCAGAGGTTGCCCTGATCACCAAGGATGCGTTCGAACCATTGATGCCGCTGTCGGTCGTGGTGCATATCGACTACCGCAAGGCACCGCTGGTGGTGCAGCGTTTCGGTGACATCAAGCGCCTGGTCGATCAGACGCTGGACCCGATGGTCTCCGCGTACTTCAAGAACATCGGCCAGACCAAGACGCTGATCGAGTTGTTGCAGGAACGCTCGGCGATCCAGGAACGGGCCAGCACCGATATGAAGGAACGTTTCGCCGCCTACAACCTCGACTTGCAGGAAGTGCTGATCGGCACGCCGCACGGCAGCGCCGGCGCCACCTCCGGCCAGCGCATCGACACCATCCTCAACCAGCTGCGCGATCGCCAGGTGGCCAAGGAACAGATGGAAACCTTCGACCAGCAACAGCAGGCCGCCATCAAGGAACGCACGCTGCGTGAAGCGCAGGCCAGAAACCAGATCCAGGCCGAGCTGACCAAGTCCGAGATCAACGTGAAGATCAAGACCAACGAAGGCGACGCCGCCATCGCCGCCGCCGGCAAGGAAGCGCAGGTGATCAACATCAACGCGGATGCCGAACGCAAACGCCAGATCGCCGTGGGCGAAGGCAAGGCTGCCGCCACCGAAGCGGTGGGCAAGGCCGAAGCCAATGCGATCCGCGCCAAGGCCGAGGCGTTGACCGGTGAAGGTGCGCGCATGCAGCTGATCAACGACCTCGGCAAGCAGTTTGCCGACGCCTTGCGCGAAGGCAAGATCGCCATCGTGCCGAAGATTGCCTTGGGCACCGATGGCGGAAATGCGCTCTCATCGCTGGCTCAACTGGCGAATGCCTTCATGGCCGAGAAGCTCGATGGCGGCGACGCGGAAAATTGGCACAGCTGGCTCAACGAACAGCCGCGCGAGTGATGTCGATGGTGCGTCATGCATCAAGCGCGTAGCTTGATGGTGAGTGCATGCGAACCCCAACGTTGCCATGCATAAAGCGACGTTGGGGTTCGGCGTCGCCTCACCGCCAACCTACGCAAGATTCCTGCGGGGCGTGCCACCTTACGCTGGCTCCGCTTTCGCGGGAATGACGGCCATACGTACTTATCGCGGCCAACCATGCTCCGTGGCCGGCATCAAGTGCGTATCAAATGACCGCCACAAGCCGTCTTGCCCTTCGATGCTGATGACGGCGTTGTACGTATCAGCGGCCGGTCTCTCCCTGCGGCAGCGCTCCATGACGAAAGCGAGCGCATCTTTACGAGTGGGAAAGCGGATGGTCCTGTCACCATCCAGCAGAATGCTCTCGGTGGAATCGTTCGCTGGGTAGGGGAGATAGAATTTGGGCAAGACGCTGCACAGCCGGTGCGAAAAACCTGCCACATACTGTGGTGGCGGCATTATCCAGCGTTCGTGAAAACGATGTGCCGTGCAAGCGAACGAACCCAACCAATTCAGTTACCGTGGTGCAGGGCGAGCATTGCCGTACGCTGACGTTCCTAGCGGAATGATGCAGACGACGCGGTACGTGTTCGTGGCGACCTGCTTGTAGAGACAGCTTCCATTCCGTGCAGCCAGCTGATCCACGATCCTGGCCCACGTCCCCTGCCTTGCTGGGGCAGCAGATACCTTGCAAGCGATGCTGATTCCTTGGCGTACACCATGGAAGTTTTGCAATTCCGGCATTTCATCCACGGTGATCTCGAACAGGTGGCGGCCACCCTTGTTCAGGAACTCGTCGAAGCGCAGCACGTTCGTTAAATGCATGACTGTCATTCGTGCACCTCGTGTCTTCTTGTTGACGACCGGGCGAGCATACCGTGACGAGTTTTACACGCAGGTTAATCAGGCACACGGCGGTCGCGGAATATTCACGTAAATGAAGCGCAGCCGTGCGCGGCGCGATGGTCGAGAAAGCGTGAATGATCACATTGCCAAGACATCGCAGTGGTAAAGGTATTCGGCACCGAGTTCCCGCGTCGTCCCATGGACCCCTGTCCCGATCTCGGGTTGTGCAGGCATGTGCATGATTGACCTTCCTTTGCAGCGATTCATTCTCGGAGGACGCGTGTCGTATGACCATCGATTTGGAGGCGCGCCTACATCCAACGGTGCATAAGGCGATCTCCGCCTTGCAAGCGGGTGACAAACTCAGGTGGCTGACCTGCTTCACCGCCTCGGCCAAGTTGTTCGACAACGGAAAACGCCGGGGTTTCCAGCAATTTTCCCGCGATAACGTCGGGGTCATGCATTTCACCGGCATCGAACACATCGACAGCGATGGGCGCGGTCTGCGCGGCAGGCTGCATATCGGCAATAACGAAGAGGTCGTCGCTTATTTAAAGTTCCGCATCGACAGCACGGAGATGTGCAGCCGGCTGGATGTATCCAGGATGGAGGGAGATCGGCATCTGCCGTTGCAAGGCGGTGGATAGTTGCTTTGCAAGCTTGCGTGCGTAAGAGGCGTTCGGGAACAGGCAACTGCCGGGAGGAAGTCCAACTTGCGCGTGGGACAGCACCGGATGTTTTCGTCAGCCAGGTGACAGTTTTGCTTCACTCCAAACGCTGTGCACGCCTGCCCGAACGTCAAAACTCGAGCGAGCGCAACCAGAACCGCAGCACGTGGGGACTGGCTTCCTGCTGGCCCAGTTCTCGCCACGACAGCTCGCAGAACAAATCACGCTGGCGCTGATAACCGCGCTTGGCCCAGAACATGTCGTTGGCGCGGTAATCCGGCGGCCGGCGCGGATCGTGCTCGTCGCGCTCCACCGCGCAGAACGCCGCCTGCTTGAAGCCGTTGCGCCGCGCATGCGTTTCGCGCTCATCGAAAAAGCGATGGCCGATGCCCTTGCCACGATACGGATGCAACAGCACCGATTCGCCGAAATAGAAAATCGGCTCCAGCGCATAACCCTTCTTGCGAAAAGGCAGCTGAAAAACGGCCTGGTCTTCCAGCAAGGGAATCCCCGTCGCCGCACCCACTACCGCTTCGTTATCCAGCGCCAATACGAACACGCTGCGTGGTGAACGCGCGTACGCCATCAAGTAGTCGCTCTCGCCATCCGTGCTGCCCTCGTACAGATAGGGATAATCGCGGAACACGGTGGTGCGCAGGCGGGCCACGTCCTCCAGATAGGGCGCCACCGCTTCGCCGGCGCAAGTGAGGATGTGCAGCGTCATCGTAGCGGCCCTGTGCCCGGGCGGCGCAGCGCGTGCCCATCGCCACGATGAAAGGCGGCGTCATGGCGTTCGATCAATGCAACGGCGTCAGGCATTGGCAAGCCTCAAAACGGCTTCACTAGCTTAGACCACCGCGACCTGCATGGTGGGTGTGAATTTATGCCAATTTCCACGCCCAAATCGTCTCGATTCCTCAAGACGCCATGGTCTGCTTTGCACAAGCATGCATCGCCGGAGCTGTCATCGCCCTTACGCAGCATGTTTGAGTGACGGATGCGGGCCTGGGAGGGGCTGCAAAGTCTGTTGACTGGTGGGCATCCACAGCGCCGGTGGGGAGATCCAACACGTTATGGCAAACCGCGCGGGCCGGGAGTTCGCGTGGAGAGAGCATTTTTTTCCAGTTTCTGCAGACACGGCATCGCCTCCTCGTTCTACCGATCATCCACTATCACGAGGAAAAACCCATGAACATGTCGAGATTCCTGCCCTGGCTGGCGTTGCTCGCCATCTGGGCCAACACGGCCGCAAGTCAAACCTGGACACCGCTGACAAACGCGCCACCGGTCGACATCGGTTACATCGCCTTGGCAACCGATGGCACGGTGCTGGCGCACGCCAGAACGTTCTCTTCCGCCGATTCACAGTGGTACAAGCTCACGCCGGATATCAACGGCAGTTACGTCAGCGGTACCTGGAGCCAGCTTGCTTCGATGCCATCGGGCTATGCGCCGATCGATTTCGCCGGTGGCGTGCTGGCCGACGGCAAACTGCTGGTGGAAGGCGGCGAGTACAACGAAGCGCAAGACGTGGAATCCAACCTCGGCGCCCTCTATGACCCGGTCGCCAATACATGGACATCGGTATCGCCGCCTTCCGGCTGGAGCCAGATCGGCGACGCCTCCGGCGTGATCCTGGCGAACGGCACGTTCATGATGGGGCAGCAGGGGCTGTTCAACAGCGCACTCTTCGACGAAACCCAACTCAGCTGGAGCATCACCGGCACCAACAAGCCCGATTACAACATCGAGGAAAACTGGGCCCTGCTGCCCAACGGGAAGGTGTTGAACGTCGAAACCTATGCGTACTCGCTCTACAACCCGACCGGCACCGAGTCGGAAATCTATGACCCCGGCACCGGGCAATGGAGCGACGCCGGCAGCACCGTCGTGCAACTGTGGGATTCGGCCGCCGCTTGCGGCGGCGAAAATGCGGCCAGCTATGAAATTGGCCCCATGGTGCTGCGGCCTGATGGAACCGTGTTCGCCACCGGCGCCAATGCCTGCGGCGCCGGCCACACGGCGATCTACGACACCCGCACCGGCACCTGGACGGCCGGCCCGGATTTTCCCAACGGCCTGGATATCGCCGACGGCCCCGCCGCGGTGGAGACCAACGGCAATGTGCTGATGATGGCCAGCCCCGGCATCTACCAGGCACCGGCCACCTTCCTCGAATGGAACGGCAGCAGCTTGACCGTCGTGCCGGCGCCGTCCACGGCAGCGGGCGATTCCTCCTGGTACGGTGCCATGCTGGCATTGCCGAACGGCCAGATACTGTTCTCCGACCTGAGCCAGAACCTGCAGGTGTGGACGCCGGCCGGCACGTATCAGCCCGCCTGGCAGCCCACCGTCAGCGCCGTGGCCACCACGCTGGCACCGGGCAGCACCTATCCGATTTCCGGCACGCAGTTCAACGGATTGTCGCAAGGTGCCGCGTACGGTGACGACCAGCAAATGGCGACCAACTATCCGCTGGTGCGCATCGTCAACGCGGCTAGCGGGCACGTGTTCTACTGCCGCACGCATGGCCACAGCAGCATGGGCGTTGCGACCGGCAACGCCACCGTATCCACCTATTTCGACGTGCCCGCCAACATCGAACCGGGCGCAAGCGCGTTGTACGTCGTCGCCAACGGCATACCGTCCAATCCCGTGGCGGTCGTCGTAAGCGGCGGCAGCGGCGGCGGTGTCACGGCAACACTGAGCCCCGCCAGCATCGATTTCGGCAACGTCGCCGTAAACGGATACAGCAGCTGGCAAGCGGTGACGCTGACCAACAACGGCGCCAGCGCCCTATCGATTGGCGCCGTCACGCCAAGCAATGCCGCGTACGTCGATCAAAGCTATTGCAGCGGCACGCTCGCCGCCGGCGCACAATGCGTGATCTATGTGCTGTTCCACCCGACCGCCAATGGAACGTTCAACGGCAGCATCACCGTTACCGACAGCGCAAGCAACAGTCCACAGGTTGCCAGCCTCACCGGCACGGCAGGCAGCAGCGGCGGCAACAACATCAACTTCTCCGGCACGGTCGCCGCGCAAGGCGACTACACCTATACGTCCAGCTTCACCAGCGGCGCGGGAGCAGTGACGGCCACGCTCGATGTGCCGGCCGGCACCCGTTGGCGGCTTGTTGCAGATAACGCCACGACCAACCAGGCCATGGCCGAAACGGATGGAAGCGGACCGTTGACGGTGAGTTACACGGCGATGGCGGGGGACAGTTACAGCTTCTTCGTGCAGGCCACTGCCGGAGCGGGCGCGTGGTCGATGACCGGATCGCATCCATAACGGCGAAAGCAGCGACTGCTGCTGGCTATTCCTTCCCCTGCAAAGCAGGGGAAGGATGTCAGGAAAGCGGTGTGCCGCGGTTCTCCTGGTTTCGTAGGCCGCCGGCATGCATAGCGGGTGTGGATTTATCCCGTGGCGTGCTCCAGATAACCGTTCTGGGTGTCTGCCGCCATTACCCGATTGCGTCCAGCCCGCTTCGCCCTGTGGAGCGCCGCATCGGCATCACGACACAAGCGTGGCAGCTCATATCCGCAAATATCGGTACAAGCCACGCCAAGGCTGGCGGAAAACGCTATGACACCACTGTCGACCTCGATCAGGGCCGCTTCGAGCGCGGTGCGGATGTGATCGGCTATCGCCATGCCCTGGTCGCGGTGGCAATCCGGCAGCAGGATGCAGAATTCCTCGCCGCCGAGCCGGCCGAACAAATCCCGCGGGCGCAGGTGCTGCCGGCAGATGGCTACGGTGCGCTTCAGCACGGTATCGCCGAGCGCATGGCCATGGGTGTCGTTGATCTGCTTGAAGTGGTCGAGGTCGATGGCGATCAGGCACGCGGTGCTGCCCTGCTTCTCCAGCAGATGGAGCGCGCGACCGGCCTCAGCCATGAAGCACTGATGGTTGAAGATGCCGGTAAGCCCGTCCAGGCTGGACAGTTCCTTCAAGCGAAGCTGCGAGCGCTTGAGCCGGAATACCCATGCCACCACGGATATCAGCAACAGCGACAGCAGGGCGATATACAGCCGGCCGGTTTCGACGGCCTTGGTGGTCAGGGCCTGCTGCAACTGCAGGACGTTGTTGGCCTTGCTCAGGTCATCAGCCTGCATATTTTGTACAAGCAGGTGCTGCTCGGCCATGTCGTACGCCAGCGCTCGTGCGTGAAGATCGTCGAGGTGGCTCTTTTCCAGCGCGGAGTAGCGTTCGTGGTAGGCGAGCGCGGCGGCTTCGTGGTGTTGCTTCTTTTCGATCTCGTAGAGTACCTCGTAGCCGTCCATCACCCAGTCGCTGGTGTCGTCGGGATGCATGATGGCCGAGGCCGCCAAGGCAGCTTTTTTGGCCTCGCTGAGATTGCCCAATTGGAGATAGGCCTGCGCGCGCTCAACCCGAGAGGACAAGATGTGCGGATAATAATCCGCACTGCGGACGGCCTGGGCGATCCGATCGAGCAACGCTATGGCTTTGTTAGGCTGCTTTTCTTGTATATAGAGACTGGCCAGAATAAGGGGCGGGATGTTGTCGAGGACCGTTGCTTTGGCGGCCGTGCAGACATCGTTGGCTTGTTGCAGCAATAGGCTGGTTGAGGTTAGCTGTTTGGCGTTGAGGCGTGCCGCAGCTTCCAGGATCAGGGGGAGACACGCCGTTTCTCCAGGCGGAAGGGCATCTTTCGCCATACGCGCATATTGGATTGCCGGATCGATTTGATTGGCGAAATCCAGCGTTTCCGATAAATCCGTTAATAGTTCGAAGCGTGTCTCCGGGTCCTTTATTCCCGGCAAGAGGGAGGCTACGTGATTAGCCAGTGCAAAAGCTTCCATGTAATGTCGATTGGTCGACAGACTTTTCACCAGAAGCGACGCTGCCCTGGCCGCCAGATTCGGATCTCCCGACTGATTGATGACCTGGCGAAGCCCTTGTTGAGCTTTGATATAGTTTCCATCGAACTCGGCATTCCATGCATCGAGATAATGCAGGTACCACTGCTCGCTCTCGGAAAGCGAGGAAGCCTCGCGGTGCAGTTGCGCCATGATCTGCAGGAATTGCGTGTGATGTTTCGAGCGCACGCTGTCAGCCTGCGCAAGCAGTTTGGCTGGCTCAGTTATGTTGCTGGCGGCGTATCCCGGCCGTGCGGCCAAGCACCATGCTACTGCCACCAAGGCGGGCCATAAGTAGATGCTGCGCGGCAGCCCAGTCATGCGTTACCGACTATTTCCCGGATGGCGATAAAGTTTTACAGGAAAGCGGAGCTCGCATAGCTGGCGCGAACTCATCCAGCGGCCCGCTTCAAATAACTGCTCTGGGCCTCTGCTGCCGCCATCACCCGATTACGCCCGCCCCGTTTCGCCCTGTAGAGGGCCGCATCGGCATCACGGCACAAGCATGGCAGGTCATACCCGCAAGTATCGGTACAAGCCACGCCAAGGCTGGCGGAAAACGATACGACGCCACCGTCGACGTCAACCAATGTCGCTTCGAGGGCGGCGCGGATGCGATCGGCCATCGCCATGCCCTGGTCGCGGTGGAAGTCGGGTAGCAGGATGCAGAACTCCTCGCCGCCGAGCCGGCCGAATAAATCCTGGGGACGCAGGTGTTGCTGGCAAATGGTCACCGTGCGCTTCAGCACGGTATCGCCCAGCGAGTGGCCATACGTATCGTTGATCTGCTTGAAGTGATCGAGGTCGATGGCGATCAGGCAGGCGATACCGTGCCGTTTCTCCAAATGATGGAGCGTGCGATCAGCCGCGCCCATGAAATACTGGTGGTTGAAGATGCCGGTAAGCCCGTCCAGGCTGGACAGTTCCTTGAAGCGAAGCTGCGAGCGCCTGAGCCGGAACATCCATGCCACGACGGATATCAACAAGAGCGACAGCAGGGCGATATATAGACGGCCGGTTTCGACGGCCTTGCTGGCCAGCGCTTGCTGCAACTGAAGGACGTCATTCTGCTTGCTCAGATCATCGGCCTGCATTTTCTGTACAAGCAGATGTTGCTCGGTCATGTCGTAGGCCAGCGCGCGCGCGTGGAGATCGTCGAGGTGGCTCTTTTCCAGCGCGGAGTAGCGTTCGTGGTACAGGAGCGCGGCCGCTTCGTGGTGCTGCTTCTTTTCGATCTCGTAGAGCACTTCGTAGTCGTTCATCACCCAATTGCCGGTGTCATCAGGATGCACGATAGCTAGGGCAGCCAAGGCGACTTTTTTGGCCTCGCCGAGATTGTCTAATTGGAAATAGGCTTGAGCACGCTCCACCTGCGAAGACAAGATGTGGGGGTAATAATCGGCACTCCGAATGGACGGAGCGATCCGATCAAGCACAGTTATGGCGTTATCAGGTTGCTTTTCTTGTATATAGAGACTGGAAAGAACTAGTTGTGTGATGTTCGCGAGGACTGTTTCTCCCGCAGCAGTGCATACATCGGTGGCTTGTTGCAGCACGAAGCTATTTGAGGTCAGCCGTTTCACCTGGAGGAGTTCTGCAGCTTCCAGCGTGAGAGGGAGGCATGTC
>NZ_DATJMN010000164.1:0-3086 GCF_035508675.1 Dyella sp.
CAGCGCCCTGCGCTTGAGGCCGGCGCCGGTGCGGAAGCACTCGCGGCCGGCGCGGGTTGCGCCGCTGCGCCGACCGACGTGAAAACCGGCTTATCCCAGCTGCCGGTGATGCGGTAGCGCTGGATGGCAGCGTGGTTCAAGCCCTTGCCCAGCACCGTTTGCACGGCCAGGCCCGCGGCCGCGCCGATCGGGCCGCCAACCACGGCACCCACCACCGGCAGGCTGTTGCCGATGTGCGGAATAACAACCATTTGCTGGTCGTAATCCCTGCTGCGCAGGCCGGTACGGCCCTTGACGCTGATTTCCGCCGCGGGGCCATGCACCTTCAAATTGTCCGTGTAGGCATTGCCGCTCGCCAGCTTGAAGTCGCCCTGGATCGAATCGAAGCCGAAGCCTTTGCCGAACACATCGTTGAAATCGAACGAGAGGCGGCGCGGCAGGTCCGCAATGGAGGCAAGTCCGAAGAGGCGGCCCACGCCAGGGGATGCTTTGGGGATGCTGCCGTTGCTGACGTCCACACTGAGCGTGCCGTCCATATTGTCCAGCTCGAACGCCCACGGACCCCCGGGCCACGTGGCATTTAGCTGCGCATGCGTCTTGCCGCCGTTGAAGATGCCGGCGTAGCCGAACGCGGTCAGCATGTCGCCAAGGTTGTTGGCTCCGAAATCCACGCGCAAGCGCGTGTTGCTGTGGGTTGGCGTGCCATTCCAGTCGCCGCTGCCGTGGACCTGCACGCTCCTGGATTGGGTGGAAAGCTGATCGATATGCATGCCGTCCGGCGTCGGCCAGGTTTCCAGTCGCGCCTCGCCCAGCTTGGCATCGTCCAGGCGCAAGTCGTGCACCCAGACATGCAGCGGCGGCATGCTGTGCGGATCGATGCCAGTATTGGCCGGATCGGTCACCGGCACAGGCACGGGCGCTTCGCCGGGTTTCTTGGCCGGCGCGGTGGGCTGCTTCGGCCAGTACATGCGCTGCAGGCGAGCGGTAATGCCGCGCTTGGGCAAATCCAGCGTCGGCACGCTGAAATGCCCCGCGGCCGCGGCGCTATCGATGTCCAGCTCCAGCGTGTCTGCCTTTGGTTCGGCGGTGACATGCATCTGCGCAAAATCGCGGCCGAACACCTCGGCATGTTCGGTGGTGACGTCGATCGTCTCCAGGCTCATGCCGTTGCCACTGCCGCTACCGGCAATCGACTGCTTCACCCAGCCGGTGACGTCAAGCTCCGGCGCATCGCCGCGCATGCGCATGCCCTTGGCCGGAAGGCTGTCGGGCATCTGGTCGCCGAACGCGAATGTTGCCGCCAGCGGCGACGCATCGCCGTTGGGCAAACGCAGTCGCCCGCGCATGATCGATCCCAACTGCACCTGCATCTCGCTGCCGGCCGTGGGCACATTCAGCGAAAGGTGCAAGGGCAAGGTGTCGTCGGCCGCCTTGTTCAACGGCACCGGGAATTTCAGCGCCACGCCCGTAAGCGGCGAATCGATGTTGAGCGTCTGGGTATCGGGATTGCTTTCCCCAGCGTGCGCGATCTGGTAGCCGATGGTGAACTGGCTGCGCCCATCGGCCACGTCGCCGAGCCATTTCAACTGCGGATAGCCCTGCAGCAGCTCGGGCACGGTATAGCTGCCGTCAAGCTTGACGCCCAACACCACGTTCGGATCGCCGGTCGCCCCGGCAATGGCCAGGTCCGCCTGGGTCGGCTCGCCGCGAAATTCACCCGCCAGCGGACCGGCATGGAAACCGTGCGCGTCGAACGTGGCCGGGCCATTGAGTTTGTCCACCTGTAGATTCCACTGCGGTGCGCTGAGGTCGACGTCCTTCAACTGGGCGCTGCCATCGAGCAGAAAATCCCGCATATCGTGCATAGGCAACGACAGATGGAAATCGAAGCTGCCGCTGCCGCCGAGCTTGAGCTTGGCCAGCACGTCGGCATGTTTGTTCGCGATCGGGCTGTTGCCGACGAAGTTGAGCAAGTCCGGGGCGTTGCCTTCGCCGTTTACGTTCAGATCGAGTGTGGTGTGCGCCAGCTCGGGAATCACCGCTACCGCCCGATCCACTTTCACACCGAGCGAGTCGCCGCCACTGGCCTCCACCAACATGCCCATATCGATGAAGTTGGCGACGGCCTGGATATGCTCGGCCACCGGCCAGCTCTTGCCGTAGCTCAGCGTGAGATCGCTGATGTCGGCGCGCGCCTCGAAACGGCCTTCGTTGTGATGGAACGGCCAGTCCGCGAGGCTGCCGTGCACCAGCACCGCGGCATCGTCGATATGGCCGGAGACGAACGCCTGGTCGAGCCATTCCACGGCATGCGGATTCAAGGAATCGACCGGCCAGAACAACTTGGCCGCACTCACGTCAGCGTGTGTAAGAGCGAGATACACATCGAGGAACGGACGGCTGCCGTCGCGCGGCAAGGCGATCTCCCCCTGCGCGTTGCCGCCATAGCCGTCGCCTTCGAAATCCAGGGCGGCGATGCCGATATGCGTGGCTTCCTGGTCCTGCCATGCGGCGATGCTGCCGCCCAGCTGGCTCATCACGAACGGTTTGCGGAAGGTACGCGGAAAATCGAGGGTGGCCGCTTGCGCGGGCAAGACCAACGAGACCGCTTCGGCATCGCCGCGTATGTCGCCATGCAGATGATCCACGCCCGGCAGCTTGCCTATCGCCGCGATGCCCAGGTCAGTGAACTGGCCGTGCAAAACCTGCAAGCCTGTCGTGGCGCTCCAATGGAAGACCGCGTGGTCGATCTGTCCGTGGGGCTGCCCCGCCCCGATCCATTGCGCCAGCCCCTCGGAAAGTCCGGGCTTCAATCCAAGCCACGGCAGCAGCGAGGCAAGCTGCAGACGGCTGGCCACCGCACGGATGTCCGACTGTGGGGTGCCGAAGTGATCCACATCCACGCGCAGGGCGCCGCCGTCGTTATCGGCCCAACGCACGGCGTAACCGTCGCTGTGACGGCTGAGTTCGGCCAACCCGCTCAATCGCGCAACACTCGCCGTGACATGCGCCGGATTGGTGACGGCCAGGTTCTGCACATCGAGCTGAAACAGATCGCGCACGACCTGGTTCTCGCGCCAGTCCAT
>NZ_DATJMN010000165.1:0-7290 GCF_035508675.1 Dyella sp.
GCGAACGATGCCGGCTGCGCAAGCTTGAGCTGCAGGCGCGTGCGCGGCTCGCGCGGGAAGCGCGTTTCCTGGCGCACCACCACGCCTTGCTGCGCCCAGTGCAACTCGGAGGGCACGAACAGATTCACGTAAAGATCCTGCCCGTCGTGGAAATAGACGTTGCTGTTGAAGCGCGCGAACTCTTCTGCGCCGGTACCGGTGCAGCACCAGAACGAGTCGGTGGGCGAGTTGTAGAATTTGTTGGCGCCCGGGCGTAGCGGGTAGAAGTACAGCTTCATCCCGTCCGTATCCTGGGTGCCGAGGCGCGCGTTGTAGAGCGTGCGTTCGTAGTAGTCGAAGGCGCGCGGATCGCCGTTCCAGCTGTAGACGTGGTGCGTGAGCTTCAACATGTTGTAGGCCACGCAGGATTCGGCGTTGTACAGGCCAAGCTGCCCTTTCAGGTCGCCGGGGCCGGTCTTCCAGAACTCGTCATTGCTGGTGCCGCCGGTGGCGTAGCTGCGGTGCTGCGTGACGGTTTCCCAGAAGAACTCGGCAATGCGCCGGTAGCGTGGCTCGCCGGTCAGTTCGTAGCGCCGCGCGGCGCCGATGATCTTGGGCACCTGCGTATTGGCATGCAGGCCCTGCAATTGATCGCGGTAGGAAGCCAGTGGATCGAACAGCGAGGCCTGGTCGAAGCGGTGCGCGGCATCGCGATAGCGCTCGTTGCCGGTGATCGCGTACAGCTCATACAAGGAATCGTTGATGCCGCCGTATTCGGTTTTCAGCATGTTCGCCATGTCGGCGTCGGAAAAACCGTTGAGCCAGCGCACGACCCAGTCGCCGATGCCGGTGGCCACTTTCAGCGCCTGCTGATTGCCGGCATGGCGATACATGTCGAGCATGCCGGCGTGGATCTTGTGGATTGTATAGAACGGCGCCCACACGTTTTGCCCGCGGCTTAGCCGGTCGAAAAAGCTTTCCGGGAAGGCGCTCAGGTAACCGTTGGGCCGCTGGCATGCGGCAAGTGCCGCCACCAGTTCATCGCCGCGCGTTTTCAGTGCCTCGTTGCCCTCGCTGGCATACGCCAGCGCGCAGGCCGAAAGGTAATGGCCGCCGCTGAAATGCCCACGCAATTCGCAATCGGGTTTCTCCCAGCCGCCCAGTGGCGCGGCGTGCGAGGGCAGCCCGGCCTGCAGGCGGAAGGTATGCACCAGCCGATCGACCGGCAGGCTTTGCAAGTAACGCCGGTTGATGGCGGCGGCTTGCGTGAAATCGCTATCCAGCAAGCGCACCTGATGCAGGGCAAACGGCTGCACGCAGCGTACCGGTTGGTCGGGTATGGCTTGTGTTGACGCCGCTGCTTTCCCCGCCGGCTCGGCCAAGTCGAATGCACCTAAGCGCGGTGCGGCGATGGTGGCGGCAAGAGCGGTTGCCGCACCTTTGAGAAATCGCCTGCGCTGATCAACCCCGTGTTGCATGCCACTCCCCAGTGACGGCCAAAAACGCCACGAATCACTAATTGATATTACAAATAATATAAAATCGTGGACGGCTTCATCGTGCCGTAATAATTAGCGGGGCGTCTTGTGCCAATTGCTGCACTTACGTGCGGAATTCTGCATAAACCTGGTGTCGCGAAGCTTGTTTACGTGAAGCGTGCGTGTATGTGAATGGGTTGGCCGGGGGTTCCTTGCAGCTTCACGGATTCGTCCCGCCACTCGGCAGCCACGCCGTTCACTTGCACGGCTGCCAATGTTTTGCCCGCTGGCGCACGCAAGCTCAACCATGTCGGCGGAACCGCGCGATCGGGCAGGGTTACGCTGCCTTCGATCACGTCTTCGCCGGTGCGGCGCAGTTGAAATCCAGTGCGGCCCCAGCGTGTCGGCGCATCGCTGATGCCGATCGGTTGCGTGCCGTCGATCCATGCACGTGGCACGGCGCGCGCCAGGTAAAGGGTCTCCCCGGCGCTATCTTCGAACACCAGCATCCAGCGCAGCAGTAACGGAATGGTGAGTTGTGCCGGCATGCAAAACAGCGGCATGCCACCGGTGATATCCGACACTTCGCCCGCCGTCCAGCTTCCCGGTGTGTGTGCGTGATAACGGTGGGCGTAGAGAAACAACAGGAATTCGTCGATGCGGCCCAGGCGCAGCAGTTGTTGCGCGTAGCCATAGGAAATAAAGCCGAGGATATCGCGGCCATCCGGCGTCACCGGCCCGATGTTGGCGACCACGCCGATGCTGGTGGCGCCATGCCCGCGCATGCAATCGACGACCAGGTTGGCGAGATCGCTGGGCAGCACGTCGGCTTGCAACAATTCGGCATAAGCGCGATGCGGCCATTGCTGTTCGCTGGGTTTTTCCTTGGCCAGCGATTCGCGGAAGCTGAGCGTGACGCCCGGCAACGGTCCTATGTAGGGTGGCGTGAGGTCATGGCGCACGTTCGCGCGTAGCGTGCGTTCCACTTGCTGCGTGAGCTGGTTGGCGCGCTCTCGCCAGTGCATCGCCTGGGCGTTGCCGTTTTGCGCAATCGCCGGCCATACCTGCGCGATATCGTGCAGGCCGCGTGCAGCCAGGGCGCTATTGGCGTAATACGGCTTCCACCACAGCGTGGGATCGGGAAACAGGCAGGCATCCGATTCATTCCAGCCGTGGATCAATCCGTAACCGGGATGGCTGGCGGGCAGTTGCAGGCTGGCATCGTGCAATTCCAGCAACAGCTGCGCCGTGGCTTCGATCTTGCCGCGATGCTTGGCAAGCAGCGCGGCATCGCCGGTGTAATGGAAGTAACGCGCAAGCAGCGAAAGCGTCAGCCCGAATTGTCCGGTCTCCGGCCCGCGCATGTTGATCATGCCATCCGCTTGCACGAAGTCGCTGAAATACTCGTCCAGCACGGCGGCGGCCTGGGCGAAGCGGCCCCATTCCAGGTTCGCGTACAGCGAGCTGGTAAAGGTGTCCTGGAATCCGTCGTATTCGTTGCCGTAGTAGTCGCGATCCACCGCGCCGTATTTTGGATAGCTGCCATCCGGGCGCACGATCAACTCGCGCGCGAAGGCATGGCGCATCATGTCGGTCCAGCCGGTGGCAGGTACTTCGGCGGCGCAGACGTCGGCGAGTTCGGCTTGCCAATAGTCGTGGAAACGCAGCAGTGCGGCGTAGAACGCTGCGGCGTCCGGCGGCATCCGGCGCGGTGGATAGCTGGGATAACTGTGGCCGTAGCTCACCTGCAGCATCCGGCCGCGTTCGATGTGCGCGGTGCGATGCCAGGTCTGCACCACGAAGCGATCGGTAGCGTCCACGTCGGCAAATACCAGTACGTCGTACCAGCTGTCCTCGCCGATCGGAATCACTTTGTGCACGGCCGGCAGCCAGCCACCGAGCAAGCCTTCGCGGCGGCGCGCGACGCGCTTGGGATCGTGCAGTTCGGCGAACACCTGGTCGGTGTGATACGTACGCGTGCTGCCGGAGGTGTAGACCGGCATGGTGTCCGCGCTCTGGCGCGTGCCCACGAAAGTGGTCCACGGCAAGCGGCCGTAGTAGTTCTCCGGATCGAGCTTGGAGGCAACCGGCGGCGCCGCGCGACGGACCTCGTCTTCTTGTGGCTCGCCGTGGCGCAGCAGGTGGTCGGCGAGTAGATCCGCCTCGGCCAAGGCGATATCGGCGAGTTTCATGCCGAAGTAGGGCGCTTCGTTGTCGGCATACACCGGTTCGGTGCGCTTGCTCAGCACGCAGGCGTGATGGCCATCGCTCAGCGTCAGTGCGCCGTGCGGATCGCGCAGATCTTCAAACACCTGCCATGCTTGTCCTGCGGACGTGAAAGGCGTCAGCAGCGTATGCCCCTGCAGCGGCAAACCCTGCGCCGGCACGCGCACCGGTGGCGGAGCGGGGCGCGCGGATGTCGAAGCGACGGCCGGCGCGGACTGGCTGCGGCTTATGCCATGCAATCCAACGGCCGCACTGGTAGCGGCCAGACCTTGCAGAAAACGTCGACGATCCACGCATCAACCCCTTTGGGGACGGTGGTGAGGCCGCCCCGCTCGCGACAAGAAAATGGAATGGCCCGTGCACGTCTTGGGGAGGAGGGTGCCGGCGTGTTCGACCGGCAGAGGCGGTGCCGTGCACGGGCCTGTTGTCATGTTGCGACTGCGTTATGAAGCGGTCTTGGCGAAATGCAGCGGCTTGGATGCGGATTTGGGCATAGTGACCGGCCGGATCAGCCTTCCATCTGCGCACGCCTACATGTTTGCCGTCATCCACTGACTGCGCGCATCCACGGTTGGCAGCAGCCTATACGGTGCCCGTCTTGAGCATGCTCCGATGTTCCCCGTCGATGGGCCTCATACCGTACGAGCAAAGGGAGTTCTTGCAATGCATACCGGTGTTAGGGCCGGCTTCGCCGCCACCTTGCTTATCGTGGCGCTGGCGGCCGGATTGTTCCTCTCCGCTTACCTGGTATTGCTGCTGCTGGGTCTGCACGACGTTCCACAAACCTGGCACACCTACTGGGATTACTACCGCGCGCTCGATCTTCCGGAGGTTGCACCCTACGTCACCAAGATCAAGCTCGGCGGCTACCTGGGTTTTGGCCTGCCGTTGCTGGCATGGCTGGGGTTGTTGGTGCCGCTGTTCAGCCAGAAAGAAGCGCCGTTGCACGGCGAGGCACGCTTCGCCAACCAGCGCGATCTGAAAAAGGCCGGCATGCTGAAGAAGAAGCCCGAGAGCATTGTCGTGGGTCGCTACAAAGCCCGCCTCATCTACGTCAACGGCGCTTGGCACGTCCTCATAATTTCTCCCACAAGGTCGGGCAAGACCACCTGCGTGGCCATCCCTGTGCTGCTCACCTACAAACACTCCGTGGTCTGTCTCGACGCGAAAGGCGAATTATGCAAACTCACCAGCGGGCAGCGCGCCGCGATGGGCCAGGACATCATCGTATGGTCGCCGTACGATGAACAAGGTTGCACGCATCGTTTCAATCCGCTGGCGCTGGTGTCGAGCGACTGGCGCCAGCGCATCAACGATATCCAGACCCTTGCCGCCATTCTGTATCCGGACCAGAACGCACAAGATCCGTTTTGGACGTCGCAAAGCCGTGCGGCGTTCACCGCCTTCGCCTGCTTCATGTTCGAGCGGTGGGACGAACTGTGCAAGGAGGACATCTCGCTCGACTTCAACAGCTCGCCGCTGTTTCCCAGTCTCGAACGCCTGCTGCATTTTTCCTCTGGGGGCAAGGCGGTGTTGCAGCAATTACTCAACGATCCCCGCTATCGCAGTGTCATGCGCCAACAGACGCGTACCGCCTTCGCCGGCCTGCTGAGCCTGGCGGAAGAAACCTTTTCGTCCGTGATCGCCACCATGCAGGCGCCGCTGCAACCGTTCCTCAGTCCCATTCTGGCGGACGCCACCAACGGCCTGGACTTCGACGTGCACGCATTGCGCCGTCGGCCTATCACCATCTATTGCGTGATTCCGCCCGCGAAACTGGGCGAATCGAGCAAGCTGATCAATATTTTTTTCAGCACCCTGATCGGCCAGAACCTGAAAGTGCATCCGGAGGATGACCCGGCGCTCAAGCACCAGGTGCTGTTCCTGATGGACGAATTCACGGCCATGGGCCCGGTGGACGTGATCGCTGAACGCATCTCGGTCGCCGCGGGCTACGGCGTGCGCTTCCTGACCATCGTGCAAAGCCAGTCCCAGTTGCGCTCCACCTATGGAGCAGATCGCGCACGCACCTTCTCCACCAACCATTCGGCGCAGATCGTATTCACGCCGCGCGAGCAGGAAGACGCCAACGACTACAGCGACATGCTGGGCTACCGCACCGTGCGCCGGAAACACCGATCGATCAATCGTGGCCGGGGCGGCAGCAACGTTTCCCACAGCATCACCGAAGAGCGGCGCGCGCTGATGCTGCCGCAGGAGATCAAGGAGCTTCCCAGCGATGAGCAGTTGATCTTCGTCGAGCGTTGCCGCCCGATCCGCTGCCGGAAGAACTGGTACTTCAAGCTGCGTTATTTCACCAGACGATTGCTGCCCCCAGTGAATATCAAGCCGATCGCGCAGCGGGCAGCGCAAGGGCAAGCGTCAGAAACAGTGAAAACGCACGACGAAAACACGTTGCAGCAATTGATTGGCGGTCATTGAACGACAGGGCAATGCGGGCTTCCCCACAAAAAACACGGAAAGCAAACATGACAATGGAATTGGGTTTGGGTGTTGTGCTTGTCGCGCTCTACGTGTCGGCTCTGGCCATGGTGGTATTGCTCGGCCTGGAGTTGACTCCATCCCGCCGGATCAACCCGCCGCAACTGGATAGCCCTTCGAACCGTCAAACGAATGCCCGCCGTGGATTCACCCGCGAGGACGACGTGAATGGCGAGGGTGCGCGGCCATCCTCCCTGATTCCCTATTACCACCTCAAACCCGACCGGATCTACCTGCTGCAATTGCGATATGCCGTGGAAATCGCCAACGAGGAGACGGTGCGCAAGTACGGACCGTTGCCACCGGGCGGATTGCCCGTCACAGACAAACGTAAGCTCGCAGGAAAGTTGACAAAACCGAGTATCACGATAGAAAGCCATGAAGAGGATGAAGCGATGAAGTTGAAACAGATGGCTGCAGCAGCGGTTTTGGCGGCGGGAACGGTGGCATGCCATTCGGCGGACTTTGCGCCTGAAGATGCGGGACAGGCAGGAAAATCGCCAGCTCATTCGTCGAGCGCGATGGTTGAATCAACTTCAACAAGCCGCGCGTCCGCAAAAACACCCGAGGCAAGGCTGGGTGCTGATTATAAAAAGAAAGGTTCCTTCGCCGATTTTCGCAAAAAACTACTTGCAGATGGTTGGCAGCCGGTGACGAACCTGAATTGCAACGATTTACTTGGTATGGATGAGTTTTGTGACGTCATCCCAGAAACAATCTGGGCTTCAGGAACCGGATACTACGTATTGCACTACGTCAAGGATGGAACGCCGCTGAGCGTGACACTCTACGGTGAAATAGAGGCATTGAAAGATCCGGATAAAAGCGGAGGGCTTTGGGTGACTGGATGGGAGTACACCACTGGCACTGATTTCATCCCTGAAGATACTGATCCTACGTACAACCCGGCTTATAGGAAGAGCAAGCAATGACTAGTCCCCTGATGGAACTGATTGGTAGCGGTGAGGGAGACTACAATTCTTACAATGGCGGGACGTACAAGGATGAGCATGGAAGGTACGTAGTCATTCCTGCCAATCAGGCATTTGATTTTTCGGAGATGTCCGTAGCTGACATTCAGCGACATCAAGCGTATCCCGTTCAC
>NZ_DATJMN010000166.1:0-15709 GCF_035508675.1 Dyella sp.
CCCTTCAAGCCGATGTACAGGCCGCGCCACACGACCAGCGCAAACAGGCTCATCACCGCAACGATGCCGACCAGGCCAAGCTCTTCGCCGATCACCGCAAAGATGAAGTCGGTATGTGCCTCGGGCAGATAGGACAATTTCAGCACGCTCGAACCCAGACCCACGCCGGTCCACTCGCCGCGGCCGATCGCCATCAGCGACTGCGTCAGCTGGAAGCCGTCGTCAAACGGATGCGCCCAGGGATTCATGAACGAGGTCAACCGCTTCATGCGATAACTTTCGCTGGTCGCCGCGATCGCCAGCAGCGGCATTAGCGGCAAGCCCATCAGGAACAGGAAGATCGGCCGCGCGCCACCCAGCCACACCATCGCAATGGTGACCGCGATAATCAGCGTGGCCGAACCAAAGTCGGGCTGCGCCAGCAACAGCAGCACCATCACGCCGGACACCGCGAGCGGTTTGATCAGGCCCATGAAGCGCGTTTCGATGCTTTCGCGGTGACGCACCAGATAGCTGGCCAGGTACACCACCAGGATCAGCTTCACCGCCTCGACCGGCTGGAACGAGGTGATGATCAGGTTGAGCCAGCGCCTTGCGCCGTTGATCTTCATGCCGAAGTGCGGCACGAATACCGCCAACAGCATGATGAAAGCCACCAGCATCAGGAAGAAGGCCTGCTTTTCCAGCTCCTTCAGCTCGGTACGCATGGCAACGGCGGCGGCCACCGCACCGATGGAAAGAAACAGCAGGTGTTTCTTCAGATAATAGAACTCGCCGAAGTGCGAGCTGTCGGCCACGGCGATCGAACTTGATGTCACCATCACGACACCCACGCAGGCAAGACCGATCAAGGCCACCAGCAGCGGCAAGTCGAACTTGCCGCGCGGGCCCTGCCGGCGCTTTGCTTGAGTTGTGTCGAAACCGAACATCGCTCAACGCACCTTCAACGTCGCCAAACCGATCAACACCAGCACCACGCTGATGATCCAGAACCGCACGATCACCCGTGGCTCGGGCCAGCCTTTCAATTCGAAGTGATGATGGATCGGCGCCATGCGGAAGATGCGCTTGCCGGTCATCTTGAAGCTGGCGACCTGCATCATCACCGACACCGTTTCCATCACGAACACGCCGCCCATGATCAGCAGCACGATTTCCTGCCGCACGATCACCGCAATGGCCGCCAGCGCCGCGCCAATCGCCAACGCGCCGACATCACCCATGAACACCTGTGCGGGGTAGGTGTTGAACCACAGGAATCCCAAACCCGAACCGGCCAGGGCGCCACAAAAAACGGCCAGCTCGCCGGCGCCGGGAATCGAGGGAATGCCCAGGTACTCGGAGAACACACGGTTACCAGCCAGATACGCGAAGATACCCAGCGCACCCGACACCAGCACAGTCGGCATGATCGCCAGGCCATCGAGACCGTCGGTGAGATTCACCGCATTGGAAAAGCCCACGATCATGAAATAGGCGAGCACCACGAAAAAGGCGCCTAGCGGTACCGCCACGTGCTTGAACACCGGCACGTACAACGCCGTCTCCGCCGGGATATTGGCGGTGTGGAACAGAAACCATGCGGCGCCGATACCGAACACCGACTGCCAGAAATACTTCCAGCGCGAGGCGAGACCGCGGCTGTCTTTCAATACCAGCTTGCGGTAGTCGTCGTAGAAACCGATCGCGCCGTAGCAGATCAGCACCAGCAGCACCAGCCACACGTAGCGGTTGCTCAGGTCCACCCACAGCAAGGTGGCGATAGCCACCGCGAGCAGGATCATCACGCCGCCCATGGTGGGCGTACCGGCTTTCGAAAGATGCGTTTGCGGACCTTCCTTGCGCACCACCTGCCCGGCCTTGAGCGCGGCGAGCTTGCGGATCAGCGCGGGACCGAACAGCAGCGATATCGCCATGGCGGTAAGCGCCGCCATGATCGTGCGGAAGGTGATGTATTGGAACAGGTGCGGCGTGGCGAAGTGCCGCGCGAACCATTCGGCCAGTTCAAGCAGCATGGTGCGCGCCCCCCTTCGAATCACTGCTCTTGAGCGCAACCACGACCTGTTCCATTGCCGACGAATGCGAGCCCTTCACCAGGCAGGTGACGCCAGCGTGCAGTTCGGCGCGCAGTGCATCGACCAACGCGGCCTTGTCGGCAAAATGTTGGCCACCCGCGCCGAACGCTTCCACCGCAGCCGCGCTCAACGGCCCTACCCCGTACAGCCGATCAATGCCGCGCTCCCGCGCATGACGGCCTACGCCGGCATGCGATGCACGCGCTTCCGCCCCCAGCTCAGCCATGTCGCCCAGCACCAGCCAACGCTCGCCCGCCGCCAGCGCCAGCGTGTCGACCGCCGCATGCACCGAACTCGGATTGGCGTTGTAGCTGTCATCGATCAGTGTCCAGCCGTGCGGCACGTCGATGCGCTTCAGGCGGCCTTCGACGGCACTGGCCTGCTCCAGCCCCGCTACGATGGTGTCAAGCGGCACGTCCAGCGCGAGCGCAATCGTGCTCGCAGCCAACGCGTTGGCGATGTTGTGGCGGCCGGGCAGCGGCAATTGCACATCGGCATCGCCGTGCGGGGTGCTTAGCACAAAATGAGAACCATCGACACGCTGCTCCAGAATCTCCGCGCCGACGTCGGCTTTGTGATCCAGGCCAAAACGCAGGATCCGGCGGCCACCGGCCAGTCCCATGAAGAAGCTGGCGAACGCATCATCGGCATTGATCACCGCCACGCCGTCCGCCGGCAACGCGCGATATACCGCGCCCTTGGTTTCCGCCACCGTCTCGATCGTACCCATCCGCTCAAGATGCGCGGGCGCGATGAGGTTCACAAGGCCGATATCGGGCCGTGCGATGGCAGCAAGATAGTCGATGTCACCAGGCTTGCCCGCGCCCATTTCGAGCACGGCGTATTCGGTGTCTTCCGGCATCCACAGCAGCGTAAGCGGCAAGCCGATTTCATTGTTGAAGCTGCCGGTATTCACATGCGTGCGGCCATGCCGCGACAGGATCGACGCGGTGAGCATCTTTACCGTGGTCTTGCCGTTCGACCCGGTAATGCCGATCACCCGCGCATTGCGCTGCGCGCGCACTGCGCTGGCCAGATCGCCCAGCGCCAGTTCGGAACTCTGCACCTCCACCTGCGGCAGATCGCTGTCCGTTCGGTGCTCGACCAGAGCGCCCGCTGCGCCGCGCGCTTTCGCATCGGCAAGGTAGTCGTGGCCGTCCACGCGCTCGCCCTTGAACGCGACGAACAGATCGCCCGGCTTTACCTTGCGCGAATCGATAGCGACGCCGGTCACTTCAGCGTCGGTGCCGTGCATGTGCCCGTGTGTCCACATGGCAATGGCGCTCAAGCGCATCATGCGTGTGTCTCCAACGCGATGCGCGCTATCGCCATATCGTCAAACGCACGCTTGCCGCCTGCGCCCTCCTGGTAGGTTTCGTGGCCTTTGCCGGCAATCAACACCACATCTCCAGTACGCGCCATCTTCAGCGCCGAACGAATCGCGGCTTCGCGATCGCGCTGCACGATGGCAGCCTGCGGCCGCGTCATGCCGGCCAGAATCTGCGCGACGATCGCATCACCATCTTCGCCACGCGGGTTGTCGTCGGTGACGATGGCGACATCGGCCACGCGCTCGGCGATCTCGCCCATCTGCGGGCGCTTGCCCGCATCGCGTTCGCCACCACAACCAAACACGCAAATCAGCCGCGCGCTGCAATGCGCGCGCAGCGCCTTGAGCGCCTGCTCCAGCGCATCCGGCGTGTGGGCGTAATCGACCACCACCAGCGGCAGACCATGCAGGCCACCGATGCGATTCATGCGGCCGTTCACGGGCTCCAGCGCCTCGACCGCGCCGACGATGCGCGCGAAGGATTCACCCAACGCGGCAAGGCAGCCGATCACCGTCAACAGGTTCGCCACATTGAAGCGGCCGAGCAGACGACTGTGAATCTGTTTTTCACCCCAGGGCGTGCTCACGATGAACGCCACACCTTCGGCAGATGTAACGATGTCGCTCGCCACAATGTCGGCCTGTTGATCACCCGCACTGCTCAAACGCCACGCACGCACGCCGGCCGGCAGCTTGTGGGCCAGTTCGCGGCCAAAGGCATCATCAATGTTGATCGCGGCGGCCTTGAGCCCTGGCCACATGAACAACCTGGCCTTGGCAGCGCCATAGGCTTCCATGCTGCCGTGGTAGTCGAGATGATCGCGCGTAAGATTGGTGAACGCGGCCAGTTCAAACGCGGTCGCCGCGACGCGCCCCTGCTCGAGCGCATGCGAAGACACTTCCATCGCTACGTGCGAAGCACCGTCGCGGCGGAACTCAGCCAACAGTTGCTGCACGGCAATCGCATCCGGCGTGGTGCGTTCGCCTTCGCGCAATTGTCCATGCAGGCCAGCACCCAGCGTGCCGATGGTGGCGGCGCGATGGCCAAGATGTTCCAGCGCCTGTGCCAGCAATTGCACCGTGGAGGTCTTGCCGTTGGTGCCGGTGACACCCATCACGCGCATCGCTTCCGAAGGCCGGCCGAAGAAGCGTGACGCGATCTCGCCGACGAACGCGTGCAAGCCGTCGATCCACAATACCGGTACGCCCGGATCTTCCAGCTCGGCCGGTGCCGGCGCCTCGGCCAGCACCACGCTGGCACCGCGCTGCACGGCGCCGTGTGCGAAATCGATGCCATGCCCGCGCGTGCCGCGCAGGGCGAAGAACGCATCACCGCGCCGCACCTTGCGCGAATCAAGGGCAAGCCCGCAAATCACGATAGGCCCTACGGCCTTCGTTTCGGCGATGCCTTGCAACAGATGATCGAGGCGCTGGCCGCTCACGGTTCGACGGCCTCCACGGCGGATTGATCGTCCTGCGGGTTCTGCGGTGGCGCGGTGCCGGCCAATCCGCCGCCGGCTTGCAGCGGGCCACCGACATACCAGCGCCCGATGTTGTCGGGCGGCACGTCCAGCAGGCGCAGCGCGCCGGTCATCACGCTCTGGAATACCGGCGCTGAAACCACGCCGCCGTAGTACGCGTTTTTCTTGGGGTTATTGATGACCACCACACCGACCAGGCGCGGATCCGTAGCAGGTACGATGCCGGCGAACAGCGAGTTGTAGCTGTTCTTGGCATAACTACCACCCGATACCAGATGCGCCGTGCCGGTCTTGCCGGCCACGATGTAGTTGGCAATCTGCGCACGCGTAGCCGAACCGCCCGGCGCGGTCACCGTTTCCAGCATGTCCACCAGTTCGCGCGCAATGGTAGGGGAAATGATCTGCCTGCCCGCATCGCTACCACCCTTGATGAAAGTGGGCGTATGCATCACGCCGCCGTCCGCCAGCGTGGCGTAGGCCACAGCCAGCTGCAGCGGCGTGACGTTGAGGCCATAGCCATAGGCCATGGTGGCTTTTTCGATGGGACGCCAGCTGCGGCCGGGCCGCAGAAGACCGGCCGACTCCCCCGGAAAACCGCTGCCCGTGCTTTCGCCGAAGCCGAACGCGCGATAGGTGTCGTAGAGGAACTTGGTGTCCAGCGACAAGCCGATCTTGGCCGCACCGATGTTGCTGGATTTGGTGAGCACGCCGGTGGGCGTTAGCAAACCGTTGCCGCCGGACTCCACGTCGCGGATGTCCTTGCCCATGAAGTACCAGTGGCCATTGCCGGTATCGATCATGGGCGAAGTGGGCGTGTACTTGCCGCTGGAAAGCGCCGCCGCCATGGTGAACGTCTTCATGGTCGAGCCGGGCTCGACCACGTCAGTCACGGTACGGTTGCGACGCGCGGCGGCCGGACTGCCGGTGACGGCATTGGGGTTGTAAGTGGGCAGGCTCACCATGGCGAGAATCTCGCCGGTGTGGATATCCAGGATCACCATTTCACCGGAATCGGCGTCCAGATCGTCCAATTGCTTTTTCAGTTCGCTATACGCAAGGAACTGGATGCGACGATCGATACTGAGCGTAAGGTTCTGCCCAGGCTGCGGCGCATGCACCTGTTCCACATCTTCCACGATGCGGCCCATGCGGTCGCGGATCACGCGCTTGGCACCCGGCTTGCCGGCCAGCCAGTTGTCGAAGGCGAGCTCTAGGCCTTCCTGACCGTGGTCATCGATATTGGTGAAGCCGAGTACGTGTGCGGTCACTTCGCCCGACGGGTAATAGCGCTTGTATTCGCGCTGGCCATTCACGCCGGGAACGCTCAGCGCGAGCACGGCCTGCGCCGCTTCCGGACTCATCTGCCGGCGCAGATAGGCAAAGTCGCGATCGGCGCGCTGCTCCAGGTACGACTTCAAGTCATCCGCCGTGGTGCCCAAGGCTTGCGCCAAGGCAGGAATGCGATCGGCGTTGTCGAGCACTTCCGACGGCACGCAGGTGATGGACACCATCGGCGTGGACACCGCCAGCGGCTCACCGTTGCGATCGAAGATGGTGCCGCGCGATACGGCGATCGGCACCACGCGCAGGAAGCGCGCGTCGCCCTGGTCCTGATAGAACTGCTTGCGCACCACCTGTAGATCGAAGGCGCGCACCACCAGTCCGGCCGAGGCAAGACCAAGAATGCTGATGACCAGCAGCATGCGCTTGCGCGCGCTGGGGGCCGCGCCCTTACGGCGGGAGGCGGCCTGGGATGGAGTGGGCGGCAGCCGGTTCATTGCCGCACCAGCTGTACGTCCTGCGGACGTGGCGCGAACATGCCGAGCTTGGTGCGTGCCTCGGAATCGATGCGGCGCGGCTCGGCCCAGGTCGCCTGTTCCAGTTCGAGCTGGCCGTATTCGATGTTCAGTGCATCGCGTTCGCGTTGCAACTGAGAAAGCTGCACGAACAGCGTGCGGCTTTGGTGACGCGTCCACACCACGGCAATCGCGCTCACCATCACCGCGGCCAGCAGGATCAGCAAGCTGAAGATGCCGACGGCCCTCATGCAAGCTTCTCCGCCACGCGCAGCACGGCCGAGCGTGCACGCGGATTGGCGGCCTGTTCGGCTGCCGTCGGAAACTGCGCCTTGCCCACCGCCGCCAGCCGCGCTGGCGCTGCCGCCACCGGCGGCCCGCGGCGACTGCCTTGCACACGGCCGGAATGATCGCGGATGAACTGCTTCACCCGGCGATCTTCCAGCGAGTGGAAACTGATCACCGCCAGGCGACCGCCCGGCTTGAGCCGTTCCAGCGCCGCCTCCAGTCCGCGCTCCACCGCTTCGAGCTCACCGTTCACGCGGATGCGCAGCGCCTGGAAGGTACGCGTGGCTGGATGCTTGCCCGGTTCGCGGCGGCCGATCGCCCGCTCCACCAGGGCAGCAAGTTCACCGGTGCGAGCGATGGGCGACGCTTGGCGATGCTCGACGATGGCGCGCGCGATCTTGCGGCTGAAACGCTCTTCGCCGTAAACCCACAACACATCGGCGATCTCGCGCTCATCGGCGCGGGCGAGAAAATCCGCCGCACTTTCGCCTTGGGTCGGATCCATGCGCATGTCGAGCGGGCCGTCGGCCATGAAGCTGAAGCCGCGGGCGGCTTCATCCAGCTGTGGCGAGGACACGCCCAGGTCGAGCAGCACGCCATCGAGACCCTGGGCCGTTTCGTCCCATTCGGCCAGCGTGGAGAAATTCGCGTGGCGGATCGAGACGCGCGGATCGGCGGCAAATGCCTGCTGTGCCGTGGCGATCGCCTGCGGATCGCGGTCCATCAGCAACAGGCGGCCTTCGGGCCCGAGGCGCGACAACACGGCGCGGGCGTGACCGCCGCGTCCAAACGTGCCATCGAGATAACGCCCGCCTGCCCGCACGGCGAGTCCCTCCACTGCTTCATCCAGCATCACCGGGATGTGCTGACGCTCAGCCATGCCGCCGCACCCCCGCTCTTGTTTGTGCCTGTCTGCGCCTGACCGTCATGGTCAGAGCCGCAGGTCCGCCATGTCGTCGCTGATTTCGTCTTCGCCGATGGTCTGGCGGATCTTGGCCAGGTGGGCCTGTTCGCTCCACAGCTCGAACTTGTTGCCCATGCCCAGCAGAACCGCCTTTTTCTCGATGCCCGCCGCCGTGCGCTGGCTGGCCGGCAGCAGGACGCGCATCGCGCCATCCGGCTCCACCATCGCCGCCGCACCGACCAGCTTCATCTGCAAGGCGCGGTGCACGGCTTTCACGTTCGGCAGGGCGTTCACCTGGTCGCGCACCCGCTCCCACTCGGCGTGCGGGAACAGCCAGAGGCAGCCCGACTCGAACGGGTTGTAGGTGATCACCAGCCGATTGGCGCAAGCGCCCGTCACCAGCTCCCGATACGCAGTCGGGATAGCCAGCCGGCCCTTGTCATCGACAGTGATGGCGGTTTCGCCCTGGAACACGGCCCTCAGGAACTCCCACGAAATCCCACGATTTCACACAGGGTCCCACGATAGTCTCGCCCCTTGAGACTGTCAAGAAACTTTTGCTTGTGAATCAAGGAGAAAGGCAACAGTGTGGCGAAATTTCCAGCCATTTCGAGGAAGCGTTCCGAGGTGCTTGATCATGATGGGTTTTCTGTTCCGAACGGCCGCTTCTGTATGCGTGTTTTCCTAGCGCCAACAAGGGCTTCGCATGAACCGCTCGTTCATGCCCCAAAACACCCGCGCCATCGCGCTGCCCCGACATCAGCGGGGCAACGCGGCCTACAGTGAAAAAGGTGGAGTCGGCCTATAAGCCGGGTTCTGTTCGCCTTGCGGCGCGACAGTCATTCCTCTAGGCCAGGCGTCGCCACCTGGCTCCAGCAACCTACCCGGGAACAACGCGGGCCGCGTTATCGTTCCCCTATTTGGTCTTGCTCCGAGTGGGGTTTACCGAGCCACGCGGCGTTAGCCCCGCGCGCGGTGCGCTCTTACCGCACCATTTCACCCTTACCTGTGCCCTTTGGAGGCCATCGGCGGTTTGCTTTCTGTTGCACTGGCCGTCGGCTCACGCCGCCCAGGAGTTACCTGGCACTCTGCCCTGTGGAGCCCGGACTTTCCTCGACGCGCACAAGGCGCGACGCGACTGTCCGGCCGACTCCGACGCGCATTGTAGAGCGGGGAAGGCCGGAGGCCCAGAGAATTCGGACATTTCGGCGGCTACCTTAAGTAGCACATACGTTACCATTCGACACCTGACCAACCATGGAAAGGGCGTGCCAACGGTTCGGGAGTACATCGCTAAGGATGGCCGCAATCATTACGCCGATTGGTTCAATCGCCTGAAGCCACTGGCTGCGGCAAAGATCGCCGCAATAATCGCTCGAATGGCCGCGGGCAATACCTCCAGCCTGAAAGGGATCGCCAACGGCCTGGTGGAATGGCGACTCGATTGGGGACCAGGGATCCGGATCTATGTACATCAGGATAGCCAAAGACTTGATTGTCCTTATCGGCGGCAGTGACAAAGGCGACCAATCCGCCGAGATCAGAACCGCCGTCGCCTTGGTGCAGGAATACAAGCAGCGCAAGAAACAACGAATTGGCCGCGCCACAAAGTGAGGAAAGCCATGACACTGACCGTTGACTATCGTGAAACCATCGCCGATCGCATCAGCAACGATCCCGAATTCGCGTGCGCGCTGCTCGACGAAGCTGCCAGCATGATGCTCAACGGCGAGGCCGAAGCGGCCCGCTTGCTGATGCGCGATCTTACGCACGGACTGATCGGCTTCGAAAACCTGGCCAAGATGACCGGCACGCCAAGCAAATCCCTGCACCGGATGCTGAGCAAGCACGGCAACCCTGGCATGAATGCGCTTAGCAGCATTTTTCAGGCGCTAGTGCAGGCCGCACTGCACGCGCCAGCAGCGGTACACGTGGCCTCCGCTTACCCTTCTTCGTAAAGCTGCTTCCGCGATGCACCGGTAATAGCCGCCGCCAGCTTTGCCGCCTTGGAGGGCGGTAGTTCCTCGCGCAGAATCCCGAACACCCGCTGCCCCTCGGCCAACTTCGCATCCGTCTCCTCCCCACGACCGGCGACCAGCACCACGCATTCGCCGCGCTGCTGATTGGGATCGTTCGCCACGCGCGCCGCCAGTTGGCTCAGCGGCTCGCCGATTACGGTCTCGAACAGTTTGGTAAGCTCGCGCGCCAGCACGGCTTCGCGCTCCGCCCCGAACACGTCGCGCATATCGGCAAGGCTTTCAGCGACGCGGTGCGAGGATTCGTAAAAAATCAGCGTGCGTGGATCGCCCGCAAGTTCTTCCAGCCGGCTGCGGCGTCCGGCCGACTTGGGGGGAAGAAAACCTTCGAACACGAAGCGATCGCTCGGCAGTCCCGCCACCGATAGCGCCGCAATGGCAGCGCAAGCACCCGGCACGGGAATGCAACGGATACCGGCTTCGCGCGCCGCGCGCACCAGGCGAAAGCCGGGATCGCTGATCAGCGGCGTACCGGCGTCCGAAATCAACGCCACCGACTCGCCCTGCTCCAGGCGGCGCACGATGGCGGCCACCGCTTCACGCTCGTTGTGTTCGTGCAAGGCCACCAGCGGCGTGCCGATATTGTGTTGAAGCAGCATCGGTCGGCTGTGCCGGGTGTCCTCGGCGGCAATCACCGCAACACCGCGCAAGGTCTCGATGGCGCGTACGGAGATGTCGTCACGATGACCGATGGGTGTCGCCACCACCCACAGGCAACCCTTTTGATTGCTGCTCATTTCCCGAAACCCTTCGCGGCGAGGCCGTGATGCGATCGGCTATGATCGCGCAATTGCCAACGGCGATGCTGCCCAGGACAGAAGGAACCCCATGCGCCCGAGTCGTCTTGTTGCGTCAGGACTGCTGTTTTCATTGCTGCTGAGCGCCTGTGTGCCTTCCGTGGTGCCGCGCTCGCCGGCCGAAACCGCCGCCGCGCAGAGCGCCGCCAATCTTGCCAACCAGGGGCAATTCGACCAGGCCGCACAAGCCTACCTGATGCTGGCCGCACAAGCGCCTGACCGCGCCGATCATTACAAGCTGCTGGCCGCCGAGGCATATCGCGAAGAAAACGCGCTCGATCGCGCCATCCCGATCGTCGTAGGCATCCGCCGCGACAAGCTCAGCGATGACGAACCGATGCGCCTGGATCTGCTGCGCGCGGAGATTGCCCTGCATCAGCACGATCCTGCCGCGGCGCTGAGCCTCACCACGCAGCCGGATCTGAGCGTGCCGCCCAATCTGCGCTCGCGCCTGCTGATCCTGCGTGCGGACGCCCTCGCCGGCACCGGCGATCTGTGGGGCGCAGCCGTCAACCGCATTCAACTGGACAGCACACTGCAAGGTGCCGATCGCGCGCAGAACCGCGACCAGGCGCTGACCTTGCTGACCAAGCTCGGCGTCGGCCCGCTCAAACAGCGTGCCGCCGCCATGCAGCAAGGCGACCGCATGCTGCCATGGGTGAATGAAGCGCTCGGCCGTCTCGGCGTGACTGTGGCGCAAGCGCAGCCGAATCTGCAGCAGGCGGTCGGCACGCTGGTCGCCGGCAACGGTGCCAGCGTGCGCGAGGGTTACACGATGCCGGCGCATGTCGCGCTGCTGCTGCCCAACAACGACGGCTTGGCGGGGGTCAGTGCGGCGATCCGCGAAGGCTTCTTTGCGGCGTATTTCCAATCATCCGATACGCACGCGCCACGCGCGACGTTGCGCGTATACGACAGCGGCGGCAATGCCGCCACCGCCATCAAGGCTTACAACCAGGCAGTCAGCGATGGCGCGCAGATGGTGGTAGGACCACTGCTGCGCACGGAGGTGACGGGTGTGCTCGGCCAATCGTCGCTGCCGGTGCCGGTGCTCGCGCTCAATCACGCGGAAAACGACAAGCTCTCCACTGGCACCGCGAGCGAATTTGCGCTGATGCCGGAAGACGAAGGTGCGCAAACGGCCGACCACATGATCGAGCGCGGCCTGCACAACGCTTACATGCTTATTTCGGGCGACGATTTCGCCAAGCGCGCCGCTGCCGCGTTCAAGGCCGAATGGGCAGCCAAGGGCGGCCAGATCGCCGGCCAGGCACAGCTTCCCGCCGACGGTGTCAACTACGGCGACGCCATCAACGCCTTGAATGCAGGCAGCGCCGGTGCCGACGCCGGCATCTTCATCAGCATGCGCACAGAACAGGCTCGCCTGCTACTGCCGCAACTGCGCGTGCAACGCATCAACCTGCCGGTGTTCGCCACCTCGCATATCTATGGCGGCAGCGACAACCCCACCGCCGATCGCGATCTGGAAGGCGTGGAATTCTGCGATGCACCCTGGCTGTTCAATGCACAGTCCGGCCTGCCCGACTACCAGAACATCGCCGCCCAATTACCGACCGCCCGCTCCGGCACGGCGCAGTTGTTTGCCTTTGGCATGGATGCGTGGAACCTGGTGCCCTACATCGACTGGCTGCGCAGCCATCCGGGCAGTTATCTGCCGGGCGCCACTGGCCAGCTGACGGTCGACACCTTCGGCCATGTGAAGCGCATGCTGACCTGGTTGAAGTTCCAGGACGGCGTGGCGCGCCCGATCAATGGCAGCCTGGACATCGACAACACGCCCGGCGCCCCCGCTCCCGCAGGCAGCGCCCCGGCACCGGCCAGCAGTACGCCGATGCCGGCGACATCCTCGACCGGTGGCTGATGCGCGCAGCAGGAAGCGCGTTCGAACAGCGCGCATGCACGGAGCTTGAGCGGGCAGGACTGACACTGCTCGCTCGCAACTACACCACGCGTTACGGCGAGCTCGATCTGGTGATGCGCGAGGGCGACACTGTGGTGTTCGTCGAAGTACGCCACCGGATTCGCGCCGGCTTCGGCGATGCTGCCACCTCCGTTACCGCCGCCAAACAGGCCAAGCTGGTGCAGACAGCGCAGCTGTGGCTGGCTGCCAACCCCAAGCATGCGCAGCGGGCTTGCCGGTTTGATGTGGTGGCGTACGACGGGCCGGCCGACAGTGCGAAAATGGCGTGGTTGCGCAACGCGTTTGAGGCGGAGTAGAAGCACGTCATGCCCCTGCCCACCGCCCTGCTCGACACTTTGAATACTGTCTTCGGGGAAGCTGCCTGCTCCACCCGCGACGCCGAACGCATCGCCTACGCCTACGACAACTCCCGCCGCAATTCATTGCCCGACGCCGTGGTGTTCGCGCAAGACCACGTGCAAATCGAAGCGCTGGTACGCGCTTGCCGTGAGCATCGCGTACCGGTAATCGCACGCGGACGCGGCACCAACACCACCGGCGCCACCGTGCCGGTGGAAGGTGGCGTGGTGGTGAGTTTCGAACGCATGAACCG
The DNA here is from genome assembly GCF_035508675.1 of Dyella sp. Taxonomy (GTDB): domain Bacteria; phylum Pseudomonadota; class Gammaproteobacteria; order Xanthomonadales; family Rhodanobacteraceae; genus Dyella_B. The sequence continues at coordinate 13,242 of NZ_DATJMN010000166.1, forward strand.
CATCCTGCGTATCGACCCGGACAACCGGCTTGCCGTGGTGGAGCCCGGTGTATTGAACGGCGACCTGCAGCGCGCACTCGCATCCCATGGTTTTTTCTGGCCGCCCGACCCGACGTCGTCGCCCTGGTGCAGCATCGGCGGCAACCTCGCCTGCAATTCGGCCGGACCGCGTACGGTGAAATACGGCAGCCCACGCGAGAACACCCTGGGCTTGCATGCCGTCGCCGGCACGGGCGAAAGCTTTCGCTGCGGCACGTATACGAGCAAAGGCGCAACCGGCTACGACCTCACGCGCTTGCTGATCGGCTCCGAAGGCACGCTCGCGCTGATCACCGAAGCCACGCTCAAGCTCACCCCCAAACCCTCCGGCTTGCGCACGCTGCGCGCCACCTATCGCGACGTGATCAGCGCCGCGCATGCCGTGGCACGCATCATGGCGCAACCGGTCACACCCTGCGCGCTGGAATTCATCGATGACGTCGCCTTGAAACTGGCGCACGATCATGGCGGCGGCGACGTGCCGCTCGCCGGCGCCATGCTGATGATCGAGGTGGATGGCGAACCGGAAACCCTGCCTTCTGCCGTCGACGCCATCGCGCGTGCGGCGCGTGGCGAAGGGCTGGAAGAGCTGCGCATGGCGCAAACCGCGGAAGAAACCCAGGCACTTTGGTCCGCGCGCAAGGCCTTGTCGCCTGCCCAGCGCACCATCTCACCGAACAAGATCAACGAAGACGTGGTCGTGCCGGTAAGCCATTTGCCGCCGCTGGTAAACGGGATCCGCGAACTGTCCCGCAAGCACGACGTACTCATCGTGACCTTCGGCCATGCCGGCAACGGCAACCTGCACGTCAACCTGCTGCCGCGCGACGAGGCAGAACGCGAACGCGCGAACGCCTGCCTCGCAGACGTATTCGCGCTGGTGATCTCGCTACAAGGCACGCTTTCGGGCGAGCACGGCATTGGCCTGGTGAAGCGCGAATTCATGCCGTTGGCGCTGGAACCGGCCACACTACAACTTATGCGCAATGTAAAAGCCGCCTTTGATCCCGACGGCATTTTGAATCCGGGCAAGCTACTGCCGTGAAAAAACGGGCCGCATCTCTTGACGCGTTGCTGGCCGAGATACGCACGTGCCGGCTGTGCGCTACGCATCTTCAGGATGGACCACGGCCTGTATTGCAAGCCAGCGCATCGTCACGCCTGTTGATCGTCAGCCAGGCACCAGGGCGAAAAGTTCACGCAACCGGTATTCCGTTCAACGACGTCAGCGGCGATCGCCTGCGCCATTGGCTGGGCGTGGATCGCGCGACGTTTTACGACGCCACGCGCATCGCCATCGTACCGATGGGTTTCTGCTTTCCCGGCAGCGGACGCAATGGCGATTTGCCGCCCCGTCCCGAATGTGCGCCGCGCTGGCATCCATCCCTGCTGCCGCTGCTCAAGCAGGTGCAACTGACGCTGGCCATCGGCCAGTACGCGCAAGCCGGTGTGCTCGGCGAGCAACGCGGCGCATCGCTGACCGAAACCATGCAGGCATGGCACGAACATCTCGCGCATGGCGTCTTGCCGTTGCCGCATCCCAGTCCACGCAATCAGCTTTGGCTGAAGCGCAATCCATGGTTTGAAGCCGAACTGCTGCCCGTGCTTCGCGAAAGGGTCGAGCAGGCCCTGTAGGCTGGGATGAAATCCCAGCACAGCGTCATGCGGCGCGGCGCGAGAAGATCAGATGCAAGCCGAACAGCATGAACACCGCCCCGGCACAGCCATCGATCCAGCGGCTGATACGCAGGTAACCGCGACGCATCACCGGCATGGCAAAGCAGCCGGCAACGAACGAAAACCACAGAAAGGTCTCGGCCACCACCATCGCCCACAAGCCCCAACGTGCCGCCGATGACACGCCTTCGCCCACGAACGCCGAAAAAATGCTGCCGAAATAGATCACCACCTTGGGGTTGGCCAGATTGGTGAACAGGCCGTTGCGCAGCGAACGCCACGCACCGGCAAACACCTGTACGGGTTCCGCAGCCTGCGCAAGAGCTGGCTTGGCCAGCGCGCCGCGCAGCATCTTCAGGCCCATCCAGCACAGATAAAGACCGCCGCCGACGGCGATCATGCGCTCCAGCCAGATCAACCTGTGCAACAGCAGCTGCAGGCCCAGCAGCGCCAGCGCCGCCCACATCGCCACCCCGAAGGTAATGCCGGCTACGCCGGCCATCGCTTCATGACGTGAACGGCTGACCGCCGTCTGCGAGACAAAGAAGAAATCCGGCCCCGGACTCATCAGGGCGATGATGTGGACGATCGCAATGGTGATGAACAGGCTCATGGGGGCGCTCCGGATAACTGGGCGCAGTGTAAGCGCTGTGGCTTGCCGCGGCGAAGCTTGCTGCTCGGGTCAAGCTTCCCTTACGCTGCCGCCATCACTGTACGATCAAAAGCCGAGCCAATCGGCGCATTTGCCAGGG
>NZ_DATJMN010000167.1:0-8335 GCF_035508675.1 Dyella sp.
CATCATCAGCGTCGCACAGGTCAACAAGACATCATCGGCCGATATTCCGGAAGTCGACATCGGCGGCGTGGTGGATATTCAAACCGCACGCCCGTTGGATTTCCACGGCTTTCATGCGACCGGTTCGGCTGCCGGCGTCAACAGCAACCTCACCGGCAGTTGGGCCGGCAAGACCACGCCCAAGGTATCGGGCATGGCCGGCTGGACCAATTCGGACCACACCTTCGGCTTTCTGGCTTCCGTGCAGTACTACAAGCGCGACGATACCCAGATCAACACGCAGGCCAATTCCTGGTACGCCAACCAGAATATTTCCCAGCTTTCCGGGCTGAGCAATCCCAATTACACCCACGTCGCCATTCCTGAAACGCTGGCCAACAACGTGGTCAATGAGGAGCGTACGCGCAAGAGTTTCACCGGCGCCATCGACTGGCATCCGATCGACCAGTTGATGGTCAAGTTCGACACCTTGTATGCGGGCTATCGCATCAATCCGCTGGAACACGAATTCGGCGAATACGGCAATGCCAGCGACATCCAGTCGCTCACCACGGATGCCAACAACACCGTGTTGAGCTATGTGCGAAAGCCGGCCGGCGTGATGTCGAACGATTACGTCGTCGCCTACAACCCCAGCGACGAAATCATGTTGCAGAACGGGTTGAATGCGGCGTTCAACATCGACCCGTCGAGCACCATCAGCCTGGACGTCTCCAACTCGAAAGCCTGGAACAAGCAAAGCCCTTACGGCTACTTCTCGGTGATCGGTACGCGTAATGTCGGCGTCAATCCGACCTGGACCAACAACGGCGACAACACCCCGCCGAGCTATACCGACATTCTTCCCACCACCAATCTCAACGATTTGTATGCGCATTGCTGCAACGCCGGCGGCCAGTCGAACAACGTCACCGAAGGCATCACCCAATATCAGCTGAATTTCGCCAAGAATTTCGAGAGCGGCGTCTTGTCTACCCTCGAATTCGGCGTGCAGGAAAACCGGGACTACAACAAATCGGTATCGGTATCCACACCGAACGGCATTCTGTGCAACGCGTACTGCGGCTATGCCGTGCAGGTACCGGCCAGCGCCGTCGGCGCGTACATTTACACGCCCCCGGCACCGATCAACGGTGTCTCACAGCCGGGGTTACCGACGCAATGGATACAGTACAACGTACCTGCGTATTTCAACTGGCTGACTACGCCTGCGGCCTACAATCAATTGACGCCTGACAAGCGCGCAGCCCTGCTCGCGGCCCTTGCCCAGTACGGCAGTTTCGGACCCCAGGTTAATCCAGGCAGCTTCAATGAGGTGCGGGAAACCGAGAAGGCGGCGTTCGCCAAAGCTGTATTCGAAGGCACGATGTGGGAATTGCCCTGGGCTCTGGATGTCGGTGTGCGCTATTTGCACACGAGCTCGGAGTCCCAGGCAATTTTCCAGGAGCCCACCAGCTACTACGTGGATCCGAATGACACCAGTGCGAGCCAGGTCACGTTTGGACCATTGCAGCCGCAATCAGCCACAGGCGGCTATCACAAATGGCTACCGGCGGTGAACTTCAAGCTCAATTTGCTTGACAACTTGATCTATCGCTTCTCCGCTTCCAAAACCCTGACGCCGCCCCAGCTGAGCAATCTCTATTACAACCAGAGTTTCGGTACCCGTCCGGAATCGTTGACGATCAGCCAGGGCAATCCCGATCTTCAGCCTTATACATCGACCAACTTCGACACCGGCATGGAGTGGTACATCAACGACGCCAGCTATCTGGCCCTCGAAACCTTTTACAAGCATGTCAGCAACTTCAGCACGATCGTCAGTACACCGGTGTCGTTCCTCGGCCAGACCTGGTCGCTGAGCGAACCGGTCAATTTGAATTCGGCGAAGATCTATGGCGAAGAACTGACCTTCAACTATCAGTTCAAGAATGTCCTGCCGGCACCTTTCGACGGCCTGGGCATGCTTTTCAACTACACCCACGTCCAAAGCAGCGCCAACCTCAGTCCTGGCACGATCAGCACATCCGGCAAGTTCGCCGTCCCCGGCATTGGCGATTCGGCCAACCTCAGCGGCTACTACGAGAAAGGACGCTGGCAGGTACGCCTGGCGTACAACTGGCGCGGGAAATATCTGGAGAGCATCGCCTACGGGTCAGGCGCACAGCCTGCCACACGAACCGACTACGGCGAGCTGGATCTGAGCGCCAGCTACAAGCTCAACAGTCACGTCTCGCTGTTCGTGGACGGCACCAACCTGACGCAGTCGCATCTCTATGATTACTCCGCGTATCCCAATCGCTTCCTCTACGCCGAAGCGGATGGCACGGTGTATACCGTGGGCGTGCGCGGCACGTTCTGACGCAGACAAGATGTCCGAAGAAACCGCGTAGGTTGGGGTTCACATACGCTTAGCCCAACCTACGTGCTCGCACTAATCGCAGTTCGACGGAATGTTTCGATGAATAGATTGAAAAGTTTGGGGGCAGGTCTGGCGCTCGGCGCGTTGCTTGCCGGCAACGCGCTGGCTGCCCCGGTGGGCTCGCCGCACGGACTTGCCATTGAGCACGGCCAGTTACTGCTGGACGGCAAGCCGTTCCGCATCATCGCCGGCGACATGCACTACACGCGCGTTCCCCGCGAATACTGGCGGGCACGCCTGAAAATGGCCAAGGCGATGGGCTTGAACACCATCACCACCTATGTGTTCTGGAACGCGCACGAGCAGACGCCCGGCCACTACGATTTCAGCGGCCAGAACGACATCGCCGAATTCATCCGCGAAGCGCAACAGGAAGGCCTGTACGTGATCCTGCGGCCCGGCCCTTATGTCTGTTCGGAGTGGGATCTTGGCGGCTTGCCGGCGTGGCTGCTGAAAGACCGCAATGCGCATATCCGCAGTACCGATCCGGCGTTCATGCAGCCGGCGCAACGCTGGCTGCATCGGCTAGGACAGGAACTGGCGCCGCTGCAATACAACCGTGGCGGCAACATCATCGCCGTGCAGGTGGAAAACGAATACGGCAGCTACGGCAAGGATAACGACGCCTATCTGCAGCAGATCCGCAAGGACATCGTCGACAGCGGTTTCGATGCTTCGCTGCTGTACACCTCCGACAGCGCGCCGGAGCCGGCTTCACTGCCCGGCCTGCTCAAGGTGATCAACTTCGGTGTCGGCCATGCGCAAGAAAAGCTCGCCAAGCTGCATCAATGGCAACCGGGCGGCCCCTATATGGTCGGCGAATACTGGGTCGGCTGGTTCGACCACTGGGGCGGACCGCACTACGTGATCGACGCTGCCAAAGTGGCGAACGAATTGAGCGGCATGCTGAAACAGGGTTATTCCGTAAGCCTGTACATGTTCCACGGCGGCACCTCGTTCGGCTGGATGAGCGGGGCCAACTGGGACGACAATAGCTACCAGCCGGACGTGACCAGCTACGACTACGACAGCCCGCTGGATGAAAGCGGCCGGCCCACCCCGAAGTACTACGCGCTGCGCAAGGTGATTGCCGCGGCCACCGGCACCACGCCGCCTGCGGTGCCGGCAACGCCCTCGACGCAAGCCATCGCCAACATCAAGCTGGATGAATCGCGGTCGCTGTGGGATGCCTTGCCGGCCCCTACGGCGTCACATGAGCTCAAGACCATGGAAGAGCTTGGGGAATCCTACGGCGACATCCTTTATCGCAAACGTATCGATGCGAATGCATCCGGCAGCTTGCATATCGACGGCCTGCACGACTACGCGCTGGTGTATGTCAATGGCAAGCGCATCGGCACGCTCGATCGCCGCCTGAAGCAGGACTCACTCAATGTGAAGCTCGCCAAGGGCGACACGCTCGATCTGCTGGTGCAGAACGACGGCCGCATCAATTTCGGCGAGAAGCTGGTCAACGAACGCAAAGGCATTCTTGGCGCCGTCACGCTGCAAGGACAAACGCTGCTCGATTGGCAAATCTATCCCCTGCCCTTTGCCGACAACGAGAACGTAAAGGTCACCCAGGGCGCATGCCGGCATGCGCCGTGTATCTATCACGCAACATTCAATGCGCCGGTATCCGGCGACGCCAATGCCGATACGTTCCTGGATACCAAGGGCTTGGGCAAAGGTGTGGTGTGGATCAATGGCCATCCGTTGGGACGCTTCTGGAACATCGGGCCACAGCACACACTGTATGTGCCCGGCGCGTGGTTGAAGCCCGGCGGCAATCAATTGGTGGTGCTGGACCTGCTGACTGAAGGCGAGCCCACGCTGCGCACGCTGAAACAGCCGATGCTGGGGCCGCCGAAGCAAGCAAAATAAGCCATGCGGTAATGCAGACCTCAATCAAGCGGAATTCTGCTCCCTCCCCTGCGTGCAGTAGGGAGGGAGTTGGCAAGGCGAGATTTGACAATCATCAAATCCTTTTCAATTGGTGGAGAAAAATCAATGATGGCTTCCCCTGCATCCCTGCGGCGCGCTGCCGCTTCCCTCGCATTCGTTGTCGCGGTCGCGGCAAGCGCAAGCCCTGCATCGGCGGCGCAAGCGACACCGCCGCAAATGGGCTTCAACAACTGGAACTCCACGCACTGCCGCGATGAATTCAATGAAACGATGATCCGCGGCATCGCCGACAAGTTCATCAGCATGGGGTTGCGCGACGCCGGCTACCGCTACGTCAACATCGACGACTGCTGGGCCAACTGGCAGCGCGACAAGAACGGCAACCTCGAACCCAATCCCAAGCGCTTCCCCAGCGGCATCAAGGCGCTGGCGGACTACATCCACGCGCACGGCTTGAAGTTCGGCCTGTATTCCAGCGCCGGCACTTCCACCTGCGAACCGCTGCAGGAAAACCGTGGCTTTCCCGGCGGCCTGGGTCATGAAAAGCAGGATGCCGCGACCTTCGCGTCATGGGGCGTGGATTACCTGAAGTACGACAACTGCAACAACCAGAAGGTCGATGCCCGCAAGCGCTACACCGCGATGGCCGAAGCGCTGCGCGCCACCGGCCGGCCGATCTTCTACAGCGTGTGCGAATGGGGCGAGAACAAGCCCTGGCTGTGGGCCGGCAAGCCGCCGGTCGATGCCGGTTCGTGGCGCACCACCGGCGACATCAGCGACAGCTATGCGTCGATGCTGAAGAACTTCAAGCAGAACGTGGTGCTGGATCGCTATGCCACGCCCGGCCACTACAACGATCCGGACATGCTCGAAGTGGGCAACGGCGGCATGACCGACGTCGAATACAAGAGCCACTTCAGCCTGTGGTCGATCATGGCCGCCCCGCTGCTGATCGGCACCGACCTGCGCACGATCAAGCCGGATGCGCTACAGATCTTGCTCAACAAGGAAGTGATTGCGGTGGACCAGGATCCGCTTGGCGTGCAGGGCAAGCAGGTACGCGACGCCGATGGCATCCATGTGATCGTCAAGCCGCTCAAGGATGGCAGCCGCGCGGTGGCGGTATTCAATGAAGCCGATACGCCGCGCGAGGTCTCGGTTTCCGCTACCGAAATCGGCCTGAAGACGGGCGGCAGCTACAACGTGCGCGATCTATGGACGCATACGCAAGAAAAAGGCGATGGCGCGCTGAAGCTCTCGTTGCAGCCCCATGCAACGGCGATGTATCGCATAAGCACGCTTTGAGGCAAGGCCTTACCGCACACCACGGTGACGGCATTCCACACACCGCAAAGGCCCGCATGACGCGGGCCTTTGCATGATGGACACCTTCTCACGTTTCTTCGACCGATGCCGGTGCAACTTCTTTCGGCCGGGATGACTGGCGGCATCGCGACATGCCGTAAAGCGTGTCGGCGTAGCAAGGGCGTTTTGTTCGCACTACGTCTGCATCGACGAAACATGCAGGGTCATATGCGCGCGCTCTTGCGTCGCCATCGCACTCGCGATGGCTTGTTAGTGCGCGTCCGCTTATGCGAGCGTCAGTATTCTATTGACGCGCACCGTCAACGGCGTTTCTAACGGCACACTCGCGCCAATAGATGCTGGATTGTTTCTCGTCGACGATCACGGCAGCTGCTTGCGGCGGCTCACGCCTGTCGTGCAAGGCTCGTATTACACGCCTAGTTGTCGATTGGCAGGAAAGATCGTAACGACGTTCCAAACGAACCTCAGGCTGAGATGAAATTCCAGCCCACGGGTCATGTCCGCCGCGACACCCTCGGCGCTGTAGAGCCGCGCACCACCAGATCCGCCAAGAGCACGCGCTTGCGTGACGGCACGGCAGGACCGTTGAGCCGCTCGATCAGCATGGTCGTGACTTCCACCCCAGCGCATTCTTCGGCTAGGCGACGGTGGCGCGTGCCGGCGACGTATGCCGCGCGAAGCGAATGTCTTCGAAGCCGACCACCAAGATGTCCTGCGGCACACGCAAGCCACACACACTCAACGCACGCATGGCGCCGATGGCCATTTCATCATTGAAACAAAAGACAGCGCTGAAAGACCAAACAAACTGCGATCAAGTGTGTAGTTGGCTTGGCGCTTGCTCTTCTGTTCCAACCCATGCTCGCCATCCACCACGGCGCGCAGAAATGCTCGACGCACTGCTATTTATGATGCGATGCGCCAATTTAAAATCAGAATATTCCTGCACGCATATTGGATGAATGCCGATATGAAATAGCATCATGAATGGTACACCGTTACAGCCAATGGCAATCTTACGTAGTAAATCAAGCAAGACAGCTTTCACGTACCGCCAAGTTACGCCACCTAATCAGAAATATTTTAAGGTTGCTTAGTCATTGCACACCTTTAAATTAGTATTTTACTAAAACTTTTCTTGCATGATATTCGTGTTTAACTTAAACCAGTGCGTTACCACACAGTCGAAAATCGACAGAGGCAATCCATTTTTGAAGAACAACACAAAAACCCATCAAATAAAGGGCCTTACGAATGCACACGCCACGAATCATATGGACACCTCCGGACAAGGATAAAACGCCGGAAGTTGCACGAATACGAAATCGACGTAGCCCATCGGAACTAAGACCAGCGCCGCCTAATCCCTTGTCCCTGGCAATTCAAGAAGAAGGAGTACCCCGCGTCGATCACGCGGCCACGCCCAAGCAGGATGCAATCGGCTTACTCATGCTGGCCGCTGAAGTAGAACATGCGCTGATGGCGCAATACCTGTACGCAGCAGGTTCACTGCGTAGCGGCTACGCACGAACTGTTGCGCATGTAGCCATCCAGGAAATGGGGCACCTCCTGACGGTGCAGAACCTGCTGCTTGCTTTAAATGGCATTACCGACGAAGGGATTCCTCGCCTCATTCATCTAGGTCGCGACACCATCCGTCGCGCTAGCACACGCAATCCTCTTCCGTTCATTCTCGAACCAATATCCAAGGACGCACTAGCCAAGTTCGTCGTAGTCGAGCGCCCATGGCACATTTCAGACTCCACCGTAGCTCAAACGGTTAATGAGATTGAAAAGCACGTCAAATTACTCGGCGTCAGCGCCAATCCCTTGTACGCACTCTATGCTGCCATTAGATGGATCTTTCAGGCTGACGATACGCCAGACGAGCTTGGCCTTTCGGTCGCGTTAGGATTCCGCCCTGGCTGGCATTTGACCGATGAAGATTTTACAAATGTAGACATTATCGATCGCCTTGCATCCACCCGCATCGAGTGGGGGTCGTTTCCTGACTTAATCGTTGCGTCCGTTCAAAACCGCGCCCAGTGTTTGGCAGCCTTGGACCTCATTACAGCACAAGGGGAGGGCCTAAGGAGCACGCAGGACTCACACTTTTCAAGCTTCTTCTCTCTATTTCAGTCGTTTGAAAACGGCCATGTTGCCGTTCGGCCGTTACCGCGAACACCGCGAGTGCCTGGCCAGAAAATCAGTGACGACCCTACGCCCACTGACATTATTGACCCCGAGACCATTACCTGGGCCGAATTGTTCAACCAGTGCTACGAACTCCTGCTCTTAGATATCGCATGGACGCTCTCACACGAACATGGAGAGCAGAGGGTGGCGCTTATAGGTTTGTGCACTCGGACGATGACTCAAGTCCTTCGCCCGCTTGCCAGGGATTTGACTAATCGTCCGCTAGGAGGTCCAGCGTCAGGCAATGCAGGACCTCCATATGCCCTGCTCAACGAAACTTGCCCAAAGACCCGATCCGACTTTCGCGAGCGATACCGCGAGTGCATAGCCAGGCAGCGGGCGGCCATCGATGCCATAACAAGTAGAGCTGGGTCTGCGCCAAACCCGCTCGCCGCACTCCGCCTAAGCGCGATCGAACATATTACCGAAACACGAAAACCCCACTTACCCTGAGGGAGAATAGAAATGCCATACGCTATCTATCCA
>NZ_DATJMN010000168.1:0-4911 GCF_035508675.1 Dyella sp.
CGCCGGACAGGTTGGCGATCGGCAACGCGGCGCTGGCGGCCTTGATGTGCAGCGAAGCGATCTGCGCCTCGGCTACGGTCCACTCGCGCCCGCTGTCGAGGTGGCCGGCGCTGGCATAGTGTTGCAGCGTCGCCAGAGTAATATTCTGGTCCACGCCCAGCAGCGGCACGATGCCGTAGCGCTTGCGGTCTTCCGACACCAGGCCAAGGCCGGCGCGGATGGCGTCGCGCGGCGAACGGATCTTGAGCGGCTTGCCGTCCATGACCAGCTCGGCGTGGCTGCGGCCGGGGTAGGCGCCGAAAATGGCGCTGACCAGCTCGGTGCGGCCGGCGCCGACCAGGCCGGCGATACCGAGAATCTCCCCACGCCGCAGCGAGAAGGAAACATCCTTCACGCGCTGGCGCGAGGGATCGGTCACGTCGTAGCAGGTAACGTGCCTGGCTTCGAACACGACTTCGCCGATGGCGTGTTCCACTTTCGGATACAGCGTTTCCAGCCGACGCCCGACCATCATGGCGATGATGCTGTCTTCGTCCAGCTCGCGCATCGGCTTGGTGGCGACGTGCTTGCCGTCGCGGATCACGCTGACGGTGTCGCAGATGCGTGCCACTTCGTCCAGCTTGTGCGAGATGTAGATGCAGGCGATGCCGCGCTGCTTGAGCCGCTCGATGATGCCGAGCAGCACTTCGGTTTCCTTGCCGGAGAGTGACGAGGTAGGTTCGTCGAAGATCAGCAGGCGCGCATCCTTGGCCAGCGCCTTGGCGATTTCGAACAGCTGCTGGTGGCCGCCGCCGAAGGCTTTCACCGGCAGCGCCACGTTTACGTCTTCCAGCTCAAGCTCTTTCAGCAAGGCGTGCGCGCGGGCGTACATCGCCTCGTAGTTCATGCGGCCGCCGGGCAGCTTGAGTTCGTTGCCGAGGAACAGGTTCTCCACCACGGAGAGTTCCGGCACCAGCATCAGCTCCTGGTGGATGATGACGATGCCAGCCTGCTCGCTCTCGCGTACCGAGCGCGCATGCAGCGGCTTGCCTTGCCAAAAAATCTCGCCTTCCCAGGTGCCGTGTGGATACACCGCCGACAGCACCTTCATCAGCGTGGATTTGCCGGCGCCGTTCTCGCCGCACAGCCCCAGGCATTCGCCGGGCCGCACCTGCAGGTCGATGCCGTCCAGCGCCTTGACGCCGCCGAACGACTTGCGGATGTTGCGCATCTCGAACAGGTAATCGCTCATGGCTTGTCCGCTCCGTGGCCGTACACCTGGTCATGCGTGTAGAAGCCATCCTTGATGACCACGTCCACGTTCTTTTGCGTCAGCAGGATGGGCGTGAGCAGCACCGTGTTAACCTCTTTGGTGCCGTTGTTCAAACGGGTGGTGTAGTGCGGCTGCTCGCCGCGCACCAGTTGCACGGCAAGTTGCGCTGCGTCCGTCGCAATCTGCTTAATCGGCTTGTAGACGGTCATCGCCTGCGTGCCGTCGATGACGCGCTTGACCGCGGCCAGATCCGCATCCTGCCCCGACACCGGCACCTTGCCGGCCAGGCCTTGCGCCGCCAGCGCCTGGATCGCGCCGCCGGCCGTGCCGTCGTTGGACGCGACCACGCCCTGGATATTGTTGGCGTTGGCGGTCAATGCATCTTCCACGATGCGCAACGCCTTGGAGGCATCCCAATCCGGCGTCCACTGCTGGCCGACGATCTTGATGGCCCCCCTGTCGATCGCCGGCTGCAGCACTTTCATCTGGCCCTGGCGAATGATCTTGGCGTTGTTGTCGGTGGGCGAACCGCCGAGCAGGAAGTAATTGCCCTTCGGCGCACGATCCAGCACGCCCTGCGCCTGCAGCTCGCCGACGCGTTCGTTGTCGAAGGTGATGTAGGCATCGACGTTGGCGTTGAGGATCAGGCGATCGTAGGAGATCACCTTGATGCCGTTTTGCTCGGCTTCAGCGACGACGTTGCTCAGCACCTTGGAATTGAACGGCACGATCACCAGCACGTCGACCTGGCGGGCGATGAGGTTTTCCAGCTGCGCCACCTGGCGTTCTTCGCTGGCGTCGGCCGATTGCACGTAGACGGTAGCGCCGAGCTTGGTGGCGGCGGCGACGAAGTAGTCGCGGTCATGCGCCCAGCGTTCGAGGCGGAGGTCGTCGATGGAGAAGCCGATGACGGGGTGGGCTTTGCTGGCGTGGGCGGTCGGTGCAAAAAACGTCGACATGGCCAGTAACAGGCTCACGCCGAGCGCCCTCACTGCCGTCAGTGTGCTCTCCCCGGAGGGGAGAGGGAGAAGAAAAACTCCCCGCTTCGTCATGTCGTCCCTCTTACCCGATACACACCTGCCAGCTGGCGATACAACGCCCGGAACATCGGCTGCCGCTGCTCGCGATAATACGCATGCCGTGCCGCATCCGGTTCGCGCACTGCGGTGATTTCAGGCATTTCGCACACATCTTCCAGCGTTGCACCCGGCTCGGCGGCAAGCTTCGCAAGACGCGCCGCACCCAAGGCCGCACCGACTTCGCCACCGGCGCGCAGGGTCAATGGGCGCCCGATGATGTCGGCCAGCATCTGCGTCCAATACGCACTGCGCGAACCGCCGCCGATCACGGTGATGTCGTTGGCATGCAAGCCGGCCGCATCCACCGCCTCGATGCCGTCAAGCAAGCCAAGACCCACGCCTTCCAGGGTGGCCTTGGCCAGATCCGCACGCGCGGTGTCCGCGCGCAAACCGGTGAAGGCACCGGCCGCATGCACGTCGTTGTGCGGCGTGCGTTCACCGCTGAGATACGGCAAAAAGAATGGCGCGTTGCTGCGCGTGGCGGTGCGTTCCGCATCGGCCAGCAAGGCGGGCACGTCGGCATAGCCGGCGAGGTTCGCGGTGAAATCCAGGCAGCTGGCCGCGCTGAGCATCACCGACATCAGATGCCAGGTGCCCGGCAAGGCGTGGCAGAAGCTGTGCACGGCCTGCTCGGGGCGCGCGAGATAACCATCGGAGACAGCGAAATACACGCCCGAGGTACCCAGCGACAACATCGCCTGCTGGTGCCGCACAATGCCGACACCGACGGCACCCGCCGCATTGTCACCACCGCCGGCGGCGACGGGTACGCGCTGCATGCCCCAGCGATCGGCCAATGTCTGGCTCAGATAACCGGTGACCGCATTGCCTTCGTGCAGCGATGGCATCGCCTCCTGCGGCAGGCCGGTAAGTTCCAGCATGCGCTGGCTCCAGCGGCGTTCCGACACGTTGAGCCACAAGGTGCCGGCGGCATCGGAAACGTCGGTGGCGTAGTCGCCGGTCAGGCACAATCGCAAGTAATCCTTGGGCAGCAGCACCTTGGCGATGCGTTCGAACACGTGCGGCTCATGCTCGCGCAACCACAGCAACTTGGGCGCGGTGAAACCGGGCATGGCGAGGTTGCCGGTGATCTGGCGAAAATCCGGCCAGTTCTCCATCTCCACGCACTGCGCATCGCAGCGGCCGTCGTTCCACAAGATGGCCGGACGCAGCACCTGATCGGCCTTGTCCAGCACGGTGGCACCGTGCATCTGTCCAGACAGGCCGATGCCGGCGACCTGGCGCGGGGAAATCCCCGCCCTGCCCGCCTCGGCCAGCAACTGCTCGATAGCCGCCTGCGTCGCCTGCCACCACGCATGCGGGTCCTGCTCCGACCAGCGCGGCTTTGGATTGGACACGCTCAGTGCGTGCGAGGCGATCGCACGCACCTTGCCGGCAGCATCGATCAAAACGGCCTTGACGGCCGAGGTACCCAGATCGATTCCGAGAAACATGCGTCAGCCGTAGATGTAAGCGTTGACGAGGTTTTCCAGGTGTTCCTGCTGACCTGAAGCGTGGGTGGGATGCAGATCGCGCTTGACCGCCTCCTGCGCCAGCGACTCCAGCGTGAAGCCGCCTTCCAGGATCTGTTTGCCGAACGGGGCATCCCAGCCGGCGTAGCGCCTGGCCTTGAACTCGGCCAGCGCGTCGCGCTCGATCATCTTGGCGGCGCGCTCCAGCGCGATGGCCAGCGTATCGAACGCACCGACGTGGCCATGGAACAGATCGGCCGGATCGCTGCTCTGGCGGCGCACCTTGGTGTCGAAATTGAAACCGCCGGTGGTGAAGCCGCCGTGGCGCAAGATCTCGTAGATCACCAGCGTCATTTCTTCCACGCTGTTGGGGAACTGGTCGGTATCCCAGCCGTTCTGCGGGTCGCCGCGGTTGGCGTCGATGCTGCCGAACAGGCCCAGCGCGATCGAGGTGGCCACTTCGTGGTGGAAGGAATGGCCGGCGAGCGTGGCGTGGTTGGCTTCCAGGTTGACCTTGACTTCCTGCTCCAGGCCGAACTCCTTGAGGAAGCCGTATACCGTGGCGGTGTCGTAGTCGTATTGATGCTTGGTGGGTTCCTGCGGCTTGGGCTCGATCAGGAGGGCGCCCTTGAAGCCGATCTTGTGCTTGTGCTCCACCACCATCTGGAAGAAGCGGCCGAGCTGCGCACGTTCGCGCTTAAGATCGGTGTTGAGCAGGGTGTCGTAGCCTTCGCGGCCGCCCCACAGCACGTAGTTGGCGCCGCCCAGGCGCTGCGTGGCGCCCATGGCATGGAACACCTGGGTAGCCGCGCAGGCGAACACTTCCGGCTGCGGATTGCTGGCCGCGCCCGCGGCGTAGCGCGGATGGCTGAACAGGTTGGCGGTGCCCCACAGCAGCTTCACGCCGGTCTCGGCCTGCTTGGCCGCCAGCACGTCGACCATGGCGGCAAGATTGCTCGCGTAGTCGGACAGGCTGTCGCCTTCCGGCGCCACGTCGGTGTCGTGGAAGGTATAGAACGGCGTGCCCAGGCGCTTGAAGAAATCGAATGCCGCATTGGCCTTCTCGCGGGCACGCTGCATCGCATCGCCGGCTTCATGCCAGGGGCGG
>NZ_DATJMN010000169.1:0-23051 GCF_035508675.1 Dyella sp.
TTTTGGGAAGCACGGGAACATGACGCAAGCCGCCATTACCACTGCAGCAAGCGATGAAAGCGCAGAACAAACGGCCGTCTAAACGTCCAAACGTCAGCGAAGGATCTGCAGATAATGACGCACGGTATTGGCGAGCCCTTCATACAAGGCCTCGCCAATCAGCGCATGGCCTATCGACACCTCTGCCAAGCCGGGAATGGCCGCGCGCAGGGTCCCCAAATTCGCCTGGCTGAGATCATGCCCCGCATTCACCGCCAGCCCGGCCTGCTGCGCGCGGCGAGCCGTATCCACGCAAAGTTCCAGCTGCTTCTTTGCATCGCCTTCCGCGAAGGCATGGGCATAAGGACCGGTGTAGATCTCCACCCGCTGCACGCCAAGTGCCACAGCATGCTCGAAACCCGTGGCGCCAGGATCAACGAATAGGCTCACCCTGCAGCCCAGCTCGTGCAGTTGAGCGACGAGCGGACGTAGACGTTCCGCATCCTGTGCCAGGTCAAAACCGTGGTCGGAGGTGATTTGCCCGTCGCTATCGGGCACCAGGGTGACCTGGGTCGGACGGACTTCGCGAGCTAGCGCAATCAGCCCTGGATACTCGCCGCGTGGCGCCGCAAAGGGATTGCCTTCGATGTTGTACTCGACGCGTCCGCGTAAGATGTTGGCCAGCAAGCGGACATCGTCAGGACGCACATGCCGCTGATCCGGTCGTGGATGCACCGTGATGCCACCGCAGCCCGCTTCGATGCAGGTTACCGCCGCGCGAGCGATATCGGGTTCGTTGCCGCCGCGCGAATTGCGCAGCACGGCGATCTTGTTGAGATTGACGCTGAGCAGGGTCATGGAAACCGGAGAAAAAATCGTGGGCCGGAAACAGTGCTCCGATCAGTCGCCATCGGCAAGTGTCCAGTACCCGATCTCTCGTGTGAGCCCCCGCCAAGCCGCGCTGGCGACATAGCCCTCGCTCGCCGCTAGCGCATGGACCTGCCACAACGAGGCATCATCGCCGTCCAACCAGAGCAGACGCGACGGAGCAGGCGGCACCGTCAACCGTAGTCGGTCCAGGCCGAATGCGATGCCGCGACCCATGGCCTTGAGCACGGCCTCTTTGGACGTCCAAAGTCGCAGAAATGCCTGCTGCTGAGCCGATGCGTCCAACGCCTTCAAGGCAGCCACTTCTTCCGGATGAAAAAAGCGCCCCGCAAGCTGCATGGCTCGTGGGCGAGCGCGGAGCTGTTCGATATCGATGCCGGGTGCACAGCCGCGCGCGACCGCGATAAGCGCCGTGTCCCCGCTGTGAGACCAGTTGAACTGCAGCGAACGATCCAAGGGTTCCGCCAGTTCCGGCCGCCCGTGCTCGCCTTCCGCCAAGATCACGGCATCGCCTGGCATACCCAGGTAAACGCCTAACAAAGCGCGCAACGGCGCCCGCCGCCACGCCCGGTCATAGCGAAGCCGCCAAACATGAAGCTGGTCTTGGCCCAATCCGGCCGCGATGCCGGCGACATCCTGGCCCAGGTTCGTTTGCATGCGCGCATGCTGCCGGAACGCCATGGCGCGAGACAAGCCGTTTCCTCTCTCCTGGGGAAGAGAGGAACATAGCCATCGCTCAGCGAATCAGCCGCTCCTCGACCAGATTCTTCACCACGGCAGGATCGGCAAGTGTGGAGATATCGCCCAACTGATCCGGCTGGTTCTCGCCGATCTTGCGCAGAATGCGGCGCATGATCTTGCCGGAGCGCGTCTTCGGCAAACCCGGCGCCCACTGGATGTAATCAGGCGTGGCGATCGGGCCGATTTCCTTGCGCACCCAGGCCACCAGTTCCTTACGCAAGGCTTCGCTGCCCTGCTCGCCGGCGATGAGCGTGATGTAGGCGTAGATGCCTTGCCCCTTGATCTCGTGCGGACAGCCCACCACCGCGGCCTCGGCGACCTTGGGATGCGACACCAACGCGCTCTCCACCTCTGCCGTGCCGATGCGATGGCCGGAAACGTTGATCACGTCGTCCACGCGGCCGGTAATCCAGTAGTAACCGTCTTCGTCGCGGCGCACGCCGTCGCCGGTGAAGTAATTGCCGGGATAGGCCTTGAAGTAGGTATCGATGAAACGCTGATGGTCGCCATACACCGTGCGCATCTGGCCCGGCCAGGAATCGGTGATCAGCAGGTTGCCTTCGGCGGCGCCTTCCAGCACCACGCCGTTTGCATCCACCACCGCAGGTTTGATGCCGAAGAACGGCAGTGTGGCCGAGCCAGGCTTGGTGTCGATGGCGCCGGCCAATGGCGTAATCAAAATGCCGCCGGTTTCCGTTTGCCACCAGGTGTCCACGATCGGGCAGCGCTCGTCACCCACCACGCGGTGATACCACTCCCAGGCTTCCGGATTGATCGGTTCGCCCACCGAACCCAGCAGCCGCAAGCTGGCGCGCGAACATTTCTTGACCGGACCTTCGCCCTCGCGCATCAAGGCGCGAATGGCCGTCGGTGCGGTGTAGAACAGTGACACCTTATGCTTGTCCACCACCTGCCAGAAACGGCTGAAGTCCGGATAGTTGGGTACGCCATCGAACATCACGGTGGTCACACCGTTGGCCAGCGGGCCATAAACCACATAACTGTGCCCGGTCACCCAACCCACGTCGGCCGTACACCAGTAAACGTCATCCTCGCGCACGTCGAACACCATTTCATGCGTAAGGCTCGCGTACACCAGATAGCCGCCGGATGTATGCAATACACCCTTTGGCTTGCCGGTGGAGCCGGAGGTATAGAGGATGAACAGCGGATGCTCCGCTTCCATCGGTTCGGCCGGGCAATTCGCCGATTGTCCTTCCATCAACACGTGGTAATAGCGGTCGCGTGGCGATTGCATCGGCACGGCCGAACCCGTGCGGCGCACCACGATCACTGTTTCCACACTGTTGGTGCCGGGGCGTTCCAGCGCCGCATCGACGTTCGCCTTGAGCGGAATCTTCTTGCCGCCACGCACGCCTTCGTCCGCGGTCACCACCACTCGCGCCGTCGAATCTGCGATGCGGCCGGCCAGCGAATCGGGTGAGAAACCGCCAAACACCACCGAGTGGACCGCACCAATGCGCGCGCAAGCCAACATCGCCACCGCCGCTTCCGGAATCATCGGCATGTAGATCGCCACGCGATCGCCCTTGGTGACGCCAAGATGTTTCAGCGTGTTGGCGAACTTGCATACCTCCGCATGCAGCTCGCGATAACTGATGCGCCGCGACTCGGACGGATCGTCGCCCTCGAAGATGATGGCGGTCTTGTCGCCGCGGGTGGCGAGGTGGCGATCCAGGCAGTTGGCCGACACATTGAGTTGGCCGTCGTCATACCAGCGAATATGCAGGTTCTGCGGATCGAAGGAAACGTCACGAATGCGCGTAGGCTTCTTCGCCCACTCGAGCCTTTCGGCGATGCGGCCCCAAAAGCCTTCCGGATCCTGCACGGACTCGGTATACAGTTTTTCGTAATCCGCTTTGCGGATGCGCGCCTTGGCGGCAAAAGCGGGATCGACCGGATAAACCTTTGACATATCAGCCTCCTGCTCACCGGTCGGCCGGGAGCGCACTCAGTGGGTGACGGCTTGACACCATCGAGCCGTGTCAACCGCCCGAGTGTAGCGTTTGGACGGCTGAACCGCCAAAGTTGCGGTGCAGCAATCACGCTTGCGGAGGCGTGTCCCGATCCTTTCGCAGATAGCTCATATCGAGCATCGTTTCCGGACGCGCGTTCGCTTCGATGCGCGCCTGTGCAAAGCCGAGCGCCGTAGCGATGGCGCCGACGATGCCGGCGAACAGCCACACACCCATGGCGCCTGGACTGTGCCGCGTAAAGCACAGCCCCCACGACAGCAGCGTCACCAACAGCAATAACCAGCGCATAACGAGCCCATGCAACGATCCCTTGAACTGCCGCCATCATACTTCCGGCGCCGTGCGCGAACTGCGATCCCATCCACCGGCCGGACACGCTTTCAGCCCGTAACATGAGGGCCTATCGGACAGGGCTACGACAAGGGAAACGATGGCTGAGCCGACTCCATCCCCATCCGGGCCGCAACCTGGGTCGTTGGCCTGGGCCGGCATCGTCGACTGGCTTGGCATCGGCCTGGATCATTGCAAGCCGATCCGCGTTTCCCTGCTGGTGCTGATCCTGGCTGCCGTTGTCATCACCAACGTGGACCAGGCCACGGAGCTGTTCCTGATCGCCCTTTGGGTGGACCCCAGCAACACGCGCTACATCTTTCTGCTTGCGACCAGCGCACTGGCCGGCCTGGCCATCTGGTACATCACGTATAACGCCTACCGCCTGATCTACCCGCGCTGGCCATCGTTGGAAGACCCGCGCGCCGCAGGATTGCGGCGATGGATACCGCGGTTGCTCGGGATCGTCGTACCGCTGCTGGTGCTGTACGGCTATCTGATGGCGCTGCGTACGCCGCATCCTGCATGCACCATGCATGGGGACTGCATGCGACGCGATCTGCGCAGCGCCGGCTTGTTGATCATTGCGGCAGCGATGATCGCGTTCTTCATCGGCCGCCAGCGCGTGCTGCAAGCCGCCGCCGAGCGCACCGCCAACGCGATTGAACCACGCGTGGCCACGGTCACCGCATTGGGCACAATGCCGTTGAGCATCTTCCTGGCCGCACTGATCCTGAATGTGCTGCTTACCGTATGGGTGGCGTTCCAGCCACGCCAATTCGATGGCATGGGTTCATTGGCGGTGGCGCTGATCGCCGCCAGCTTCTTCTGCATGAGCGGCGGGTTCCTATGCATGCTCGCAGATCGGCGCGGCGTGCCACTGCTGAGCGTGCTGGTGGCGATGTCACTGACGCTGCACGCCTTGCACCTCAACGACAACCATCGCGTGCGCCAATACCCGGGTATGAGCACCCATCAGCGGCCCGAGGCGCCGCCCGCCGACCACCGGCCCAGCTTCGAGGCCTACGCCAGGGCTTGGCTGCAAAGCCGCTGTCGCCCACAGCGCGCCTGCCCGGTGATCCTGGTGTCCGCCGAAGGCGGTGGTTTGCGCAGCGCGGCCTGGACGGCGATGGTGCTGAGCGAATTCACTGCACGCGTCGATCAAGTCTTGCCGCCGAATGGCAGCGAACCCCAATTCGAACGCTATCTGTTCGCAGGCAGCGGCGTTTCGGGTGGCAGCCTTGGGCTGGCCACTTATGTCGCGGCGCTGCGCGTGGCGCCTGGTACCGGCGAGACTGCACAAGCGCGTAGCGAGCGGATACTCGATCACGACTTTCTGGCGCCGATCATGGCCAATGCGTGGTTTATCGATTTCACGCAGCGCTGGCTACCCGGTGCCTTGTTCGACGATCGCGGCCGCGCACTCACCCGCGCGTGGGAACAGGCCGCGCGGGAACAAGGCGTCGACACGCTGGCGCAACCCTTCGCCCAGCTATACGAAAACGAAACTGGCGAGGTCATCACGAGCACGCCAGCGCTGTTCTTCAACAGCACGACGGTAGGCCAAGGTTGGCGCTTTATCCAGGACCCGTTCCGGCCGTTCGCGCACAGCCCGTGGACCACCGCTTATGACGGCTCGAAATGGTTGGACCCACGCATCCCGCTCAGCGAGGTTGTGCTCAACAGCGCGCGTTTTACCTATCTGAGTCCTGCCGGCACGCTGCAGACGGCGGGTACCAAGCCATTGCCGTCGCCCGCGGGATTTCAGCTGGTAGACGGTGGCTACTTCGAGAACTCGGGCGCCACTACGCTGCTGGAAGTAACGCAGCGCTTGCGCGCGATCGCGGCCTCCGTCGCGCAGCCGATCCATGTGATTGTCCTGCACATCAGCAACGATCCGAGCCTGCACGACTTCGTCGAGGCGCATGATCCCAGCCATCCCGTACCGCTCTACTCGGCGGCCTGTCCCCGCACGCCGAGTGCGACCGAACTGAGCAGCTATGGCGAAGCCACCGCTCCGCTGGTGGCGTTGCTGGATACGCGCGACGCGCGTGGCGAATATGCCAGGTCGGCCTTGCTGGGATCCTTGAACATCGATGCGGCAAAACCCGACGATGGCGACGTGCTGTGGCACCTGCGGCTGTGCCCAGGCAATTATCCGCTACCGTTGGGCTGGACCATTTCCTCGCCAGTGTTCGACGAAATGCACCGCCAGCTTGAACAAAACTATCCGCTGGCAAGCATGGGCGCGTGGCTGGCCCAGCAGATCAAGATTGCCAAGTAAGTGTCGCGCTGGCTGAGATGGTCGAGGGGCATGATGTAGCGATGGCAGATCATCATCCCCACGCATTCAAAGGCCGTGGTGCCGCTTCCAATCCGGAAGGACGCTTCGAAAGCATCCGGCACCACACCGAAGACGATGGTTGGCAGCACGTCCTGCTGGATGAAGAGCAACCACGCCCGCGCACCGACGTCACTGAGGAACGCGCACGCAGCGTCATCACGCGCAACGACTCGCCAGACCTTTCCTTCAGCTTGGCCATGAACCCTTACCGGGGCTGCGAGCACGGGTGCATATACTGTTATGCACGACCCAGCCACAGCTATCTCAATCTGTCGCCGGGTCTCGATTTTGAGACCAAGCTGCGTGCCAAGCGCAATCTTGCCGAGGTACTGCGCTGGGAACTGGCCAAGCCCGGCTATGTCCCCAGCCCGATCAATATCGGCAGCAACACCGATCCCTATCAGCCGATCGAAAAGACATGGCGCATCACGCGTGCCGCATTGGAGGTGCTGGCCGAATGCCATCATCCCTGCACCATCGTGACCAAGAACGCCATGGTCGAACGCGACCTGGATATTCTGGTGCCGATGGCGCGCGAACGGCTGGTGCAGGTTTTCCTCTCGGTGAATTCGCTGGACAACCATCTGGCCGCCAAGCTGGAACCACGCGCAAGCGCACCGCACCGCCGCCTGAAAGCAGTGCGCGCGCTCGCGGAAGCTGGCGTCCCGGTCGGCGTGCTAGTGGCGCCGATCATTCCTGCCCTGAACGATTGCGACATGGAAGCCGTGCTCGAACAGGCTGCCGCGGCCGGCGCGAGTTGCGCCGGCTATACCGTGCTGCGACTGCCTTACGAGTTGAAAACCTTGTTCCGCCAATGGCTTGAGCTGCATGCGCCGCAACGTGCGCAGCACGTGATGAGCCTGGTGCAGCAGCTCAACGGCGGCATGGATTACGACAGCAACTTCGCCACGCGCATGCGCGGCCAGGGCGTGTTCGCCGACCTGCTACGCCGCCGCTTCGACGTAGCGTGCAAGCGCCACGGTTTTGCCCGTGCGCGCGAATTGCAGCTGGACACGTCGCACTTCGTGCCACCACGCAAGCCGTCGCCACAGGGCGAACTGTTTTGACCTGCGTGATGGCATCCCTGCCGTTCACTGCGGCGGCAGATATTTCTCAAACCAGTTCAAGGCCCGCTGCAACACGTCCCGCTGGTGTTCCGGCTGATAGAAGTGATGTCCTTCACCCGGATACACCACCAGCGACGTCGGTACGCCAAGCGTACGCAAGGCGTGCCAGTACTCGAACGATTGCGGCGCGGGGCATTCCGCGTCACGTTCGCCCACGACGATCAGCGTGGGTGTCTTCACCTTCTTGATGAAGTTGATCGCCGAGCTCTTCGCATACACCGCCGGGTCGTCATACACGGATGCGCCGAAGAACGGAATCATCCACTTGTCGATCTCATTCTCGCCGTAATAACTCTGCCAGTTGGCAATGCCGGCACCCGCAACCACGGCGCGGAAACGCTGCGTCTGCGTGGGCGCGAACATGCTCATGAAGCCGCCGTAGCTCCAACCCGTAAGGCCCAGGCGGTGGTCGTCGACTGGGACTTTTTTCTCCACCGCATCCACGCCGGCGAGTGTGTCGCGCAGGTCGCCATAGCCGAAGTCCTTGCGGTTGGCCTGCACGAACGCCTCACCCTGCCCGTAACTGCCGCGCGGGTTGGGCATGAACACGAAATAGCCCAGGGTGGAGAACGGCACCGCGCCGTAGCCCACCGAAGGCCAGCGCGGCAGCACCGCCGCCGACGGACCGCCATGGATGTTGACGATCATCGGATAGCGCTTGCTGGGATCGTAATGGGCCGGATACAGCAACCAGCCCTGCACGTGGAAACCTTCGTTGTCCCACTCCACCGACTCGGCCTTGCCCCAGCTCGGCTTGAGCTCCGCGTTGATCGCGGTCACGGCAGCCGGCATGCCGTTGCTGAGCGCGCCTGCATACACTTCCGGCGCCGCGTCGAATGAGGTCTGCATGAAAGCAAGCTGGCGATGGTCGGCGGAAAAAGAGAGCCCGAGCACCGCCGTGCCGTCGTCGATATAGCCGGCGGCGGTGAACAGAACGCGCTGTTGCTGTGCGTGCTTGGCGTCAATCGCATACTCGGCCAGTTGCGCCTGGCCGTTGCTGATCTGGTCGACCAGCAGGGATTGCGGCGACTGCCAGGTGAACCAGGAGGGCGTCACGTGGATGCCCGGCGTGAGATCGACCGGCGCGCCGCCCGCGGCGGCCACCGCGTAGAGATCGCCCCCGGTAAAGCCCTGGTCGCTCATCAGGCCGCCGATGAAGGCGATCCGCGAACCGTCCGGTGACCAGCGCGGCAACGCGATCTGCAGGCCGTGCAGCGATCCGCTCACCGTGTTCGGATCGACCACCGCCGTGCGGGCGGTATTCGGCTGCGCGGCTTGCACGTAAAGCTGGGCGATCCACCAGTTGTTGTCGCCTGGCGGCGGCGCCGCCACGTAGGCGATGCGTGTGCTGTCCGGCGCCCAGGCAAACTCGTAGACATGGCTGTCTGCGGGCGTGATCGCTTGGGGCGCGCCGCCTTGTGCGGGCACCGTCGCGACGCGCTGCACTTCAATGCCTTCCACCCCGATTTCGCCTACGGCGCGCTTCGATGCAGCAAGCGCGCTGGCGCGCCGCGTCGCGCCTTCTACATAGAGGAACGCCAGCGTCTTGCCGTCTGGAGACCAGCTCAGCGCGTCCGCATAGCCGTTGAGCGAGGCCAGATGTACCGGTTGGTCCTGGGATGACACGTCGAGTACATAGATATCCGGCTGCTTGCTGCCGCCCATGCCGGCGCGGTTGCTGGCGCAATTGGAAAGAAAGGCCAGGTGCCGCGAATCCGGCGCCCAGGCCAGGCCGCTTTCGCTGCATATGCCAGGTTTGGCGGCCAGGCCGACGCTGTGCGCATGCTTGCCATCCGCATCCGCCAGCATGATGCCGGGCTTATCCTGGGTTTCCACCACCCAGGCCAGATGCCGTCCATCCGGCGACAGCGCCACCTCGTGGATCGCGCGCACCTTACCTAGTTGGGTAAGCAGCGCCTCGATGCGTGGATCGGCGGCATGGCGCGTGTCGGCCAACGCGAGCGGGGCAATGAACGCCGCCAGCAAGGGCAGCAGCAGACGGCAAGGTTTCAGCATGAGGCAGCTTCCCCAACGGCACAGGAAAACCCCAACGCTAGCAGCTATGCCCCACCCTCCCCATGTGCATGAAGACACTGCCCGGTACCCGCACCGTGCGCGCCATCGTCCATCCCGTACAATCCGGCCCCATGAAAATCGCCTCATGGAACGTGAATTCACTGAAGGTGCGTATTCCGCACCTCACCCAGTGGCTGTCCGACGCGCATCCGGACGTGGTGGCGCTGCAGGAAACCAAGCTGGAAGACGCCAAGTTTCCCGTCGACGAGCTGGCCGCTGCCGGCTACCAGGCGATCTACGCCGGGCAGAAAACCTATAACGGCGTGGCGATCCTGGCGCGCAATGACAAGGGTTTCCGCTTCGCGGACGTGCTCACCGATATCCCGGGCCTGGACGATCCCCAGCGACGCATCCTTGCCGCCACCGTCGGCGGCGTGCGCGTGGTCGATCTCTACGTCGTCAACGGCAAGGCCGTCGGTGACGAGAAATACAGCTACAAATTGCACTGGCTGGAGCGTGTGCGGGATTTCCTGGCCGAGGAAATCAAGCGCCACCCCAGGCTGGTGGTGCTGGGCGACTTCAACATCGCGCCCGATGACCGCGACGTCTACGACCCGATCGCCTGGGGCGAGGACGTGTTGTGTTCGCCGCCCGAGCGCGCCGCATTGAAAGCCATGACAGACATAGGCCTGCATGACAGCTTCCGGCTGTTTGAGCAGGCCGGCGGCCATTTCAGCTGGTGGGACTACCGGCAGGGCGCATTCCGGCGCAACATGGGGTTACGCATCGACTTGATCCTGCTTGGCGATGCCCTGAAATCATCGGCCAGGGCTGCCACTATCGACCGCGAACCGCGGCGCTGGGAGCGGCCCTCCGACCACACTCCAGTCACGGTAGAACTGGATATTGAATGACGATGAGCGATACCAAAACCAACTGGCCCAGCTCGCTGGACGATAGCGAGCTGGACGAACTGGACGCCTACCTGCGCGCGCACGCCCAGGAAAGCGAAGGCCATTTGCTGCTCGACGGCGTGCACGGCCTGCTGAGCGCCCTTGCCGTCGGGCCCGCGCGGGTGCTGCCCGACGAATGGCTGCCCGAAGTGCTGCACGAGCCGTTTGCCGATGAAGACGAAGGCAATCGCGTGCTGGCCCTGCTGGCCAAGCTCAATGATTCGATCAGCGCCGAATTGGACGTGGATGCCTACGAACCGATTCTCGGTGAAGTGGATACCGAAGCCGGCCCTGCATTGTCGGCCGCCGGCTGGTGCGAGGGCTTCAGCCGTGGCATCGACCTGCGTGCCTCGCTGTGGGAAAAGCGCCTGGCCGACGATCCGACCTTGATGGAAATACTCGGACCGGTGATGGCCTTGGCGGTGGACGAAGGCATCCTGAGCGCCGAAGCCGAATTCGAAAAGCTCACCGAAGACGAATACGACGATTGCCTGGCACAGCTTCCCGCGGTCCTGGCGTCGGTCAACCATTACTGGTTCGAACATCCCGCTACCGAGGCGGAACTCGATGCGCTGCATCGTGCGAGCGAGGTCAAGACTGAACAACCGGCGCCACCCCGGCATCGCAGCGGCCATTGGGTGCACTGAATCGCTTTATCCCCGCTCCCCGCGTGGGCGGAAACGTGCAGCCATGCATTCCTGAAACAGTCCGTTCGCGTCGCCCCCTCTTGGGCTCGTGCTTCGGCACAACCATCATGTGCGTCAGATCCTTCTGACAGGAGCACGCCGTGACCGAACGCCATATTCTCCGCCGCATCCGCGGCACCGATACGTCCGATGGCGCAGGGGTGAAACTCAAGCGCATCATCGGCCAGCCGGGATTGGACATGCTCGATCCGTTCCTGCTGCTGGACGAATTCCGCTCCGACGAAGCCAACGACTACCTCGCCGGCTTTCCGGAACATCCGCATCGCGGCTTCGAGACTGTCACTTACATGCTGGCCGGCCACATGCAGCATGGCGACAATCACGGCAACCGCGGCGATCTCAAGCCCGGCAGCGTGCAGTGGATGACGGCCGGCCGCGGCATCCTGCATTCGGAGATGCCACAGCAGGAAAACGGCCTGATGTGGGGATTCCAGCTGTGGGTGAACCTGCCGGCCAAAGACAAGATGACCGAGCCGCGCTACCAGGACATTGATCCGCAACACATTCCGGTTGTGAAGCCGGTCGATGGAGTGACGCTCAAGGTCATTGCCGGCCAATTCGGTGACGCAACCGGTCCGGTGTCGGGAATTGTCACGGCCCCGGTGTACCTGGACATCGCATTGGAGCCCGGCGCCGCCATCGCCATCCCGCTGCCGGAAGGCCACCATGCGTTCGCCTACGTTT
Organism: Dyella sp.; assembly: GCF_035508675.1. GTDB lineage: Bacteria > Pseudomonadota > Gammaproteobacteria > Xanthomonadales > Rhodanobacteraceae > Dyella_B. The sequence continues at coordinate 11,767 of NZ_DATJMN010000169.1, forward strand.
TCGACGGCAAGGATGCTCAGGTGGCGGGCGAGACGCTTTCCCGCAGTGAACTGGCGGTGCTGTCCGAAGGCGGCCTCGTACGGCTCGCCGGCCGCGAAGCCCCATCCCGTGTGCTTTTGGTGGCTGGTCAGCCACTACAGGAGCCGGTCGCCCGCTATGGCCCGTTCGTGATGAACACCCCCGAGCAGATCCACCAGGCCATTGCCGATTTCCGCGCCGGCAAGTTCTAAGTCACCCCAGGCATTTCAGCGATACCCGCGCCCTGCCGATAGAGATATCGGCGGGGCGTTGCGTATTGGGTCACAGCACGGATGGATGGGGCCGGTGGCGATGCCTTCCGGCATGGACGATGCATCGTATCTGGCACCGGGACGTTAAAGATTCGCCAGCAAAAAGGGTTGCGGAGACAAAAAGCAGCGCGTTAAATTAGAATTAATCTAGCGCACTACATATGACTGTAGAATGTTGCTCCGTAAAGATTTTAGAAACTACGCTTAACTCATTGTTTCAAAAGACCATGACCGTCCTAACCTTCACTCTCATCGTCGTACTCGCACTGGCCGCCGTGGCCGTGAAGCGTGTACCGGCAGGTCAGGTCTACAGTCTGTACCGCAACGGCAAGCCGGTGCGTCTGCTGCAGCCGGGCACTCACGTCGTACTGCCGCTGGTCGACCGGGTTGGCCATCGCATCGATCTCAGTGGCCGCGTCATGCGCTTCGATGCCTCGTTTGCCGAAGCCACGCCGGTGCAGGGCACGGTTTACTGGCAAGTGCTGGAACCGGAGCGCGTCGATGCCGTGATCGAAAGCGCCGACCAGCTGATCCGCAGCCGGGTACTGCAGGCGCTGGAGACGGAAACCGACACCGACCAGCAGCAGCGCCGCGAAGTCGCCTGCCGCCTAAAGACGAGCCTCAACCAGCAGCTGCGCGAGCGCGGCGTGATGGTCACCCGGGTGGAACTGGACGCCGCCGCCTAAGCAAAACCGATCTGGCCAGGTCGCCCAAGAAGCACCGGCTCAGGGGAATCTGAAAAGCTCGACCCGCTACGGCGGGTCTTCTTTTTTTACGCGTTTCGCGTCGCCTGTTTAAAGCCACAGACATGGCGGCTTTGGGGTTCGCGTACGCTCACCGCCAACCGGCCTCGCACGCCTGCCTTTGAGGAACCGCCATGACTGACCGCTCCGCCCTGCAAGCCCAGCTCGAGCTGGGCATCGCCGCGCTCGGCCTCAGCTTGCCGGCAGACGCCGTGCCGCGCCTGCTCGACTACCTCGTCCTGCTGGAACGCTGGAATGGCGCATACAATCTCACGGCCATCCGCGATCCGGCAGAAATGGTGACCCGGCACCTGCTGGATTCGCTGGCGATCCTCCCCTACGTACAGGGCGAATCGCTGGCCGACCTCGGTACCGGCCCCGGCCTGCCGGGCATCCCCCTGGCGATTGCCGCGCCTGGGCGGCAGGTATTGCTGGTGGATTCCAACGGCAAGAAAGTGCGCTTCCTGCGCGAGGCGATCCGCGCGTTGAAACTGGACGGCGTGCGCGCCCTGCAGTCGCGCGTGGAGGACGTGCAAGGCCAGTTCGATTGCATTACCGCCCGCGCCTTTGCCAGCCTGGCGGACATGCTGTCCTGGGGCGGCCACCTGTTGGCGCCGGGCGGGGTGTGGCTGGCGATGAAGGGCAAGGCGCCGGATGACGAGCTGGCCGCCGTGCCGCCCGGCTTTGCCGTGCATGGCATGCACACGCTGGCGGTGCCCGGACTCGGCGCAGCCGAGCGCCACCTGGTGCTGCTGGAGCGCGCAAGCACCTGAAAACATCAGGCTTTAGCGCCCCCTTCCTGCTAATCTAGCCGTCCTTTCGCATACGCCCTCGGTACCGGACAAGACATGGCCCGTATCATCGCTGTCGCCAACCAGAAAGGTGGCGTCGGCAAAACCACTACCGCTGTCAATCTCGCCGCAGCGCTCGCTGCGGCGAAGCGCAAGGTGCTGCTGATCGATCTCGATCCGCAGGGCAACGCGACCATGGCATCCGGCGTGGACAAGCACCAGGCCTCGCCCAGCGGCTGTGAGGTGCTGCTGGCCGAAGCGCCGATCGATACGGCCATCGTCACTACCGAAGCGCACTACGACCTGCTGCCGGGCAACGGCGACCTCACCGCCGCCGAACTCAAGTTGATGGACGCATTGGCGCGCGAGAACCGGCTCAAGGAGCAACTCGCGAAAGTCGCCGGTGAATACGACATCATCCTGATCGATTGCCCGCCTACGCTGCATCTGCTCACTGTCAACGCACTCACCGCGGCCACCAGCCTGCTTATTCCGGTGCAATGCGAATACTTTGCGCTGGAAGGTCTTTCCAGCCTGCTCGATACGGTGAAGGCGGTGCGCCAGCACTTGAACCCGCAGCTGGAAATCGAAGGCCTGCTGCGCACCATGTACGACGTGCGCAACAACCTGGGCAATGAAGTTTCCGCGCAGCTCACCCAGCATTTCGGCGACAAGGTGCTGCGCTCGATCATTCCGCGCAACGTGCGCCTCGCCGAAGCGCCCAGCCACGGCCAGCCCATCCATCTTTACGATCGCAGTTCGCGCGGCGCGATCGCGTACATCGGCCTGGCCGGCGAAATCATCCGGCGCGAACGCGGTTCGCAGGCGGCGATCGCGGCGTTGCACGCCATGCATGGCGATTCGGCCGAAGAATCGTCGGTCGAAGCGTCGGCCCATCTGGATCAGGAGTAACACCTAAGCATGTCTGCCGCGAAGAAACGTGGACTGGGGCGCGGGCTCGATGCCCTGCTTGGCGGCGGCGATACCGGCGCACCCTCGGTGGTCGAGCAGGAAGGCGAACTGCGCACCCTGCCCATCCAATACATCCAGCCCGGCAAATACCAGCCGCGCCGCCATTGGAACGACGAAGCGCTGGACGAACTGGCCGCTTCCATTCGCGCGCAAGGTTTGATCCAGCCGGTGGTGGTGCGCGCCATCGGCAAGAACAGCTACGAGCTGATCGCCGGCGAGCGCCGCTGGCGTGCCGCGCAACGCGCACAACTCAGCGAAATCCCCGCGTTGGTGAAGGACGTGCCCGAGGTCGCCGTCCCGGCGATGGCGCTGATCGAAAACATCCAGCGCCAGGACCTGACCCCGCTGGAAGAAGCTGATGCGATCAAGCGGCTGATCGACGATTTCGATCTCACCCATCAGCAGGCCGCCGATGCCGTAGGCCGCTCGCGCGCCGCGGTGTCGAACATGCTGCGCCTGATCGATCTGCCGGCCTCCATCAAGCGCCTGCTGGACGACGGCAAACTGGAAATGGGCCACGCGCGCTGCCTGCTCACGCTACCCGAATACCAGGCCGAAGCGCTGGCGCTGGAAGCGGCGCGCAACAACTGGAGCGTGCGCGAACTCGAAGACGCCGCCCGCAAGGCGCAGACCGCGCCCAAGGGCAAGGCCAAGAGCGCACCGGCGCGTGATCCGAACATCGACGCATTGGAGCGCGAACTGGCCGAGCGTTTCGCCACCAAGGTGGAAGTGGCGCATGGCCGCGGCGGGCGCGGCAAGTTGGTGATCCATTACCACAGCAATGACGAGCTGGACGGGATTCTGGGCAAACTGCGCTGATTACATGCGCGGCGCAATGAACTCCCTCCCCTGCATGCAGGGGAGGGTTGGGGTGGGGTCAGGCACTTGCCGCAGACGTTCCCGCAGGTGTTCACCCCCTCCCAGCCTCCCCCTGCAGGCAGGGGGAGGAGCCTGATGACTGCGGCGACTGAGCCGCGGCTCTGAAAAAATTCAAAACTTGCATCAAAGGCTATCTCTCCATGCCGCAACTCTCCGTCGTCGTGCCCGTCTTCAACGAACGCGACAACATTCCCTCGCTGCTCGCCGAAATCGCCACCGCGTTGCGCGGCAAGCTGGATTTCGAAGTCATCTACGTCGATGACGACTCCAGCGACGACAGTCGCGCGGTGCTGCAAGCGCAGAAAGCCAGCTACCCGGAATTGCGCGTGCTGCATCACGTGACGCGCAGCGGCCAGAGCACGGCGGTATGGAACGGCGTGCATGCGGCCCGTTCGCCGTGGATCGCCACGCTCGACGGCGACGGCCAGAACAACCCGGCCGACATTCCCAACCTGCTTGCCGCCCGCGACACCGCCGGTCCGGATGTCAAACTCTTCGCCGGCTGGCGTACCACGCGCCGCGACAGCTTCAACAAGCGCATTTCATCCAAGATCGCCAACGCGGTGCGCTCGCGCATGCTGCGCGACGCCACGCCGGATACCGGTTGCGGCCTCAAGCTGTTCGAGCGCGAAGTGTTCCTGCGCTTGCCCTACTTCGACCACATGCACCGCTATCTGCCGGCCCTGGTGAAGCGCGCCGGCTTCCAGAGCCAGAGCGTGCCGGTGGGACACCGCCCGCGCACGGCCGGCCAATCCAAGTACGGCATGCTCGATCGCCTGTGGGTGGGCATTGCCGACCTGCGCGGCGTGGCCTGGCTGATGCGCCGGGCCAAGGTCACCCGGATCGAAGAGCTGTAAAACCCGATCACATCGTTTGCATGGCCTGGGCGTATGCTTGGCGGACGCAGCGCCGCCAGGAGGCCATCCGTGAGCATCGCCGTCAAACGCGTCTACGAACCTGTCGCCAAGTCGGATGGCTATCGTGTGCTGGTGGATCGCGTGTGGCCGCGCGGCTTGAAGAAAGAAGACGTGGCGCTGGATGTATGGGCAAAAGAACTGGCCCCCAGTACCGCGCTGCGCAAATGGTTCGGCCACGATCCGGCGCGCTGGGAAGCCTTCCGTCACCGCTACGCCAGCGAACTGGATAAGCACACATCGTTCTGGCAGCCGCTGATCACGCGGGCGGAGCGTCATCGCGTCACGCTGCTGTTTGGGGCCAAAGACGAGGACCACAACCAGGCGGTTGCGTTGAAGATGTATCTGGACAACTGGATGAAGGCAAACGGCTTGCGCTGACGACCGGGAGCCGGATTGCCGTACTCAGCGGGGACGCGGCTGCCATGCCTCCAGCGAGCTACGCATCTTGTCGCGCCCCGATTCGATCAAGGTGCGGGCACGATGAAAGGCATAGACGCTCGATACATTGCGCGGCAATTGCACCAGCAGATCCGGTTGATAAGCAGCCAGGCGCAGGCGCGAAAGATTGGCTTGCATCAAGTCCAGCGATTGGCCCAGTAGCTCGAGTGCGCCAAGTTCGTGCGCCTTGCGGGGGCCGATCGCCTTTATCTCGCTGCCCGGCAGCAACCGTTCCAGCAGGCGCCCGATGCCACCCTTGCTCTTCGCTTCGTTCGCCGACATCTCGACCGGCAGATTCGCCTCGGCCGGCCCATCGATGCTGACCGCCACGACATAGTCCGCCGACTCGCGAATCAGCGGCGTGACCGGCACCGGATTGAGCAAGCCGCCGTCCACCAGTACGCGCCCATCGATCAGGTGCGGCCGGAACAGCGTGGGAATGGCAATCGAAGCGCGGATCGCATCGAACAGCGAACCCCGCGTGAGCCAGATCTCACGCTCACGCTCGATGTCCGTAGCGACTGCGGTGAACGCGATCGGCAGGTTTTCGATCTGCACATCGCCGACCAATTCCAGCATGGTGCCAATGATCTTCTCGCCTTTGATCAATCCCCCGCCGGCAAAGGAGAAAGACCAATCCACCAGCTTCAGGATGTCGAACTTGTCCAGCGAGCACACCCAATCGCGATAGATATCCAGCTTGCCCGCGGCATGAATGCCGCCGACCAGCGCGCCCATCGAACAACCGGCGATGGCGACGATCTCGAAACCTTGCGCTTCAAGCTCCTCGATGGCGCCGATGTGCGCCAGCCCTTTGGCGCCTCCGGCGCCCAGCGCCAGGGCGACGGTGGGTTTGCGCGGTGTTTCGTCCTTGCCAGCCTGCAATCGAATCTCGGTGGACGACATGAATGCGTTTTACTGATAACCGGTCAGCGCGAGCTGCAGCATGATCTTCATCTCTTCGCGCAGTGGCAGTGGTGCGACGATCTCCGCATCCGGACCATATTTCAAGACGTCCATCAACAGTTCGCGCGAATTGGAATAGGGCAGTTGCAACTCATAGCGCCCATCCGGCAGCCACGCACCCTTCTGCTGCGAATGCCAATGCTCATCCGCCACCCAGCGCGCGGCATGCGCGGAGAAACGGATCGTGGCCCACGCTTTCGGCTTGCCGGCGAAGATGCCGTAGCTGGAGGCAAGCAATTCGTTGAGCTCGCTCTCGGCGACATCGTTGGCGCCTGCATCCAGCGCATGCGGCTCGGCGATACGGTCCACGGCGAAACTGCGCAGGGCTTCGCGGTCGTGATCCCAGGCGTCCAGATACCAGTTGTCGCGGTAGTGCGTCAGCCGCTGCGGCGACACTGTGCGCTTGCTTTCGTTATTGGTGGTGCGCGCGCGATAGAGGAAACGCAATTGCTTGCGGTCCAGCACCGCGCCCGCCGTGATGCGAAACACCTGCTGATCCAGCTTGCGCTCGCCCCAGGGAATCACGCGGATGCGTTCCACTGGCAGGGCCTTGCCGCTGGCGCGGTCGGACAGCAGATGCTCGATACGTGCCTTGAACGGCGCCAGCGCACCGGCCAGCACACCCGGCCCGCTGCGCCCGATCAGCTCGTTCAATGCCAGCAGGGCTGCCAGCTCGTCCGAGGTGAGCCACAGCCCGGGCAGCTCGAAACGCTGCCCTTCCGTTGCTTCATAGCGGAACGCAGCATGTTCGCCACCCGCGCTCTCGATCGGCGCGCCCAGCGCGTCACGCAGAAAGGCGATGTCGCGGTAAAGCGTGGCGCGCGAACAATCCAGCTCGTCCATCAGCCGGGGCAGCGGCACCGGATAGTGGGCCGATTTCAGCAGGCGGTGCAGGGTGAGAATGCGCTCGTAGCGATCCATGTCGGCGTCTGGCAGCGGGGGTTTTGTGTAGCATGGAGATGCTACGTGACGCCCGCAAGCGTGCGTGGGACTTTCCCCGGTCCATGATTACCCTCCCCAACCCCATGAAGTCGGTCAACGGCGACCCAGCAACCCCGCCCGTGGGACTGGCACCCATGCTTTTGGAAGTCCTGGCCCTTTGCGGTTATGGGCTGTGGATGCTGCTCGGCCTCGCGTTGACCTTGGGGATCTATAGTTCGGGGCGCGGCGATGCCCTGGTGCCGCTGGCGCTGGGTTGCGGCTTCGTCAGCGCGGGTCTGCTCACCGCCTGCCTGCGCCTGCGCGCGCTTTCCGAGTGGCATGGCTGGCGGATCGGACGCGCGCAGCGACCCACCCGCGAGGCTCTGCTGGCCCTGGCGACCTACCTGCCCATGCTCGGTCTGGCCGGCCTGGTGCGGGGTAGCGAGGATTTCTGGGCCACTCGCCTGATCAGCCTGGTGCTGGCGCTGTGCAGCCTGGTATGCCTGGTCACCAGCGCCTACGGCTACCGCACGCGCCGCCTCGCCGACCAGGCCGGCGTCGCCGCCCAGCTGCCGATCAGCCGTTTGCTCTCGGCCTGCTATGGCGGCGGTCTGTGGCTGTGGGTATGCCTGATCTTCCAGGCAGATCTGCCGGGCAATCGGGAAGAACCGTTGCCGTGGGCGATCGGCCTGCTGTTGCTGGCGATGCTGCTGGGGCTGGTCGACGGAGTGGGCTGGCACTCCCTGCGCGGGTCCCGCCTCGGCGAGCAGAAGCTGCAGTCCCCGCCCGATTTGCAAGCGCTACGGTTTCTGGCCGCCGCGCTCATTTGCGCTATCCCTTGCCTCAGCCTGTTGTTGGTACCCGTCGTGCCGGCCGGCCGCTGGCTGGCAGCCTTTGCAGCCGCCGCCTACATCGTCGGCAAGAGCCTGGAGCTCTGGCTGTATGACTTCGCACTGACGCGTTTTGCCCTTGCGCACCCCTTGCAGCCGGCATCGAATTCGTCACAAACCCGCCCTTAAGATCGCTCCAAATATTCACAAAGCGTTCAAGCCATGCGGCTAAAGTGACCAGTCCCCAACAGCTTTTTAACATTGGACGATCCAGCGATGAAAAACCTGCTGCTGACCAGCCTGGCACTCGCCGCTCTGGCCACCTTCACCGCCCAAGCCCAGGACACGTCCTCCGGCACCCAGACCAGCACCGGTACCTGGACCGGCTCGGGCGAACTGGGCTTTGCTTCCACCACCGGCAACTCCCGCTCGCAGAACGTGAACGCCAAGCTGAACCTGAACCAGGAAACCGACCAGTGGAAGAACAGTTTCTTCGCCGACTGGCTGCGCTCCAAGGGCCAAGTCACCGTCACCAACGCCCAAGGGGTGGCGATCAAGCAATTCGATACCACCGCCGACCGCTATGACCTCGGCGCTTCGGCCGGCTACAAGCTCGACCCGCGCAGCTACATCGTGACCGCCGGTCGCTACGATCATGACGATTTCGCCGCCTACCGCTGGCAGGGCACGGTCTCGATCGGCTACGGCTACATGGCGCTGAAAACCGACCGTACCCAGCTCTCCTTCGAGCTCGGCCCCGGTTACACCGAATACCAACCGGCTACCGGCACGCAGGTCGTCGACGGCGTCACGCTGCCGCTGAAGGAACCGCGGCAGAGCCAGGTGGTGGCGCGTGGATTGGCGAACTACAAGTACCGTCTCACCGCAAACACCGCGTTCGACGATACCTTCCTGATGGAATCGGGCAGCAAGAACACCTACCTGCAGAACGATGCGGGCCTCGCCGTCAGCATGACCAAGAAGCTGTCGATCAAGGTGGGCTTCCAGGTGCGCCACAACAGCAACGTGCTGTCTGGCATTCGCCGCACCGACACGCTTACGACCACCAATATCGTCTACAACCTCTGATCGCACGCGGCCACTTCGCCGCACATGCCGCCCCTTCGTGCGCAAGCACGGAGGGGTTTTTTTATTGTTCGCTTTACTGACATCCATCCCTCGCATCGCTGTCAGCGTTGGAATACCCGCATACAAGCAGATGCCTGCTACAGCATCAGTGCCATATCCCGAACACTGCGCGCTTATCAAATTTTCGTAAAGCCGTGCGATCGCGCTGCGATGGGGCATCGGCGCAGAGGGAGCAGTGACCATGAAACACAAGACACGTATCGCGTCGGCGATTGGCGCGGCGCTGATTATGGGCGCGGTACAGGCGCAGGATGCTTCGCAGGGCTCGGGCAATGCTGCCGGCTCCAAGCAACTAGAAGCCATCATCGTTACGGGCAGCCGCATTCGCAGCGTGGATATCGAAACGGCTCAGCCCGTTTACGCGATCACGCGCGACGAAATCCAAAAGCAGGGTTTCACCAACGTGGGCGACATTCTTTCGCATATCTCCGCCGTAGGTGCTCCCGGCTATTCGAAATCAGCCGTGCTTACATCCAATACCTATGCCGGAGGTTCGTACATAGAACTGCGCGGCCTTGGGTTCGCCCGCACTCTGGTTCTTGTGGATGGTCGCCGGTGGGGAACCAACACTGATGGCTACACCGACCTTGACACCATTCCATCGTCGATCATCGAGCGCATTGACGTGCTGAAAGACGGTGCGTCGGCGATCTACGGATCGGATGCGATTGCTGGCGTGATCAACATCATCACCCGCACCAATTATGAGGGTATGGAGTTCAATGCCTATGCGGGGCAGTTTGCCGGAAACAACGACAACACCACCGGGCAATACGACTTCACGCTTGGGCACCGTCTTGGCAAGTTCTCTTACATCGTGAACGCCACGTACGGCAAGGAAGATCCAATCTGGGCCAGCAACCGGGACTTTTCGCGTTATCCCCGTGGTCCGTACTTTCCGGCCTCGGGACTTTCTCCGTTCGGACCTGGAGGCATGATCACCGACGCCGAAGGCAATTCGTTCAAATTGAACCCAGGCGGTAATCCACTGAACATTGCCAACTACCATCCCTATAACGCAGAAACCGACAACTACAACGCCAATCAGCAGATGATGTTGATGCCTGGTTCCGAGCGTAAGTCGCTATTCGGAAAGATGCGCTATGAAATCAGTGATAACACCAGCGCATTCCTGGATACCAATTGGATGCAACGGACGGCGACAATCCAAATTGCAGGCTATCCGCTAAGCGGAACCATCGATCAGGATAGCTATTACAACCCTTTGGGAAGCGCGCAGGGTTATAGCGATCCCCAGGAGGTGGACTTCCTGCGCCGCATGGTCGAAATTCCACGGTTCACAAAAAACACCAACAATACCTATCGCGTAGGCACGGGGCTGGAAGGTGTGTTCGACGTGGGTTCCCGCCATTTCAACTGGGACGTTAGCGCTTATGCCAATAAAAACCAGGGCAAAGTCTACGGTACCGGCAACTACAACCTGACGAACCTGGAAAATGCGCTAGGTCCGTCGTTCCTGGATACGGACGGCAACGTAAAGTGCGGCAAGCCGGGGAAAGTGGTTGCCGGCTGCGTACCCGTCAACGTTCTAGCTGACCAAGGCGGCATGACTCAGCAAATGCTGGATTACATTGCCGTCCGCACCGATGCTGCCTATGGCACCCTCAGCACAGGTTTTGCAGCCAACTTCGGTGGTGATATCGCCGAGCTGCCGGCCGGTACGCTGCAATTTGCCACCGGCGTGGAACACCGGCGCGAGTCGGGCTATAGCCGCCCGGATGCCTTTTCAGCTACGGGGGACTCCACCGATCTGCAATCCGAACCATTCTCGGGTAAATACACGGTGGATGAGGCGTACGCGGAATTGCAGGTACCGTTGTTGGCCGACTTGCCGGGCGCCAAGCGTCTTAGCGTGGATCTCGCCACGCGCTTTTCGCACTACAGCACTTTCGGAAATACCACAAATAGCAAGTTCGGTCTGGAGTGGAAACCGATAGATGACGTTCTGCTGCGCGGCAGCTTTGGACAGGGATTCCGGTCGCCGACGATTTCCGACCTCTATGGCGGCCAGGTGAAGAGCTTCGATTTTTACAGCGATCCTTGTGACGTAGTGACAGGCGCGGTGGCAACGGGCAATGCTACCGCCATTGCAAACTGCCAAGCCGCGGGTGTTGGCGCAAACTTCCATCAAACCGATGCGTCAGGTCAGGCGACAGGAGGACCCAGCCAGTCCACGACTTCCTTCACTTCGGGCTCCAATCCCAACTTGAAGCCAGAAACCTCGTTGAGCAAAACCATCGGCATCGTGTACAGCCCGGCGGCGGTAGATGGCCTCAACGTATCTTTGGATTGGTACAACATCCGCATCCGCAATCTGATCACTGCCGTGACGCCTGATGACGTCTTGGATGATTGTTACCTGCGTAGC
>NZ_DATJMN010000170.1:0-11615 GCF_035508675.1 Dyella sp.
TGCGCAGATGCGCGACGACCTTATGCACTTCGTCATCGCTGACGAAGGCGCCGTGGACGCGTTCCGGCGTCGCCGTTCCCGGCGGCAGATAGAGCATGTCGCCATGGCCGAGCAGCGTTTCGGCGCCGGATTGGTCGAGGATCGTGCGCGAGTCGATCTTGCTGGACACCTGGAAGGCGATGCGGGTGGGGATATTGGCCTTGATCAGGCCGGTGATCACGTCCACCGAGGGGCGCTGCGTGGCGAGGATCAAGTGCACGCCGGCCGCGCGCGCCTTCTGCGCCAGGCGCGCGATGAGTTCTTCCACCTTCTTGCCGACGATCATCATCATGTCGGCAAACTCGTCGATGATCACGACGATGTACGGCAGCGGCTCCAGCGGCTCGGCCACCAGGCTGGGCATGTCGGGATTGGGGCGGAACAGCGGATCGAGCAGCGGCTGGCCGGCGTTCTCGGCGTCCTTCACTTTCTTGTTGAAGCCGGCGAGGTTGCGTACGCCCACCGCGGCCATCAGCTTGTAGCGGCGTTCCATTTCGGCCACGCACCAGCGCAGCGCGTTGGCGGCTTCCTTCATGTCGGTGACGACCGGCGCGAGCAGATGCGGAATACCCTCGTAGACGGAGAGTTCCAGCATCTTCGGGTCGATCATGATCATGCGCACGTCTTTGGCGCTGGCCTTGTACAACAGGCTCAGCACCATCGCGTTCACCGCCACGGATTTACCGGAACCGGTGGTGCCGGCGACCAGCAAGTGCGGCATCTTGGCCAGATCGGCCACCATGGCACGGCCGCCGATGTCCTTGCCCAAGGCCAGCGTGAGCGGCGATTTCTGCTGGTCGTATTTGTCGGAGCGCAAGATTTCCGACAGGTACACGATCTGCTTCTTGGCGTTGGGAATTTCCAGGCCGATCACGTTCTTGCCGGGAATCACGTCGACCACGCGCACGCTGACCACCGACAGGCCGCGCGCGATGTCCTTGTCCAGGCTCGACACCTGGCTGCCGCGCACACCGGCGGCCGGTTCCAGCTCGAAGCGGGTAATCACCGGGCCGGGATACACGCCCACCACCTTGGCTTCGATCTTGAAGTCCTTGAGCTTCAGTTCGACCTGGCGCGACAGCACTTCCAGGGTTTCTTCCGAATAGCCGGGGCCCTGCTCCGGCGCTTCGTCCAGCAGCGACAGCGGCGGCAGTTCGCCTGGCTGCGCGGCTCCCACGAACAGCGGAATCTGCGTCTCCACGCGGGCGCGTTCGCTCTTCACCACCGGTGCCGCGGGTGCCTCGATGCGCACGGGTTCGCGCTTGGCCTGCTTGATCGCCTCGGTTTTCTTCACCACGTCGCGCTCGACGCGCGCCTGATGGGCGGCGATCACTTCCGGCGCCTTGCGCAGCTTGCCGCCGAACCAGCCGGCCAGCCGCAGCACGCCCTGCCCGGTGAGGTCCATCAGCTTGAACCAGGACAAGCCGGTGGCGAAGGTGATGGCGACCAGGAAGATCGCCAGCAGGAACAGCGGCGCGCCCTTGTCGCCAAAGGCGCTGAGCAGCGCATGGCCGATGCCGCGCCCGATCACGCCGCCCGGACCTTCCGGCGCCATCGCGCTGTCCTGGAAAATGATCCAGCACAGCCCCGGCGCAGTAACGAAGAAGAACACCGAACCGATCAGGCGCAGCGAGGGCTCCCACGGTTGCACGTTGCGCACGCCATGGTTGCGCAGCACCTGCACGCCGAGAAACAGCAGCAGCAAGGGGAAGCAGTAGGCCACGCTGCCGAACAGGTAGCGCAGCAGGTCGGCGATGTAGGCGCCGACGGTGCCGCCCAGGTTGTGCACGTGCCCGCCCGTGTCGGCGTGCGACCAGCCCGGGTCGGCCGCGCTGTAGCTGAAGAGGCAAACCAGCAGGTACAGCGCCAGCGGCAACAGCAGTAGCGCGCCGGCTTCTCGCAGGCGGCGTTTCACTTCCTCGCTGAGGCCGGTCTTTTCTTTTGCTTTTCGAACGTTTGCGCTGCGCGCCGCCACCGGGGTGTGTTTCCTTTTAGGAAGGTCGAACGAATAACCATGCGTGCTGCAGTGTAACAAGGCGCGTGGACGGGATAGCGACGGCACGGACACCGCCATCCACAGGTCAGGTTCAGAAACGTGCAGTGCAGGTCAACCTTGAATAGCCCCTGCGACTTCCCCATGCTTGCGGGTTCCTCGGGAGGCCTGTGAAGACCTTCCCAACATCGAGAACCGCCCTGATAAATCGTCAGCAAACCCTTAAGGATTATAGCAATGACCACCCCCAAGCATAGCCGACTGCTGATCCTCGGCTCGGGCCCCGCCGGTTACACCGCCGCGGTGTACGCCGCACGCGCCAACCTCAAGCCGACCATGGTCACCGGCCTGCAGCAGGGTGGCCAGTTGATGACCACCACCGAGGTCGACAATTGGCCGGGCGACGTCAAGGGCGTGCAAGGTCCGGAACTGATGCAGCGCATGGCCGAACATGCCGAGCGCTTCGAGACGGAGATGGTGTTCGACCATATCCACCAGGTGGACCTTGCCCAGCGGCCGTTCCGCCTGAAGGGCGACTCGGGCGAGTACAGCTGCGATGCGCTGATCATCGCCACCGGCGCTACCGCCAAGTACCTGGGCATTCCCAGCGAGGAACACTACAAGGGCAAGGGCGTGTCGGCCTGCGCCACCTGCGATGGCTTCTTCTTCCGCAACCAGGACATCGTGGTGGTCGGCGGCGGCAACACCGCCGTGGAAGAAGCGCTGTACCTGGCCAACATCGGCCGCAAGGTGTACCTGGTGCATCGCCGCGACAAGCTGCGCGCGGAGAAGATCATGCAGGACAAGCTGTTCGAGAAAGCCGCCGCCGGCAAGATCGAGCTGGTGTGGAACCATACCATCGATGAAGTACTGGGCGACGCCACCGGCGTGACCGGCGTGCGCGTCAAGGACATCAACAGCGGCGTCACGCGCGACATCGAGGCCACCGGTTTCTTCGTAGCGATCGGCCACTCGCCCAATACAGGCATCTTCGAAGGCCAGCTAGACATGCACGACGGCTACATCAAGATTCGCAGCGGCCTGGAAGGCATGGCCACGATGACCTCGGTACCTGGCGTGTTTGCAGCCGGCGACGTGGCCGATCATGTGTATCGGCAGGCGGTGACCTCGGCCGGCTTCGGCTGCATGGCGGCGCTGGATGCGGAGCGGTGGTTGGATCAGAACGGGAAGGTTTGAGGCTTGTTATTTTGGATCCTCGCACTGGAAAAAAACCTCGGCGCGTAGGTTGGTGGTGAGCGCATGCGAACCCCAACGTTGCTATGCAGATGGCGATGTTGGGGTTCGGCGTTGCCTCACCGCCAACCTACGAGGGATGGGCAAGACTTAGCAGAATGATCCAAGCCCGCTTCCACGACAGCATCGACGACATCCCCGCCACGGCGTGGGACGCGCTGCGCCCCGACGATAATCCGTTCCTCTCGCACGCCTTTCTCGCCGGCCTGGAACGCACCGATTGCATTCGCGCGGACTGGGGCTGGCAGGCGCATCATCTGGGGCTTTATCGCCACGGCGCACTGATCGCCGCGGCGCCGCTGTATCTGAAAGGCAACTCCCATGGCGAGTTCGTGTTCGACTGGAGCTGGGCGGCGGCGTGGGAGCGTGCGGGCGGCCAGTACTATCCCAAGCTGCTCAATGCGGTGCCCTACTCGCCGGTGACCGGGCCGCGTCTGCTGGTAGGTACCGATGCCACCGAAGCGGACGTGCTGCGCCGCTTGCTGGTGGATGCCATGCAGCAGCAGGCGCAGCGGCTGGGGCTTTCTTCCGTGCATGCCAACTTCCTCACCGAGGCGGATGCCGATGCCTTCGGCGAGGACTGGATGGCGCGCAGCGACGTGCAGTTCCATTGGCATCATCAGGGCTATGCCGATTTCGACGCATTCCTGGCCGCGCTCAATCACAAGAAGCGCAAAAACATCCGCCACGAACGCAAGCGGGTGGCCGCGCATGGCCTGGACATCGGCATGGTGGGTGGCGCGGAACTGAGTGCGCGGGAGTGGCGGCGGGTGCATGCCCTGTATACCGCTACCTTCGACGCCAAGGGCAATCACGCGGCGCTCACCGAGGCGTTCTTTCAATACCTGCGCAAGGAGTTCGGCAACGCGGTACAACTGGCGCTGGCCAGGCAAGCCGGGGAGATCGTGGCGGTGGCCTTGATGCTGCGCAGTGCAAGCACCTTGTATGGCCGCTACTGGGGCGCCAGCGTCGACGTGCCGGACCTGCATTTCGAACTGTGCTACTACCAGGGCATCGAATACGCGATTGCGCAAGGATTGCAGCGTTTCGAGCCCGGCGCACAGGGCGAGCACAAGCTCGCGCGCGGCTTTCTGCCGGTGCGCACGCATTCGCGTCACTATCTGGTGCACGAGGGTTTCCGCAGTGCGGTATGCCGCGCGCTTGCAGACGAGCGCGAGAGCATGGACGCTTATGCCGACGATCTGCTGGATCATAGCCCTTACGCCCGATCATGATTCGCCTGCCCCGGCTCGACGACCACCCTCCGGGTCATTTTCCCGACCCTCGCACCGCTCTCATCGAACCCAATGGCTTGCTTGCCTTCGGCGGCGATCTTTCGCCGTCGCGCCTGATCACGGCGTACGCCAACGGCATTTTTCCCTGGTACAACGAAAACGAGCCGATCCTGTGGTGGTCGCCCGATCCGCGCTGCGTGTTTCATACCGACACGCTGTACCCCAACCGCAGCTTGCGCAGGGCGCTGCGCGAGAAGGCCTGGCAGGTGACGGTGAATCACGCCTTTCGCCAGGTGATCCGCGCTTGTGCAGCCCCGCGCCCTGGCCAGTTCGGCACCTGGATCAGTCCGGCGATGATCGACGCCTACGGCACGCTGCACGACCTGGGTTATGCGCATAGCGTGGAAGTGTGGGAGCACGAGCGCCTGGTGGGTGGCATCTACGGTGTTTCCATCGGCCGGCTCTTTTGCGGCGAATCGATGTTCAGTGCGGAAAGCGGCGGCTCGAAACTGGCGTTGTGTGCGCTGGCGGCGCTCTTGCGCGATTGGGGATTTCCGCTGATCGACGCCCAGGTCAGCAATCCCCATTTGTTGGACTTAGGGGCGGAAGAAATATCGCGCGCGGCGTTTTTGCGCGAAGTGGCGACCTTGGTGACCGCTCCGTTCGATGAGCCGTGCTGGAGGGACATACCGGCCATCCCCGCGCAACTTGTTCTGGAACGCCACTGTTTTCCGCTGGCGGGTTGAACGGCTGGGATGAAATCCCAGCTTGCTTGCCTGACTGTGACTACGTGCCGCTGCTGATGGTGCCGCACATAACAGCCTTTTATTTGCTGTTGCGCCCGCGATGCTCGGGGCGAGCCCCAACGTTGCCATGCACATCACACCGCTGGGGTTCGGCTGCACCTCACAGCCAACTTACACGCTTCGCACGACGTACCGTGGCGAGTGCGCGATACGCACTCAAACCTGCGGCGCTGCGTTTAAGGCAAGCGCCTTCAACTCGCCGTAGTGATCGAGAAACAACGCCACCAGATGCGGATCGAGCTGGCCGCCGGCCGCCTCGCGCAGATAATCCAGCACCTCCGGCTCCGGCCACGCGGGTTTGTACACGCGCCGGCAGCTCAATGCATCCCACACATCCACCACGCTGAAGATGCGCGCTGCCAGGGGAATCTGCTCGCCCTTCAAACCTTGCGGATAGCCGGTGCCGTCCCAGCGCTCGTGGTGGCAGTACGGAATGGCGCTGGCGTCGCGCAGAAACTCGATTCGCTGCAGCATGTCGTAGCCCATGCGCGGGTGGGTGCGCATCAGCCGTGTTTCTTCGTCGTCCAGTTTGCCGGGCTTGATCAGGATGGCATCGGGCAGGGCCAGCTTGCCGATGTCGTGCAACAGCGCGCCGAACTTGATGTCGCGCAAGGCATCGTCTTCCAGCCCCACCAGTTTCGCCAGCCCAAGCGCCATGCGCACGACGCGTTCGGAATGGTCGCCGGTTTCCTTGTGCCGTATGTCCATGGCCTCCACCAGCACGCGCAAGGCTTGCTCGTGGCTGTCGAGCAATTGCTGGTTGGCATGATCCAGGCGTTGCACGGTGCGGCCGATCATCCAGTACAACAACAGCCCCGTGCCCAGTACGAATAGCCATCCTTTCGCAATCTGGTAGAGGACGATGCGATGCGGATCGTGTACCAGGTCGCCCAGCAGATATCCGGAAAACCAGATCCATACCGCCGAGACCAGCACGTATGTGCCGGCGGTACGCAATTGTGGACTGACCCTGATCACGGCTTGGCGGAGGTTCGGCACGCGACCTTTGCTGACAACAACGGACGATGATGGCGCAAGGTCAGCAAACGGTTGCAATCGCTGTCATGAAAAAATGCCACGCCCTGCCCCTGTCGATCCGAAGAATGCATTCTGCCACTCGCCGAGTGAAGCATGCTGTGCGGATTTGCGCAATTCGTATTGCGTTGTCGCACGGTGGCGTCGCCTTTGCCCTAGCGTGCAGGTTGGCGATGATGGACTGCGAAGACAACGGCGGGCTCGGTTTGGCGCCATCTACGATCGTCGCAATGCGGCTTGCAGCAAACGACGCTGCAGGCGATCGCCAAGGCTGGTTGCGCCGGACAATTGCATCCGCTCCAGCGCAACGGTTTCTTCGGCCTTGGCTGCGCCCGGCTGCCACAATGCCTTGAGCAACTGCCACCGGCCCTGCCATGTGGTACTGGACGCTTGCAGCCATTCCAAGGCAGGCAGCAGGCGCCGCTCGACCTCGGTGAAATCGCTGCCGAACGGAAAGGGCGGCAACCATCCTTTGTGCACAGCGTTGACCAGTGCTTCGCGCAGGGCTTCGGGATGGTGCTTGCGCCATGCTTGCGGAATCTTGAAATCCGCGGCAAGTTTCCCATGCGACTTGGCCTCTGCCGCCAAGGCATCGACAAAGCGCGCATCGCTGATCGCCAGCATCGCCTCGATGCATTCGCTATCGCTCTTGCCGCGCAGATCCGCCACGCCGTACTCGGTCACCACCATGTCGCGCAGGTGCCGCGGAATGGTACCCTGGCCGTATTGCCAGCGGATATTGGTTTCCACGCCGCTGTGCCCGCGCCGGGTGGCTCGCTGGAGCAAGACGGAGCGGCCATCGGGCAACTCGTGCGCCATGGCGACAAAATTGTACT
This sequence comes from Dyella sp., assembly GCF_035508675.1. Lineage (GTDB taxonomy): Bacteria > Pseudomonadota > Gammaproteobacteria > Xanthomonadales > Rhodanobacteraceae > Dyella_B. The sequence goes on from NZ_DATJMN010000170.1 coordinate 7,199, forward strand.
GCCCCCCGACGCCGCTCACGACGTGGCCGTCTTCCAGCGTTTCGGACGCCGCCGCGCCGAGCAAGGTCGACATCATGCAGGTGTTGAAGAATCGCGCGCCGCGCCGCTGCAGCATGGCCAGCGACTGATGATCACCGTAGAGATGATTGACGTTGGAGACCGGGCACATGTCGATCGCATCGGGGTCGCTGCCGGCGGTGGTTTCCAGCCATTCGTAGAGTTCGCGCGTGCCGAGGAAGAATGCACCGCGCAGGTAATGGCCGCCGGGTACGTCGCCGGGCAAGCGCCCGCCCGCGGCGGCCCGTTCCAGCGCAAGATTGTCCCAGCTGCGCCGCTTGAGGATGCCGGCCTTGGCCAGATGCATGAAACCGTCCAGCACCATTTCGCTGCAGCCGTACAAGCCGGTCTTGAACGTAGCAAGGCCGCCGATGCGTTCGGCCAATCGATGCGTGGCGCCACGCGGATCCAGCGCGACCAGCATTTTTCGCCATGCAGTGTTGTCCTGGTGCCGCAGCAGCAGCCCCTTGACCAGCGCATCGGATAGAGCACCGATGCCGATCTGCAGGCAACCGCCATCTTTGACCAAAGCGCTGGCATGCAGACCTAGCGCATATTCGGCAAGGTCTATCGGCATTCTGGGCAGCGCGAACAGCGGTGGCGATGCCATGGGCGCCAGTTCGAGGTCGAAGAAATCCTGCGGCACTTCCGCCGCGCCGCCGATGTAAGGCAGCGACGGATGCACGACCGCCACGCACAGCGGGCGCGTCTTGCCGGCCGCCTTGACGCGCTCGAGAAAATCCAGCGTGAGGTCGGGGTTGCAAGACAGGCTGTAACGCACGCCAGCCGGCGTTTCGCGGCGCGCGACGAGCTGCACCAGCAGGTTGATGTCCTGGATCACCAGATCGCGCGCCACATGCGTGTAGTTCTGGCTGATGTAATTGCGCTGCGCACTGCCGGCATGCAGCAAGGCACCCGACTGCATGTAGAACTCGTGCACCGCCACATTGGACGGCAGCTTGCCCTGCATCTGGTCGACGGCGTATTGAGGATCGACGTAGTCGGCACCGAAATGGCGCGCTACGAACGGGTCGAGGAAGCGCGCTTCCAGCGTGCTCTTCGCGCGTGGCCGCGTGAGCGACAAGGCGGTGTACAAGGTCATGGAGCGCCAAGTATCGGCGATCATCAAGCCGTACAAGGTATTGAGCAATCCATGCGGTTTGCCGAGACCCAATGGCGCCGCGACGCGCAGGTCGGCGCCCAGCCGCTGCACGATGAGCTGCGCGCAGGCATCGGTGTCCGAAAAACGCTGCTCTGGCAACATGGCTTGATCATGCCAGAAAGCACGGAAGGTGGAACAGCGTATTGCTCGGGATAAATGGCCCGCTACTCGCCACGATACGCTCCCTCCCCTGCGAAGTAGGGGAGGGTTGGGGTGGGGTTGCTTGAGCTTTAGCGTACCGCCGAATGTCCTGCGAAAATGCATGCAAGCCATGTTCGGCTCACGCCGCTCGCTGCGCTCGCACCCACCCTAGCCCTCCCCTACTTCGCAGGGGAGGGAACCGTTTGTCGCAACGATCCAGATGCCCGCTTCGCTTGCGAGCTATAGAGGGCCCACAACATCCTATGCGGTGGTTTGCGCCGGCGTCCCTATACTTTCTGCATGTCCACCACGCTGCCGCCCGTCCCCAATCGCATACTTGCCGAACAAGCCTTGAGCCGTGCCGCAGGCGCGCCGTTGCTGGGCGGCAACAAGGTGGATCTGCTGATCGACGCCGAACAGCATTTCGAGGCATGGCTGGCCGCCATCCGCGGCGCGCAGCATCGCGTGCTGCTGGAGAACTACATCATCCGCGACGACCACGTGGGGCGTGCCTTCCGGGATGCCTTGGCGGAGCGTGCGCGCTGTGGCGTACAGGTCGCGGTGATCGTCGACTGGCTGGGCTGCCTGGGCCAATCGGGCTCAGCGTTCTGGAGGCCGGTGCGCGAGGCCGGTGGTGAAGTGCGCGTGTTCAACCCGCCGCAACTTGGCCAGGCCCTGGGCTGGATGAGCCGCGATCATCGCAAGCAGTTGGTGGTGGACGGATGCCTGGGGTTTCTGTCCGGTATTTGCATCAGCGCGAAATGGCTGGGCCATCCGTCGCGCAACATCCCGCCGTGGCGCGATACCGGCGTGGCCCTGCGCGGACCGGCCGTGCTGGAACTGGAAGCCGCGTTTGCCGATAGCTGGATCGCAGCCGGCGGAGCGCATCCGATCTATGCACCGGCACCCGCCGGCATGGAAGCGGGCAGCGTGGCGCTGCGCGTGATCGCCACCCAGCCGGCGACCGCCGGCATGTACCGGCTGGACCAGCTGATCGCCGCCATGGCGCGCCGCAGCCTGTGGCTGACCGATGCGTATTTCGTGGGCGTGGCGCCGTATGTGCAAGCCCTCTCCGCCGCCGCGCGCGATGGCGTCGACGTGCGCCTGCTGGTGCCGGGCACCAGCGATATTCCGCTGGTCGCCAGCATGTCGCGCGCGGGCTATCGGCCGCTGCTGAAAGCCGGCATTCGCGTGTTCGAATGGAACGGCTCGATGCTGCATGCCAAGACCGCGGTGGCGGATGCCCAATGGGCGCGCGTGGGCTCCTCCAATCTCAACCTCGCCAGTTGGTTGAACAACCGCGAGATCGACGTGGCCATCGAAGATGCCGGCTTTGCCGCGCAACTGGCCGAGCAATATGAGAAGGACCTGGAAAACGCCACCGAGATCGTGCTGGCTCCCCGCCGTTACCGGCGCGGCGAGCGCGTACGCAGCAGCGAGGCCAGGCCGCAGCCACCGCGGCATGCAGGCGGAAGCTCCGGCCGCGCCGCAGCCGGCGCACTGCGCATTGCCAATACCATGGGCGCGGCGCTGACCGATCGCCGCATTCTGGGCGATACCGAAACCGGCGCCCTGCTCAGCGTAACCCTGTTGCTCGCCGCGCTTGCCGTGGTGGCGATGCTGTGGCCGGCGGTGATCGCCTGGCCGTTGGCGGCGATCGCCGCCTGGTTTGCCATCAATACCGGCATTCGAGCATGGCGATGGCGCAGGCGGCATCTACGCCGCCTGCAGGACATGCACGACGAACACCGCTAAGTTCCCAACTACCTGCCCGGTGACGACGGTCACAATGCAAAACGGGGACGGGTTGCGTGCTGCTGTTCGTCGCAACGCCTATACGCAAGCTTTCGCTTGGGGCGACTACATTGCGCGCGGGCAGACGGGGCGCCCGCTTGCATGGGCACCTTCCACCACGTCTGCCCGACTCGCCCGGGGATAGTCAGGCGACCTTATGAAGCGTGTCGTACTCGCCGATTGTGCTCGGCCACTTAACGCTGTCTTATGTCATATCGAGGAGGCACCTATGAAGCTGCACTCCATCTTCGCGTTGCGCGCGGCCAGAGCGCTTGGTGTGCTGGCTATTGCGGCATTGACGATGTCGGCCACGTTGCTTGCTTCCACGCCAGTGCACGCCCAAACGGAAGCCCCCGTTACGCTTCAATGCCAGGTGAGCACCAACGGCACCGGTTACGCGCTTGCCTGCAATGGCATGATTCCCGGCGGCAGCGGTGTCCTCAATTGCCAATCACCGAATGCGATCAACAACAACGACGGCGTATTCACGGCAGCGCCGGTGACTTGCACCGGCACCGCCAACCTGCCGCTGACGACCATACCGGGCACCCTGAGCACCACGTCACTCGTCATCGACACCAAGAACGGCACGGCCAGCATCGATCAGGGGTCCGCCACGCTTACCGTAAACCAGGGTTTGTCGACCCTGACCGGAACCTGCCAAGGTGCGGCGCTTTCGGCGAGCTTGTCGCCGCCGACGGCAAGTGTCCCCAGCGGCACGTGCAGCGTCACGCTGAATGTACTTGGTGTCGGCAATGCAACACTGACGATACAAAATGGAGCGATCAGCCTGGTCGACGGTTCCACGCTTTCCATCAACAGTCCTGGCATCACGCTTACCACCGCATTGCTTGGCGCTCCTGTCACAAGCGCCAGTTGCGACAACTCCATCCAGATCAGCCTGAGCCAGCTTCCGTCGATCTCCGGTCTGCTGACGCTGTGCAAAGGCTCTTAGGCACCAAAAACATCTGCCATGCCAATCCAATGCCTTCCCTGCAAGCAGGGGAGGCACGGCCTTTCGACGCGGCGGCCCGCACAAACCTGCATGCGCGATGAGCATGGCGCGCCCATGCGATGTTCCTCAAGCCAATCGTGCTAGTCTCCCGCGTCCATGCACGCGCCCGACGACTTCCCCGAGGGTGCCGGCGGTAAGCCGACCCGGCACGTTCTGACGCCCAGCACGCTCAACCGGCTGGTACGCGGGTTGCTGGAAGATGCCTTGCCCCTGGTGTGGATCGAAGGCGAGCTGTCCAACGTGGCGCG
>NZ_DATJMN010000171.1:0-3197 GCF_035508675.1 Dyella sp.
GTGCCTGTTCATGCACCTCACCCTGGTGCCGTACATCAAGGCGGCCGGCGAGATCAAAACCAAGCCGACCCAGCATTCGGTGAAGGAGCTGCGCTCCATCGGTATCCAGCCGGACATCCTGCTGTGCCGCTGCGAGCAGCCACTGCCGGACAGCGAGCGCCGCAAGATCGCGCTGTTCACGAACGTGCCCGAGCCGGCAGTGATCAGCGCCGCCGACGTGGACGTCATCTACAAGCAACCGCTGTGGCTGCATCAGCAGGGGCTGGACGACATCGTGGTAAAGAAGCTGGGCCTGGATGCCAAGCCGGCCGACCTTTCCGGCTGGCAGCGTACGGTCGACGCGGTCGAGCATCCGAAGGACGAGATCACCGTCGCCATCGTCGGCAAATATGTCGAGCACAAGGACGCCTACAAGTCCCTGGGCGAGGCGCTGCGCCACGGCGGCATCAAGCAGCAGACGCGCGTGAACCTGCAGTGGATCGATTCCGAGCAGATCGAGGCCGAAGGCGCCGCCAAGGTGTTGAGCGGTGTCGATGCGATCCTGGTGCCTGGCGGTTTCGGCAAGCGCGGCTTCGAAGGCAAGATCCTCGCGGCGAAATATGCGCGCGAGTACGGCGTGCCGTACTTCGGCATCTGCTACGGCATGCATGCGGCAGTGGTGGATTTCGCGCGCAACGTGGCCGGCCTTACCGATGCCGATTCCAGCGAAAACGATCGCCATACGCCCAATCCGGTGATTGCACTGATTACCGAATGGACCACGGCGGCCGGCGAAGTCGAACAGCGCAGCGAACGCTCCGATCTTGGCGGCACCATGCGCCTGGGCGCGCAGGAATGCCGCCTCAAGGCCGGCACACTGGCGCGCCAGCTCTACGGGCAGGACGTCGTGCGTGAGCGCCATCGCCACCGTTATGAGTTCAACAATCGCTATCGCCAGTCGTTCGAAGACCTGGGGCTGGTGATCTCCGGCAAGTCGATGGACGACCTGCTGGTGGAAATCGTCGAACTGCCGCTGCAGCAGCATCCGTGGTTCCTCGGCTGCCAGGCGCATCCGGAATTCACCTCCACGCCGCGTGACGGCCATCCCTTGTTCATCGGCTTCGTGCGCGCCGCGCGGGAATTCAAAGCCGTGCGCGAGGGCGAGAAGCTGGCAAAGGGAGCAGTTGCATGAAGTTGTGCGGTTTCGAGGCCGGCCTGAATCAGCCGCTGTTCCTGATCGCCGGCCCTTGCGTGGTGGAATCCGAACAGCTGCAGGTCGATACGGCCGGCAAGCTGAAGGAAATCACCGGTCGTCTCGGCGTCAACTTCATTTTCAAATCCAGCTTCGACAAGGCCAACCGTTCCTCCGGCACCAGCTTTCGCGGCCTGGGCATGGAAGAAGGCCTGCGCATCCTGGCGGAAGTGAAGCGGCAGGTGGGCGTGCCGCTGCTCACGGACGTGCACGAATACACGCCGATGAACGAAGTGGCTGCGGTGGTAGACGTGCTGCAGACACCCGCCTTCCTGTGCCGGCAGACCAATTTCATCCAGAACGTGGCGCGCGCCGGCAAGCCGGTGAATATCAAGAAAGGCCAGTTCCTCGCCCCGTGGGACATGAAAAACGTGGTGGACAAGGCCAAGGCCGTCGGCAACGACGCCATCATGGTCTGCGAACGCGGCGCCAGTTTCGGCTACAACAACCTGGTTTCCGACATGCGCTCCTTGAGCGTGATGCGTGAAACCGGCTGCCCTGTGGTGTTTGACGCAACCCATTCGGTGCAGTTGCCGGGCGGGCAGGGCACCAGTTCCGGCGGCCAGCGCGAATTCGTGCCGGTGCTGGCGCGCGCAGCCGTCGCGGTGGGCATTGCCGGCTTGTTTGCGGAAACGCACCCGGATCCGAGCAAGGCGCTGAGCGACGGCCCGAATGCCTGGCCGCTGGACAAGATGGAAGCGCTGCTGCAGACCTTGCTGGAGCTGGATGCCGTCACCAAGCGCCATGGTTTTCTGGAGCAGCAGAACTGAATGGCTCCCTTTCCCCCATCTTTGATGAAGGATGGGGGAAGCGGGGACAGCATTCTGCAAGTTCAAAATCCTCATCACTTTCAACGTTGAACAAGGAACGCCATGACCACTGCCATCACCCATATTCACGCCCGCGAAATCCTCGACTCCCGCGGCAACCCCACACTCGAAGCAGAAGTAACGCTGGCCAGCGGCGCTTTCGGGCGCGCGGCGGTGCCGAGTGGCGCATCGACCGGCACGCGCGAAGCGGTGGAGTTGCGTGACGGCGACAAGTCGCGCTACCTGGGCAAGGGCGTGAAGAAGGCGGTGGGCAACGTCAATGGCGAAATCGCCACTGCACTGAAAGGCTACGATGCGGCTGACCAGCAAGGCCTGGACCAGAAGCTGATCGATCTCGACGGCACGCCGAACAAGGGCCGCCTCGGCGCCAATGCCTTGCTCGGCGTTTCCATGGCTGCCGCGCACGCGGTGGCCGCTTCGCGCCATGAGCCGCTGTGGAAGTACCTCTCCCACGGCAAGCCGGGCGTGCTGCCGGTGCCGATGATGAACATCATCAACGGCGGTGCGCATGCCGACAACAACGTCGACGTGCAGGAATTCATGGTGCTGCCGGTCGGGCTGCCGAGCTTTGCCGAGGCGCTGCGTGCCGGCGCGGAAATCTTCCACGCGCTCAAGAGCGTGCTGAAGGGCAAGGGCCTCAACACGGCGGTGGGTGATGAAGGCGGCTTCGCCCCGAACCTGCGTTCCAACATCGAAGCGCTGGATACCATCCTGGAAGCGGTGAACAAGAGCGGCTACAAGATCGGCAGCGAAATTCTGCTGGGCCTGGATGCCGCCAGCTCCGAATTCTTCAAGGACGGCAAGTACGACCTGGAAGGCGAGGGCAAGGTCTACACGCCGGCGCAGTTCGTCGACCTGCTCGCAAGTTGGGCGCAGCAGTATCCGATCGTCACCATCGAAGACGGCATGGCCGAAGGCGACTGGGATGGTTGGAAGCTGTTGACTGACAAGATCGGCAATAAGGTGCAGTTGGTCGGCGATGATCTGTTCGTGACCAACCCGGCCATCTTCCGCGAAGGCATCGAGAAGAAGATCGCCAACGCCATCCTGATCAAGGTGAACCAGATCGGCACTCTGTCGGAAACGCTGGAAGCCATCGCCATGGCTGATGCCAACAAGTACGCTGCCATCGTTTC
>NZ_DATJMN010000172.1:0-5085 GCF_035508675.1 Dyella sp.
AACGTGCGCACATCATTGCGTTGAAGTGCTTGGCCGCGCGCTCCATGTCACCGAGATCCGTCGGAAGCAAATGCGTGAGCAGATAAGTACCCAGTTCCACCAGCGCGATACCCGTCGACTCCAACGGCTCGACAAAACCGCCGGCCAAGCCGATGCCGACGCAGTTGGCGCGCCAATGCTCGGGCCTGTATCCGGTTTCGAATTTGATATGCAGCGGCTCCAGCTGATCGGCGACAGGACCGAGATGCCGTCGTATCACTTCTTCCGCGCGCGTGGCATCCGAATGGCGTGACGAATAGACATATCCCACGCCGCGTCGCTGCTGCAGACCGATATCCCACGTCCAACCCGCTTCCTGCGCGGTGGCGATCGTGCAACACGCAATAGGCGTATCCGGTCGCGGATACGGCACTTGCATCGCAACCGCGCGATCGACGAACAGCACGTCGGTACGACTGCGGAATGGGGATTGCATGGCGCCGCCGATCAAACGGCTGCGCAAGCCAGTGCAATCGACGTAAAGATCAGCCTTCAATTCGCCGACCTCTTGCGTGACCAAGCTTGCTATCGCGCCGCGCTCGTCAAGTTCCACGCGCTCGACGGTCGCTTGATGACGCTTCACGCCAAGCTTCTGTCCATGCTCGGCCAGCACTTCCGCAACGCGTGCGGCATCGAAGTGGTAGGCGTAATTCATGGGGCCTTGATAGTCGGGATCGCTGGCGCGTTTGGGACCGCGCCCGTGCATCACCAGGCGATGTTGCATCGTGACCGCTTCGGCCAACGGCATGCCTGCAGGCGCGCCGCCCAGCAGCCAATAAGGCAGCAATTCCGGAGAACCCGGTCGCTGGCTAGGCAGGCTGAAGGGATGAAAGAAACTGGCCGCGCCTTCGCTGCCCGGAGGTCGCACCCAATGATCGTAGCGAATGCCTTGTTTGAAGGTCGCATTAGCGCCGACAAGGAGACGCCCTTCATCCAGACCAATCGCCGAAAACGTGCCGCGAATGGACGGAAACGTCGCCTCGCCCACGCCTAGCAGACCAATGCCCGGCGCCTCCACCAGCTCTACGCGAATGCCCTCTGATGCCACGGCATTCAAGTGTTTGGCCAGATAGCACGCCACGAGCCAGCCCGCGGCCCCTCCCCCCACCACCAAGATGCTTTGTAACCGTGCCATGACCCCTCCCAGGTTGGTTTGTTGCGACGCGGCAAGCTTCTTTGTCGGAAGCTGCCTATTATTTGCGTATGACAGCGCTGTCATATCGTATCAGCGTTGTCGCATCTGTGGTGTAGCCAATGCCGGGGAGATGGGTTGGCTGCGCTTAAAACAACGCGGATTCATTTGGAGGGGAATGAAATGATGCTTCGCCACTCGGCTATGTACGTCGCACTTGCCGCCGTGCTTGCCACTACCCCTGTGCTTGCCACGGGACAGGACGCGACTCAACAGGCCACAACCGATAAGACCAACGGACCGTCCCAGAAGAAGGTCAAGAACCTGGAGGCCATCCAGGTGACTGCCACCAAGCGTGAAACCCCGCTGCAGAAAACCCCGGTTGCCGTCACGGCGATCACGGCCGACACGCTCGACAAAGAGCGCGTGATGACCGTGCAGGACATCACCAAACTCGTACCGGGCCTGCAAGCCACCAGCGAGGGTGACCATGGCGTTACCACGCTGACGATGCGCGGTATCGGCAACGACAGCGCCAAGACCGAATACGCCGACCCGGAAGTCGCGCTGTTCGTTGACGGTGTCTATGCCCCGCGCGCCGAAACGGCCACAAGCCTGCTGATGGACATGGACAGCGTGCAGGTGCTGCGTGGCCCGCAGGGAACATTGTGGGGCCGCAACTCCACGGCAGGTGCCGTCGATTTTGAGACCGCCAAACCAGATATCGGCGGTGGCTTCTATGGCAACGCGCAAATGTCGCTGGGCAACTACAGCCAGGCCGGCGAAAAGGCTGCGATCAATCTGCCGATCAGCAATACGTTCGCCATGCGTGTAGCGGTTGCACATGAACAACACGATGGCTATGTGAACTATCAAAATCCGGCGAGCGAACTACCTTCCGTCGCTCAACAGGAGGCCACCTATCTCGCCAGTGGTGGCAATCCGGCGAAATTCCAACCGATCAATCAAGCGCTCTACTCCAGCGTTGGCCAGAAGTACAACGCGCAAAATCAGTCTGCGGCTCGCATCAGTGCGTTATGGCAACCCACCGATTCGTTCAAATGGAACCTGTCGTACGAGTATTTCCTCGACCGCGGCACGCCGGACATGAACTTGATGCAAGATCCACGTCCCGGTCAGGATTTCTGGTCCGCATTGATCGACACCGCGCCCTATCTGCATCGCACCTCCAAAACGGTGCGTAGCCGCATGGATTGGCAGATCAACGAGGACATGGCTCTTAGCTACGTTGCCGGTTACAACCGTTTTGCCGGTTCCAGCGATTACGATCAGGATGCCGGCGCGATATTGCCCACCAGCTTCACGACGGGCGGCGTGTATCAAGACGACCGCACCAATTACTCCAACTACTCCAGCTACAGTCACGAGCTTGATCTGAAATCGACCGGACAACACACGCTCGATTGGATTCTCGGTCTTTATTACTCCGCCGAAGACAACAACATCCGCTTCGACATTCCGATCATGAACGGCACGGAGTTGGGCACGGTGAACTGGCAAGGTTCGTTTATCCAGCCGAAGGAAACGGTGCAGTCCGAAGCGGTGTTCGGCCAAACCGTGTGGCATGTTACCGACGCTTTCAATTTGACGGCTGGCGCGCGCTTCTCCGACGACACCAAGAGGAACGAAGGCGGCATCAATTGGGGCTGGGCGTACGATCCGACCGTGCCTCAAGTTCCGATCGCCCCCGGCGTGCAGCCGCAAGATGTCGGCTTCACCGTCTCACAGCATAACGATGCCAAGTATCACAACACCAAAGTCACCTGGCTGGCCCGCGCCGATTACGTCTTCAATCAGAATGCGATGGTATACACGAGCGTGTCGACGGGCTACAAGTCGGGCGGCACGGAAGACGGTGGCACGTTGTACCAGCCCGAAACGCTGACCAACTACGAAATCGGCGCCAAGTTCACGTTCTTCGATGGGCACGTGACCTGGAACAGCGCGGCGTACTATGAGAATTTCAAGAACTTCCAGCTATCGGCACCGATTACGTATCCGAATGGCGATCACGGCCTTGGCTTCTCCAACGTGCAAGGCAGCACCATCGTTGCCGGCTTCGAATCCGAACTGGCTTATCAAGGACATGACGACCGCGCCAACCTGGTGTTCTCGGCTATTCCGAAGAAAACGCTTGGCACGCTGCTCTATGCAGGCAGCAACGATTATGCAGGCCTGCCACCTTGCGCACCGCAGTCCAACCTTGCCACCTGCCTGAACATCACGGGTCACACGTTGCCGCATGCACCGGATGCATCGCTTACCGCCATCTACGAGCATGATTTTCATCTGTCCAACGGTGGCCGGCTGACACCACGCCTCAGCGCTCAGTACCAGAGCATGCAATGGCTGAGTCCGTTGAATCTCGGCTCGGGCGATCAACAAAAAGCCTACGTTCGCAGCGATGTCTCGTTGCGTTACACCGAACCGCAAGATCGTTGGTGGGTGAATGCCTATGTGCAAAACCTTAGCGACGACAAGGTGCGCACGAATGCCATGCGATTCCAGGAGGCCGACGGCAGCTTCGTCTATGTTTCCCAATATTTGCCGCCGCGTACGTACGGTGTCGAAGTGGGCGTGTGGTTCTGAGTGGGAAACCTCCCTACCTGCTCAGCTGAGGTGCCCTCGCAAGAGGGCGCCTTTTTTGAAAACGGCTTAATACTGGCGATTCCGACGCTCTAACTCTTGTAAGAACGGAGTGCGAGCGGCATAGTCACTGTGCAACACGGTGATCTTAGGAGAATGCATGGGGGTACGCCTGGAAGATGTCGCACGCGCAGCGGGTGTATCGCCCAAGACCGTGTCGCGCGTGTTGAACGAGGAGTCGTACGTCAAGGACTCCACGCGCCAGCGCGTGCTCGCCGCGATGGAATCGATGAACTATCGGCCGAGCCCTTCGGCCCGTGGATTGGCAGGCAGCCGATCTTTTCTCATCGCCATGCTGTACGACAACAACGACAACCCCGCGTCGACCTACCTTGCCGAAATTCAAGACGGCATACTCGACGCCTGCAACGCAAACCGCTACAGCATGATGGTGTGTCCGTTGCGGATGCGCGGGCAGGATTTCATCCGACGCGTCGACGCATTGATTTCCGATCATCATGTGGACGGCGTCATTCTGACGCCGCCGCTTACCGACTATCCGCCGCTGCTACGGCGCTTGCGGGAGCGTGAAGTGCCTCATGCGAGCGTCTCGCCGCAAAACCGCAATGAGGCGATAGGCGTTTGCATGGATGAAGAACTGGCTGCCAAAGCGCTGGTCACGCATCTGATTGAGCATGGACACAAACGCATTGCGCACGTTCTCGGTATCGCCAACCACGGCGCAAGCCGTTGGCGACTGGCCGGTTACAAGGAAGCCCTGTCGGCCGCGGGCATTCTTTACGATCCGGATTACGTGGTGCAGGGCGAATTCACGTTCGGCTCCGGCGTTGTTGCCGCGCGCAAACTGTTTGCGCTGCCGGAGCTTCCCACCGCCATCTTCGCCGCCAACGACGATATGGCGGCAGGCGTAATGTGGGCAGCCAACGAACGAGGCCTGAAAGTGCCGCGCGATTTGTCGGTCTGCGGTTTCGACGATAACGCGCTGGCCAACCAGCTTTGGCCGCCACTTACAACCGTGAGACAACCCGCCCGCGATATGGGCAAACTTGCCGCCCTGCAACTGTTGGAGCTGCTACGCGGCCGCGGCGAAGGTCTGCTGGTGCAAGTTCCCTATTCGCTTCAACTGCGTGAATCGACAGCAGCGCCGCCCAAAACCGTCGACTGAATCTGCGGATCCATAAAAAAACCTCCCATGCGATCACGGGAGGTTTTTCATGATGCGCTAACTACTCGGGGTCAGTGCTTCTGATTGTAGATGTGACGGCTATTGTGGTTCTCGGAGCGAT
>NZ_DATJMN010000173.1:0-5138 GCF_035508675.1 Dyella sp.
CCCGAGGTGTTGCCCGAACTGCCGATCAGCACGCATCCCAACTACGTGACGCCGCGCGGTCTCGCGTTGCTGCGCGATCGCCTGGACAAAGCCACCGCACGTCACGATGCCTTGAGCGCGAACGAACAGGACGCACTTGCCCAACGCAACGAACTGGCCGCCCTGGAACGCGAACTTCGCCACCTTCATGCACGCATCTCAGGCGCCATCGAGGTGGATCCAACCAAGCAGCCGCACGACCGCGTCGCCTTCGGCGCCACCGTCACGGTAGACAGCGATGAAGGCGAACAACGCTGGCAGATCGTGGGCGAAGACGAAGCGGATGCCGAACACGGGCTGGTGAGCTACGTATCGCCATTGGCGACCGCCCTGCTTGGCGCGCGCGTGGGCGATGAAGTGCGCTGGCAGCGGCCGGCGGGGGACATGATGATCGAGGTGTTGCGGATCGATTATGTTGCCTGATATGGGTTTGTCGCAGTAATGGCACTGAACTCAGGCAGAGGCATTCGTGTCACGCATTTTCATTACAGGTTCCGCCGATGGGCTGGGAAAGGCCGCCGCGCAGACCTTGCTTGCCGATGGCCACCAGGTTGTCATCCACGCGCGCAACGAGCAACGCCTCGATGCCGTGCAGGATTTGCTTCGCCAAGGTGCGCAGTCAGTCGCAGGAGATCTGTCTGACCTGCAGCAGACACTTGGCGTCGCCGAGCAAGTGAACCGGCTCGGCCGCATGGACGCGGTCATCCACAATGCAGGCGTGTATTCGGGGCCGCAGGTATTGCCGGTGAATATCGTCGCACCGTATGTACTCACGGCGCTCATCACCCGACCGAACCGTTTGGTGTACCTGAGCAGCGGCATGCACCAAAGTGGCCGAGCAGCTCTTGAAGGCCTGGATTGGAGCGGACGAACCGCCTCCGGCTCGTATTCGGACAGCAAGCTGCTGGTGACGACGCTTGCCTTGGCCGTTGCGCGGCGCTGGCCCGACGCTATCAGCAGCGCCGTCGATCCGGGCTGGGTACCGACCAAGATGGGCGGCCCCGGTGCACCCGATGACTTGCGCCTGGGACACCTGACGCAGGAATGGCTGGCGACAGGCGAAGACTCCGAGGCTCGCGTCTCGGGTGCGTATTGGCATCATCAACGCCGCATCGAGCCGCATGCCGCGGCACGCGACGTTGCCTTCCAGGACGAACTGCTGACGGTACTCGAACGGGCAACAGGGATTGCGTTGCGGCCATCCTGACACCCGGTGCGCCTCTCAATGAGGTGCACGAACATCAACAACCGCTTGCCTAGGCCGCCAGCAATTCGATAAACGCCTTGCCGAACGCAGGGATATCGTCCGGCTTGCGGCTGGTCACCAGATTGCCGTCGCGGATCACCTCGCGGTCTTCCCAGCGGGCGCCGGCGTTTTCCAGATCCTTCTGCAGGCTGGGCCACGACGTCATGGTGTGGCCCTTGACGCAGCCGGCATCGATCAGCGTCCATGGGCCGTGGCAGATCGCTGCGATCGGCTTGTTGGCATCGCCGAAGGCACGCACGAACGAGATGGCTTCTTTTTTCAGCCGCAACTTGTCGGGGTTCATCACGCCGCCCGGCAGCAGCAGGGCTTCGTAATCATCGGGCTTGGCCTGGCTGAGCGGGCGATCCACTTTCACCGCCCCGCCCCAGTCGCTGATGTTCCAGCCTTTGATTTCCTTGGCGTCGCCGGGCGCGATCACGTCGACCTTGGCGCCGGCTTCTTCAAGCATCCGCTTGGGTTCGGTCAGCTCGGAGTATTCGAAACCTTCGGTCGCGAGTACGGCGATCTTTTTGCCAGACAGGGATTTGCTGTTCATACGCAGACTCCAGGTGGTAAGCCAAGAGTCTGCAAATGGCTCGATCCAGGGCGCGTATGCCCAGGGTGAGCGCGGCGTGATCAGTGCTTTGGCTCGCGCTTGGGCTTGAGCAGGGTGCCGGTGCACTTGGGCGAACCGCACAGGCAGGCCCATTTCTTTTTCAACCGCGCGGTATGCGGTACTTCCAGCACGATGCCGTAGTCGTAGGTGAGTTCCTCGCCCGCCTTGATGTTGCGCTTGGCTTCGATGACCACCTTGTCCTTGCGCAGGTTGCCGCTTTCGCTTTCGATCACGAAGGCCACGCAGTTGGGGGCGCAGCTGTGGTTGATCCAGCGTGCGATGTTGCCCTTGCGGTTGGCGTCGAGGATGTATTCCTCGTTGAGCGTGAACAGGAAGGTATGCCCGGTTTCGCCGCCGTCGCCGTACATCTCGTCGGCTTCGTCGTGGGTCATCAGCGTGCCCTTGTATTCGATGATTTCTTCACCCTTCTTGATGGGAGCGACGGCAAACACGCCATTGCCGTGGATAGGTGAGCGGCGAGCAACGATGCGACGGGACATGGATGGCCAGAGTTGGAAAGAGAGGGAGAGCAACCTCCAATGATGCCTGCTCTGCGTGACCTTGGGAACTGCAAGGAAGCGCGAGAGCTTGTCTACGATCTGTGCGCTGCTTCGTTGCGCCCCGCATTCCCCCTCCCTGCTTGCGGGAGAGGGCGCATATCACGCAAGAAACACATCTCGTGGTACCGCCATGACGCGCCATGCATCCGTGCCTTTCTTGTGTAACCCTTTCTGTTTCAAACGTTTCCCGTGCTGCATCACCCCGTTCCACCCATTCCATTCCCTGCTATATTCAAACAATCGTTTGAGGTGCTTCCATGAAACGACTGCTCCACGGACTGGCCCTGCTGCTGCTCGCGACGCTACTGACGGCCTGCGGACCGCAACGGCAAAGCGTGTTCCCGCCCACCATCACCATCCAGCAGATGCGCGTGCAGCCCGATGGCGCATGGCAGCTCACCCTGCGCATCCAGAACAACAGCTACACCGGCATGGATTACCAGTCGATCGAAGGAAGCTTGCAGGTGGCGCAGGGCATTCCCGTGCGGGTGCATAAGAAGTTCGACCTGGCCATTCCCTCGTTCGCCGGCGACGTCGTGCAAGCGGAAGTACTGCCGACCCCCGCCATGAGCCAGGCCTTGCAGGCGGTGGCCGCCAAGGGCAGTGCGGGCTCCCTGCCCTATGTGCTCTCCGGCGTCGTGCACTGCACGCCCAACCTGGAAGACCACCCGGACAACAAGAATCCGCGCGACTTCCCGTTCAACAGCAACGCTTTCCTTTCGCCGGTCCCCGGCGTACCCAACACGTATCGCTAACGTTCTACGTAAAGGATCCAGCCATGACGCTCTACAAGGCCCCGCTCGATGACCAGCGCTTTGCACTTTTCGACGTGCTTGGCGCCGAAGCCGTACTGACCAAGCTGCAAGGGGGCGATGGCCACACGCGTGACCTGCTCGATGCAGTGCTCGAAGAGGCCGGCCGGTTGAGCGAGCAGGTGCTGGCGCCGACCAACGCCGCAGGCGACGAAGAAGGCTGCCATTACGACAAGGCCAGCCGCACCGTCACCACGCCCAAGGGTTTCAAGGAGGCGTTCAAGCAATTCGCCGAAGGCGGCTGGGCCGGCCTCACCATGGCGGAAGAGTTCGGCGGCCAGGCATTGCCGTCCGTGCTTGGCGTGGCGACTACCGAGTTGTTCCAGTCCGGCAACCTGTCCTGGAGCCTGTATCCGCTGCTGTCCGAAGGCGCCTGCCACGCACTGGAACTGCACGGCACCGAAGCGCAGAAGCACACCTACCTCAAGCCCATTGTCTCCGGCCAATGGACCGGCACGATGTGCCTGACCGAACCGCAGGCCGGTTCCGATCTGGGCCTCTTGAAGACGCGTGCCGAGCCAGGCGCCAACGGCAGCTACAAGATCACGGGTACCAAGATCTTCATCAGCGCGGGCGATCACGACCTGGCGGAAAACATCATCCACCTCGTGCTCGCACGCCTGCCCGATGCGCCCGCCGGCAGCCGCGGCATCTCGATGTTCATCGTGCCGAAGTTCAAGCTAAACGGCGACGGCTCGGTGGGTGAGCGCAACAACGTGTATGCGGGCGCCATCGAGCACAAGATGGGCATTCGCGGCTCCGCCACTTGCGTGATGAACTTCGACGAGGCCGAAGGTTTCCTGATCGGCCAGCCGCACAAGGGCCTGGCGGCGATGTTCACCATGATGAATGCCGCGCGCCTGTCGGTAGGCGTGCAAGGCCTGGCCCTGTCCGAGCGGGCGCTGCAGAACAGCCTCAACTATGCCCGCGAGCGCCTGCAATCGCGCGCGCTCTCCGGCGCGAAGTTTCCGGACAAGCCCGCCGACAACCTGTTAGTGCAACCGGACGTGCGCCGCATGCTGCTGACGCAGCGCGCGATCGTGGAGGGTTCGCGCATGCTGTTGTTGTACGCCGCATTGCAGACCGATATCGAAGCGCGCGGTGTGGACGAAGCGCAGCGGCAGCAAGCCGGCGAACTCCTGGCCTTCCTGATTCCGATCGCCAAAGGCCTGGTCACCGAGCTGGCGCAGGAGTGCACCAAGGAAGCCCTGCAGGTGTACGGCGGCCATGGCTTTATCGTGGAGAACGGCGTGGAGCAGTTCGTGCGCGACGCACGCATCATCACGCTGTACGAAGGCACCACCGGCATCCAGGCCGCCGACCTGCTGGGCCGCAAGATTCTCCAGCTCAAGGGCGTGGGCCTGCAGCATTTCCTTGGCGAAATCGGCGCATTCTGCAAGCAGCATGCAAGCGATGAAGCCCTCAAGCCGTATGTCGGTGCACTGGGCGCGCTGGCCAAGGAATGGGGCGAGCTGACTATGAAGCTGGCGCAACGCATCCAGTCCAACCCGGAGGAACTGGGCGCCGCCGCCAACGATTACCTCTACTACAGCGGCTACATCACGCTTGCCTATTTTTGGGCGCGTGCGATGTCGGCGTTGGGGCAAAGTACACAGCAGCCGGCGTTCAAGCAGGCGAAACGGGATACGGCGGCGTTCTACTTCGCGCGTATCTTGCCGCGGACGCATCTGCACAAGGCCGCGATCGAGGCGGGGATCGAGACGATTCCGGCGATTGCATAACGCTGCATGCAATGCTGCAGAAAACGCCCGGGCATCCGGGCGTTTTTATTTTGCGGGCGCGAAGCACAAACTGGCGCACCGAGCTGGATGTTCCCGGTCATGCCATGCTTCGGCATCATCAGA
>NZ_DATJMN010000174.1:0-2898 GCF_035508675.1 Dyella sp.
GTACCACGTGACCACGCCCAAGGGTGTGATTACCTTCCTGGATACGCCCGGTCACGCGGCGTTTACCGCCATGCGAGCGCGCGGTGCGCAATCCACCGACATCGTGGTGCTGGTGGTGGCCGCCGACGACGGCGTGATGCCGCAAACCCAGGAAGCCGTGCAGCATGCGCGCGCAGCCAAGGTGCCGCTGATCGTCGCGATCAACAAAATGGATAAGTCCGACGCCAATCCGGACCACGTGAAGCAGGGTCTGGGCAATCTGGAAGTGATTCCGGAGGAATGGGGCGGCGACACGCCGTTCGTCCCGGTGTCGGCCAAGACCGGCATGGGCATCGACGATTTGCTCGACGCCATTTCGGTGCAGGCCGAGGTGATGGAGCTGACCGCCGTGAAGGACGGCCCGGCGTCGGGTGTGGTGATCGAATCCAGCCTCGATCGCGGCCGTGGTCCGGTCGCTACCGTGCTGGTGCAGCAGGGTACGCTCAAGCGCGGCGACTTCGTGGTGTGCGGCATCGAATACGGCCGCATGCGCGCGCTCATCGACGAGACCGGCAAGACCGTGCAGGAAGCCGGCCCCTCGATTCCGGTACAGGTGCTGGGCCTTTCCGGCGTGCCGGAAGCCGGCGACGATTTCGTGGCGGTGGCGGACGAGCGGCTGGCACGCGAAGTGGCCGCCGAGCGTCAGCTCAAGCGGCGCGAGACGCGCATGGTCAGCAAGGCCAATCGCCTGGAAGACATCATGGCGCAGATGGGCCAGGCGACCGAGCAGCAGACGCTCAACATCCTGGTCAAGGCCGATGTGCAGGGCTCCGTGCAGGCGCTCCGCGATTCGCTCAGCCAGATCGGCAACGAGAACGTAAAGGTCAATGTGATCGCGGCCGGCGTCGGTGGCATTACCGAATCGGACGCCACCCTGGCCGCAGCGTCGAAGGCGCTGATCATAGGCTTCAACGTGCGTGCGGACGCATCGGCGCGTAAGGTGATCGATACCGCCGGCCTGGATGTTCGTTATTTCTCGATCATCTATGACGTGATCGATCAGGTGAAGCAGGCGGCATCGGGCCTGTTGGGCGTGGAAGTGCGCGAGGAAATCATCGGCATCGCCCAGGTGCGCGACGTATTCCGCAGCTCCAAGTTCGGCGCCGTGGCCGGTTGTATGGTGGTGGAAGGCATGGTCAAGCGCAGCAAGCCGATCCGCGTGCTGCGCAACAATACGGTGATCTTCCAGGGCGAGCTCGAATCGCTGCGCCGCTTCAAGGATCTGGTCGACGAAGTGCGCGGCGGCATGGAATGCGGTATCGCCGTGAAGCAGTACAACGATGTAAAGGTGGGCGACCAGATCGAATGCTTCGAGCGCATTGAAGTGGCCCGTACGCTGTAAGCAAGCGGTTCCGTCGCCCCTAAAAAGGCGGAGGGCCGCGGTAAGGGGCGATCCCGCCGATGGCTGGATCGCCCTCACCGTCATTCCGGCAGGGCGCATTGGCGATTGCTCAATACGCTTCAAACGAACTTTTCTCCGTTTCAATCAATTACTGAATACATGCCTTCTCGCGACTTCAAACGCACAGACCGCGTCGGCGCCGAACTCCGCCGTGAGCTAGGCACGCTGGTGCATGCCGCCGTGCGCGATCACGGCCTGCCTTCGTGCAGCGTGTCCGACGTGGAAGTCACGCGGGACCTGGATTGGGCGACCGTGTGGGTGACCGCGCTGCTTCCGCAGCAATCGAAAGAGGCGGTGAAGGCACTGAACGAACTTGCTGTCGAGTTTCGCCGTGCGTTGTCGCGCTCGATGCGTCTTCGCCGAGTGCCGGAGTTGCGCTTCAAGTACGACGATTCAGTGGACAAGGGCGAGCGTATCGACCAGTTGCTGCGGGAGAGTCCCTCGCACGATTCGGACGACGGCGAAGGCTGAGCTTGGCCTTGTTCCCGCAAGAGCGGAGCAAGGCAGCATGACATCGCAGCTTCGACACAGACGCTTGAATCCGGAACGAACGCATGAGCCGCCGCCGCCATCGTCCCGACACCCGTGACTTGCACGGTATCTTGCTGCTCGACAAACCCTTGGGTGTGAGCTCAAACAAGGCGCTGCAGATCGCCATGGCGATCCTGCGTGCCGCCAAGGGCGGTCACACGGGTGCGCTCGATCCTCTGGCCACTGGCCTGCTGCCATTGTGTTTCGGCGAAGCCACCAAGATTGCCGGCAACCTGCTGGGCTCGCGCAAGGCATATCTCGCCGAATGCCGGCTTGGCGCCACCACGACTACGGCCGATCTGGAAGGCGAGATCGTCGTGCAGCGACCGGTGCCAGCCCTGGACGAGGCCGCCATCGAGCGCGCCCTGGCGGGGTTCAGAGGACGCATCGTGCAGGTGCCCCCGGTGTACTCGGCCCTTAAGCAGGACGGCGAACCGCTCTATCTCAAGGCGCGGCGTGGCGAGACCGTTCAAGCGCCACCACGCGAGGTGGATATCCACGCGCTGCAGTTGGTTTCATGGACGCCTGATACCTTGACCCTGCACGTGGAATGCGGTGCGGGTACCTATATCCGCAGCCTTGCGGTGGATCTCGGCGAAAAACTGGGCTGTGGCGCCCATTTGACCGCGCTGCGCCGTGTGTGGGTGGAACCTTTCCGCAACCCGGCCATGGTGACCCTGGATGAGTTGCGCGAAGCGGCCGAACGCGGCAGCGGCGCGGAGCAGCTGGTGCTTCCGCTCGCGGCGGGGGTTGCCGACCTCCCGGCCCTCCATCTGAATGCGCAAAACGGGCAGGCTGTCTCACAGGGCCGTCAGATCGAGTGGCCGGCTGGCCAGCCACCGGCGCGATCGGCCGCTTTCGCGGGCGACGGACGCCTGCTGGCCTTGGTCGATTGTGACGAACAGGGGCGGATGCGCATCCTGCGC
>NZ_DATJMN010000175.1:0-7022 GCF_035508675.1 Dyella sp.
GGGCAAGTTCTATACCGACGATGCCAGGCGCCATTGGGCCGACTGCGAAGTGGCCGGATCGCTGGGCATCGTCACCTATGCCAACGCGCCGGTCCGCGACAAGGGTGGCGAGCTGTTCGGCACCCTCTGCGCGGCCAGCAACGAGCGCAAGCCGCTTGCCGAAACGGCGGCCCACGTGCTGGCGCTGTTTGCCCAATTGATCAGCCAGCAGGTCGACCGGGAACGGATGTCGGCAGCGCTGCAGCAGGCCAACCGTTCGCTGGCGGCGATGGCGTTGACCGATACCATCACGCAATTGCCCAACCGGCGCGCCTTGCTGGATGACATGCAGCGGCGCCTGGCCGATGCTGCCGATGACCGCGCGCTGATCGTGGCCTTTATCAGTCTGGACGACTTCAAGCCGATCAACGACCGGCATGGCCACGAGGCCGGCGATCAATTCCTGCAGACCGTGGCCAAGCGCTTGCAACGCATGCTGCGCGAGGGCGACATGGCGGCGCGCATCGGCAGCGATGAATTCGTGGTACTGGCGGTGGAGCAACGTGCACGCGCGAACCAGGCCGCCGCCGCGCTGGCGCAGCGTTTGGAAAGCGCCACGCGAGGACGTTTCAAGCTGGATGCGGCGTTGATCGACTATGACGGCGCGAGCGTGGGTGCCACCGTCGCCGAACCCGGTTGCACCAACGCCCAGGCACTTCTGAACAAGGCCGACGCCGCCATGGAAGCCGCCAAGCGTTTGCGCAAGCAGCATGCTTCGCTGCCAGCGCAGGCCAGAAGAACCATTGCCCGCTACGAGTGGCCGGTTATCGAGTGAGCGCGCTTACCTTATGATGCGGCCATGAAGTTCAACCCGGTTTCCGTCGACGAACTCAGCCATGCATGCATGCCGGAGCAGGCGCAGCCCGGCGCCTACTACCGGCAAGGAAAGGACATCGTGCTCATCGCCTTGAACGTGGCCGAGCAGCAGGACGGACTTAACCCCTCCTACATCTACTTTTCCGGCGAGCGGGTCGAACACCGGCGCAGCCTGGCGAACAGCCTGTTGATTCCGCTGAACAACCTGGCGCCGCGATTTCATATCGAGGGGGCGGCCGAGTCCCTGACATTTACCGCCGGCGTGTCCATCGATTACTATCAGGAGCCGGCCTTGGTGCTGGCCGACGAGCAACCGCACATCCTGTTGAAAGATTTTCCGGACGAGCCCCAGGGCGATCCGAGATTCCGCCGATATCGACTGATGCTGAACATCGCGAGCCGGCAGGTTGTCCGTTTATCGCCCGGAAAAACGCTGATCGTGTTCGACCACGTGGTGATGTGGGGCTGCCTGCCGGGTGGGGAACAGGAAGTATCGGAAAAGATGGCGGTGTTGAAGCTGCGGCCGGATGACCGGGGGCGATGAACCGGTGGTGCACAGGCTGGGATGAAATCCCAGTTTTTCTTGCATTGGCTGATGCTGGGGTTTCATCCCAGGCTAGGGTTGGGGCGCTTGCCAGGTGCAACCTTGGCCATGTTCCCAGTCTGCTCCATCAGCCGATGGTGCGCCGCTTCGGTCGCGTCGTCGGCGGGAAACATCGACTCGATGCGTAGCTCTTGCGTGGCAATCGCTTGTGGCGTGCCGACGGTAGTCACCATCGAAAAATAGCGCAGCACTTGGCCGTCCTTTTCGAAACTGAGCGGAACCATGGGCAACGTCGGGCTTGGGTCGTCGGTTTGCTGGCTGGGGAAGCCGGGGTCGTGGTCTGGATAGGCGAGCAGGGAGGCGATGAGTTCCTGGGTGCGCGCATCCATCGTATGACCGACCGCTTCGCGTTGAATTCGCTGGATCAGCGCTTTTGAGGCGTCCTTCCAGTTGACGATAAACGGACGCATACCCGCCGGGTCGAACATGAGATGCAGCATATTGCGCGGTTCCGGGCGTGCGTCGAGATCAATGAAGCGGTTGAAGAAGCGGGGCGCGGCCCCGTTCCTCATGACGATGTTCCAATAGCGGTCCATCACGATGGCGGGGAAGGGTTCGTGCTGGCGAAGCATGCGATCGAGGGCATGCGCCACGCTGCTCATTTCTTCGGCGTTCCATCTGTTTTCTTTATAAGACGGCGCAAAGCCGCCTGCCATCAGCCATTCGTTGCGATCGCGAAATGGCACGTCCAGTGCCTCGGCGATGTAGAGCAGCGTTTGCCGGCTTGGCGCGCTTCGTCCGCTTTCGATAAAACTCAGGTGCCGCTGCGATATGCCGGTATCGAGCGATAGCGCCATCTGGCTTTTGCCACGAACGTCCCGCCAATGACGCAGCAATCGCCCCAGTTCGAGCTGGGATGAAAGGCGGGCGTGCTTACGCGTGCTCATGGGGTGGCGAGTGCTCAGTGCGATCGGATGTCTATCTTGGACAGTGGTCGAATTGCACCCGCAGCGGTTTGCAGGGGTGCAGCGGCCATGGCGCCGAGGTTCAATGATGCGCCCAGGCGTAAGGCGCGAATGCGTCTTCCAATGGCGGGTTTGCGATGGTGGCAGTGTAGTTCGTGATGGTTGACGCAGCGACAATGGCGATCACTTCCAGCAGATGAGGGCGATCGAAGCCGGCTTCCAAAAAGCGGTCCGCATCTTGCTGGGTAAGGTGCCCACGCTTTTCGATCAACGTGCGTGCCAGGCTGGACAACGCCGCAAGCGCCGGATCGCCCGGCAGGCGGCCCGCACGGATGGCGTCGACGTCGGCCTTGTCGATACCTTGCTGCAAAGCGAGCGCACTGTGGAACGCGACGGCCCAGCCACTCGCATTGGCGACCGCATCCGTGAGCAGGACGACCTGGATCTGGCGCTCTGTAAAGCTGCCGCCGTGGACTTTTCCAAACAGGCCGACCAGGCAATCGATCAGCACGGGGGAGGTGGCCATGGCGCCGGCGATATTCGGAATCATGCCGAAAGCGCTTTGCAAAGCTTCCAGCGAAGGGCGGGCGGCTGCGGGTGCGGAATGGATGGTGTGGACGGGGAACGGGTTCATGATATTGGCCTCGCAGTGGGGATGTAGGGGCCGGCGTCCTGCACCGGTTGGGAGGCATCATTGGTTGTTTCAGGAATCGCAGCAATTACGCCCGGAGTAATAATGGCGGCCCATGGGGCGATCCAAACGCCCGATGCGTAAGGACTGACGCGTTGTGCGCCTGTTAGCTGCGTCTCACATGTAACTGTCCTGAAATAACTTGTCTTTGTCCCCCTCTGATATCCTCACATCCATTCCGTTCCAACATCCTTTGTATGGGGCAAAAAGCTTCAGGCGTTCTTCCCATGGCCGATAGGGAGGAAGAGCCCGTAGATGGGATGCAATCCCAGCATCGCGTGCAGGTAAAGCTGGGATTTCATCCCAGCCTGCGGCGGTTGGGAACAACGCCGGAACGCGCGCACGCAAACACATCATTTTCGATGCCCTGGGTTGCGAGACCCATCTGGCATCTAGCCGTCCGGTGATGCCGGACGTCATTTCAGGGGGAGTGGGATGTTTAAAGATTCATTGCGGGCTCGCCTGTTGCTGCCCGTGTTGGCATTGGGCCTGGCGGCAGTCATCGCGACGGTCGTTGCGTTGGCCTGGACCGAGGCCAATCGCGTGCGCGTCGAAGCGCAAAACGCCATCGAGAACCAGAGCCGGGGCTTGCTCAGTATTTTCAGCGTCACGCATTCGATCATGCTCGATCGCGTACGCAGCTCCATGCGCCTGCTTCGCCAGGATACCGATGAGCAGGGTACGCCCGGCGTGGGACAGCCCATTACCGTGGCCGGCCGCCAGGTCAATGATTTGCTGTTTGGCGGCAAGCCGCAGGGCAACCAGTTCCAGATCGTCGACAGTGTGACGGCCATCATGGGTGGCACCGCCACGCTCTTTTCGGCATCCGGCAACGATTTTGTGCGCGTGTCCACCAACGTCAAGAAAGACAACGGCGAGCGCGCCGTGGGCACCATCCTCGATCCCCACGGGCAGGTCATCGTCGAGATTCGCAAGGGGCTGGCTTTCTACGGCGTGGTGGACATTCTCGGGTCGCCTTATGTGACGGGTTACGAGCCCATCTACGATGGCAACGATCCCAAGCCGATCGGCATCTGGTACGTGGGTTACAAGACGGACCTGGACGCGCTCAGCAAAGTCATCAGCAACAGCCGCGTGCTGGATTCCGGCTTTATTGCCATGCTCGACAGCAAGGGCAAGCTCCGTTTCCACACCGACGTCGGCGCGGCCGCCGACCCGGCCTTCATCAACAAGATCATCCAGGAACAACCCTCCGACTGGACGGTGCAAAAGCGCGACGTTCCCGATTGGGGCTTTACCTTGGTAGCGGCGTATCCGAACAGCGACATCAATAGCGCTATCATTCGGCAAACGATCTGGATCAGCCTGATCGGCCTGTTTATGTGCTTGCTGTTGCTGGGCTTGCAATATGTATTGATTCAGAGCCGCGTGCTGCGGCCGATCAAGCGCCTGACCGAAGTGGCGGACGCCCTGAGCATGGGCAAGATGAACAACGTCATCGAAGAAGTGAAACTCAAGGATGAGATCGGCACCTTGGCCAAGGCCATTGCACGCCTTTCCAACAGTGTCCGATTGGCTATGGAACGACTTGGCAAGCGCTGAGCTGCACGCGGGAAACGAACATGGTTAGCGAATTTCGGCCATTGATCGAAGTGCTGCGCGAGCTGCAAAAGCTCGTGCAGAAGAAAATGTCCGGCCATTTCTTCATTGCCACGGAAAGCAATCATTCGTCGATGATTCTGTTGCGCAACGGCCACGTGGACGAGGTCACGTTCAGCCGTTACCGCAGCGACGAAGCCGTGAAGCAGCTATCGAACGTAGCAGCCGCCCGCGCCCGGTTTCAGCCCGGCAAGGTGGATACCTCCACCGCCAGGACACCGCTGGGCGAAGCCGCCTTGCAATGGCTGCTCGGTGGCTTCGAAAACGATGCAGCCATGCGGCCGCGCGTTGCGCCAGCCGCCGCACCTGCCCCTGCGCCCATTACCGATGCCGCCGCACGCCGCGAGATCGTCGAAAAAGTGGCGCTGACCTATCTTGGCCCCATCGCCACCTTGATCTGCGACGAAGCCTTTGCCGGCTCGGGCGACCTGGACCAGGTGCTGCAGCAAATCGGCTCCAATCTTTCCACCCCCGACGAATCAAGGCGTTTCATGCAAGAGGCGCGCGCGGCCTTGGCGAGATAGCGGGTAGGCTGGGATGAAATCCCGGCATAGGAAGCCGCGAGAACGCTGGGATTTCATCCCAGCCTATACGCTGATTCGCCAGGGCAAGGGATCTCGGTGAGTGGGAGTGGGCCGCAATATCGCTTACTTTGGACCGCAATGCATGCAAACAGGTCGCAGCACGCGAACGCGGCCTACCATGGTACTGTCCGGCCCAGGTAATCAAGGTACTGCAAGCCCGGATTGCCGTGCACCGCAAGCAGTGTGTTGACCACGTTCGGGATGCTGTCTTCGATGGTCAACGGCGCGTCCGAGCCGCCCATATCGGTGCGAACCCAACCCGGCGCCATCAGGACCATGGGGTGCCGATCTGCGCCGTGGCGCGCCGCGAAACTGCGCATGAACATGTTCAGCGCGGCCTTGCTCCCTCGGTACACTTCCCGCATGCCATTGGTATTGTTGGCGACACTGCCTTGGCCGGAGGACATCACGCCGATGGTGCCGCCGTCGGCAACGCGGTCATAAAGCGCTTCCAGCACCCGCATCGGGCTCAGCGCATTGGTCACCATGACGCGGGTGAATTCTTCGGTCGAAACTTCGCCGATCGTCTCACTCTGGTTGTTGGTCACGCCTGCATTGACGAACAGCAGGTCGAAGGTCCTGCCGTCGAGGCGGGAACGAAGCGCGGCGATGTGATCCGGCATCGTGATATCAACATGCTCGATGTCGACGCGTCCAGGGTGGCGCTGTGCCAGCGCATGCAGCGGTGTCTGTGCTGAGCCACGAACCGTGCCCATCACATGCCAGGCCCGTTTCAGCAACTCCTCGGCCATGGCGTAGCCGAGCCCGCGCGAAGCGCCGATGAGCAGCGCAGTCTTCTGTGCCGACTGTGTTGGTGTGGTGGTCGTCATAGGATGTTTGCCTTCGTGTTTGCAGCGACTTGTCGCGAAACTAGAATATGAATAAATATTCGCGTTTACTATTCGCGTTCCTGGAGCCTAGATGGCCAGAAGCAAGAAGCCCGTCATTTCAGCGAGAAAACAGCCGCGACAAGTGCGCTCCGAGCAGCTTGTCGCCGCGATTCTCGAGGCCGCCAGTCGCGTTCTGGTGCGTGACGGCGCACATCGCTTCACTGCAGCCCGCGTTGCAGAAACTGCTGGCATCAGCGTGGGATCGCTGTATCAATACTTTCCAAACAAGGAGGCCATCCTGTTTCGGCTGCAAGCCGAAGAATGGGATCAAACCATGGATCGGCTCGGGCGCATCCTTGGCGATGCAAGCGTGCCGCCGCCCGCGCGGCTCAAGGCCGCGGTGCAGACATTCTTCCGCTCCGAATGCGAAGAGGCCATATTCCGCGGCGCCTTGGAAGACGCCGCGCCGCTTTACCAAGAAGAACCTGAAGCACGCAGCCATGCCGAAGAAGGCCGCCAGCTCATGCAGGACTTCATCAAGGACGCGCTACCAGGGGCGCCGGCGTCGCAACGCGCATTCGCGGCGGACTTGATCGGCACCGTCATGTCCTCGGTAGGCAAGGCGGTCTCCAGCCAGAACCGATCCATCGCGGAGGTCGATGCGCTCGCGACGGCGATCGGCGACATGTTCTGCGCTTATTTGGAACGGGCGGCTCCCGGCCGTGGAATGCATCAGCGCGCCCGCCAATAATCGCGGCGTTCGATGGGCCAAAGGGCTCGGTGATATCGACTTGGGTTTCGATTAATGTATAGGGGCGAGGCAGGAACGTGCGCCACAGATCCGGCTTTTGTCATTCCGTCCTTTGTCTAAAGGGCTGGATTTGAAGGTCTGTCGTGCGCGAACGGGGTTGCCGACGCGCTCTTTAAGTTGTC
>NZ_DATJMN010000176.1:0-15149 GCF_035508675.1 Dyella sp.
CAGCAGTAAACACTTGGATGCACTGTTTGTGGAGTCAACCGGAATTAACTCTATGATTTTGTTGGAAACGAGTGGTGCGAAAGAAGGGACTCGAACCCTTACGGGGGTTACCCGCTGGAACCTAAATCCAGTGCGTCTACCAATTCCGCCACTTTCGCATCGGCTGCCGGATTGCAAGCCACGGATTTTCAACGATTTTCAGCGCTTTGCGCCGAAAAGGTTGAAAAGCTGTCAGGCCGCGACCCCAAGTCGATGATTACCTTATGCCAAGCCAGCCATTTTACGGTTGTGTCAACGGCCAGCACAAGCGCTTGGCCGTTTGGCTGAGAGGAATTTCGGACAAACAAAAAGGACCCGCATAATCGCGGGTCCTTCGTGAATTGGTGGGCCGTGTAAGATTCGAACTTACGACCAATTGATTAAGAGTCAACTGCTCTACCAACTGAGCTAACGGCCCGGAAAAACTCGTTTTTAATCTTGTAAATTGGGGTGAGTGATGGGATTCGAACCCACGACAACCGGAATCACAATCCGGTACTCTAACCAACTGAGCTACACCCACCATAACCTAAGTATCTGGCGCGCCCGACAGGAATCGAACCTGCAACCGTCGGCTTAGAAGGCCGATGCTCTATCCGGTTGAGCTACAGGCGCTTGACTAAAAGCAGAACACCTGCTGGTCGGGGCAGAGGGATTCGAACCCACGACATCCAGCTCCCAAAGCTGGCGCTCTACCAGGCTGAGCTATACCCCGTTGTTTTTCGAAACCCAGTCAGCTTTCGCAAACTTGAGCCTAGAAATGCTACGGGTGACACTCTGGCCCGTCAATCCGTATCGAACACGCCGGACCTCTTTCGTCCGGTTTCACTGCAAACGGTGTTCTGCTGCAATGTAGACATGACTTGAACCAACATCATGCCTGATGAATATGGCGCGCCCGGAGAGATTCGAACTCCCGACCACCAAGTTCGTAGCCTGGTACTCTATCCAACTGAGCTACGGGCGCGTGGCTAAACCTACTTACCCCGGCCACCGCCCGAAATTCAGAAGGCGCCTAAGCAAGAAGCGGAATTATTCAGGTACTGGACGCAGCCGTCAATACTCTTTGTGAAGTTTTTTTGAAAGCCATGTCCGTGCACGCGCGTTTCGTTCACACGTCGCTGAGCATGAATTCGTCGGCATCCATCCAGGCAGGAAAGCGCTCGCGATGCTGCAGCAAAGGCGCCGGATCGATCGCCACGGTAACCAGCTGTTCCTGCGGACCGAGTTCAAGCAGCGGCTCGCCCAGCGGATCGATCACTGCACTGTCGCCGGCATACGGCAGATCATTGCCATCCACGCCTACGCGGTTTACGCCGACCACGTAGGCGAGGTTTTCGATCGCACGTGCCCGCAACAGCGTGCGCCAAGGCTGCCGGCGCGGCGCCGGCCAATTGGCGACAAACAAGGCCAGGTCGTAGTCCATGCCACCTGCTGCCGACGCCAGCCGGCGATTGCGCAGCCATACCGGGAACCTAAGGTCGTAACACACCTGCGGCAGGATGCGCCAACCTTTCAGCTCCACGATCAAGCGCTCGGAACCGCCGCCGTAGCGCGTGTGCTCGCCGGCCATGCGGAACAGGTGACGCTTGTCGTATTGCGCATAAGTGCCATCCGGGCGCGCCCAGATCAGCCGGTTGTAGACCTTGTCTTCGCGAATGGCGAGGCTGCCCGTAACGACGGCACCGACCTCAGTCGCCAGTGCGCGCATCCAGGCGACACCTTCGCCGTCCATGCCTTCGGCGCTGACGCGCGTGTCGTTGCTGAAGCCGGAAAGAAAGGTTTCCGGCAGCACGACGAGATCGCTCTGCCCCGCCACCCGCCGCACCAGCGCACCGTAGTACTCGCGGTTGGCCGGCGCATCGTGCCAGCGCGTGGCGCCCTGCACGAGCGTTACGTTCAGAGTTTGCATAGACGCTCCGCAGCGGCTTCCATGGTGGCGTCGCTCTTGGCAAAGCAAAGGCGCACCAATCGTGTACCTGGCGCCTTTTCGTAGAACGGGGTCAACGGAATGGCAGCTACGCCACCTTCTTTCACCAGCCACTCGCAGAACGCCACGTCGTCTTCGTCGCGAATGGCCGAATAATCCACCAACTGGAAGTAACCGCCTGGCACGTCCAGCAGCTTCAAGCGCGAGGGCGCCAACAGGCTGCGGAAACGATCGCGCTTGGTTTGATAGAAGGCCGGCAGCTCCAGATAATGCTGCGGCGTGCTGGCCAGGAATTCGGCAAACGCAACTTGCGCCGGATGAAAGGTGCAGAACGTCAGGTACTGGTGCACCTTGCGAAATTCCGCAGAGAGCTTGGTCGGCGCGACCGCATAGCCGACTTTCCAGCCGGTGCAGTGGTAGGTCTTGCCGAAGCTGGATACCACGATGCTGCGTGCGGCCAATTCCGGATGACGCAACACACTCTGATGTTCAGCACCGTCGTAGACGATGTGCTCGTACACCTCGTCCGACAGCACCACGATCGGCGTATCGCGCACGATCGCCGCCAATTCGTCAAGATCGCGCGCCGACAAGACCGCTCCCGAGGGATTGTGCGGGCTGTTGATCAGGATCATGCGCGTGCGCGGCGTGATCGCATCGCGCACACGCTGCCAGTCGATCGAAAAGCTCGGCACGGTGAGCGGAATATGCACGGCGCGAGCGCCTTGCAATTCGATCGCGGGCTCATAGGAGTCATACGCCGGATCGAACACGATCACTTCCTCGCCTGCACGCACCACGGCGGCAATAGCAGCGAACAATGCTTCGGTAGCGCCTGAGGTTACGGTGATATCGCTATCGGCACTGACCTTATGCCCATAGAGCCGCTCGGTCTTGATGGCGATCTGTTCGCGCAATGCCGCTGTGCCGATGCCCGGCGCATATTGGTTGAGACCATTGGCCATGGCGCGGCTCAGCGCGTCGCGCAACGGTTGCGGCGGTTCGAAATCGGGAAAGCCCTGGCCCAGGTTCACAGCTTTGTGCTGCACGGCCAAGTGACTCATCACACTGAAAATGGTGGTGCCTACTTTCGGAAGCTTGGTTTCGACGGTCATGGGCGGCGATATGGAAGGCTAAACGCGAAGACTAGCACGGTCATGCGGAAGGTCGTTCGGGCGATTCCCGCTTCGACAACTTGCGCTTCGTGCATTCCTCATGGCTGACGCGCGCCGCTTCGGGCAAGCGCTCGGCCAGAAAATCCACCAGCGCTCGCACACCCGGCATCATGCCGCGGCGGCTGGGATAGACAAAATGCATGATGCCCTGCGGCGCACTCCATTCCGGCAGCAGGATTTCCAGATCGCCACTGCTGATGGCCGGCGCACAAAGCGATTCCGGCAACAAGGCGACGCCGATGCCGCTGCGCGCCGCCTCCAGCAAGACAGCGAAGTCGCCGGTAATCAGGCGCGCCTGCACTTCCACGCTGACACGTTCGCCGTTCGCATCGAACAACTCCCAGACCTGCGCACCTTCATGTTCCTGCATCGACACGGCCGGCAAGCGTGCAAGATCCTCCGGATGCGCGGGACGCCCATATTGCTTGAGCAAACTCGGGCTGGCGACCGGGAACACGCGCGCCTGGCCGAAGCTGCGGATGATCATGTTGGCGTCGCTGTCGAGTTTGCTGCGTACGCGAATGGCCAGATCGAAACCCTCGCCGATGAGATCCACGCGGCGATTGTTCGACAGCACCCGCACCTGCAACTTCGGGTACTTCGCCATGAACTCCGGCAGGATGTGGGCGAGTACGGTTTGGGCGATCGAGATGGGACAGCTCAGCCGCACCACGCCGCGCGGCTCGGCGCGCAGCTCATCCACCGCCTCCTGCGCGGCGCGCGCCTCTTCCAGCACCGCGCGGCAGTGTCCGTAAAAGCGTTCACCGACCTCGGTGACCACAAAGCGTCGCGTCGTTCGCTGCAGCAGCCTCACCCCGAGACGATCCTCCAACTGCGCGACACGTTTACTTAGCCTGGACTTGGGCACCCCCAGGGCTCGCCCGGCAGCTGAAAAGCCGCCCTGCTCGACCACTGCGGCGAAGAAGTAGAGATCGTTCAGGTCCTGCATGGCACCCGGGAGTGCGTTCATCGTCGTTTCCTTTGAGGAACGATAAGTTCCGAAAGCCCTATCTTATCGGCGCTTTGTTCCGAATCTATCTTTATTTCCAACGTCGGCAGGCCCGACTTGGACCGAGATACCCCACCATGAAACTTTTGCATCTTGACGCAAGCCCGCTGGGCCAACACTCCGTCTCGCGCGAACTGACCGCCGCCATCGTCAATCAGCTCGCCGAAGAGAGCCCCTCCTTGCAGATCATCTACCGCGACCTGAGCACCCATGCCCTGCCCCATTGGACGCCAGTGATGGACGCCGAAAGCGACGCGGCGAAGCTGGGCCAGGCCGTGATGGATGAATTCCTGGCCGCCGACATCGTGGTGATTGGCGCCCCCATGTACAACTTTGGCATCCCCAGCCAGCTCAAGGCCTGGATCGACCGTATCGCCGTGGCCGGCAAGACCTTCCACTACACCGCGGCCGGCCCGGAAGGCCTTGCCGGCGGCAAGCGCGTGATCGTCGCGTCCAGCCGTGGCGGCGTCTACAGCACCGGCCCGGCTGCGGGTTTGGATTTCCAGGAAAACTACTTGCGCGCCCTGCTTGGCTTCCTGGGCATCGACGATGTGCAGTTCATTCGCGCCGAAGGCGTGAACATGAGTGCAGAGCACAAAGTGAAGGCGATTGCTTCGGCCCACCACTCCATCAGCTCCCTGGCTACCAAAGCTGCCTGATAGAGCGGCTCCGCTCCGCAACAAAGAGCGCCCTGGTTGGGCGCTCTTTGTTTTAATTAGTCAAAAAGATCAAAAGATCAGCGGCCGAAGCGAATCTCACCGCCGTCGTGATCGCGATCCCAGCCACGAAGTTCATCGCGGATATGCGCGATACGCTGGCGGCCGAGCGCGTTGCGCTCTTCGTCCAGCACCTGGCCATCGAGCAACTCAGCCAGTCGTTGCGCGGTGGGCAGCATCGCATCCCACGCGTCCAGGGCGGTGACAGGCCCCGGCAGGGTCATGAAGAAGCTCAAGCCTGGCGTGTGCAACGTATCCAGTCGCGTGAGGTCGAAACTGCCGGGCTTGAGCATGTTGGCCACGCTGAAGATCGGACCCGCTTCACGCTTACCGTCCACCAGGCGGTGATAGATGCCCATGTCGCCGTATTCCAGCCCGGCTTTTTCGGCGGCGACGATCAGGTCCGTGCCGTTGAAAGCCTGGCCTTCCCGCGCCATCACGAACAGGCTGACGATACGTTCCACCGGTAGCTGCGTCGGGCGCTTGCCAAGGTCGGAACGCGACGGAACACGCGGCGGTGCAGGTGCAGGTGCAGGTGTCGGTGTCGGTGTGGCGAATTGTGCCGGCGGCGGCGTGGTCGCCGGGGCAACGACGGACGTCGACTCGACCGATCCTGCACGCGTCGGTTCTGGCTGGGAAGGCGAACGCAGCATCTCCACGATAGACGCGGACTGCCCGGTCGGCTTGGGACTGTGTGCCGTTTCGTGCCGCTGGTCGGCCAAGGTGGCACCCAACTTTTCCAGCTCGGCGCGCAGGCTGACATCCAGTTCGCCTTGTGCCGGCTCGGGCTCCTTGAACAACGGGTCCATGCGTTCCATCGGACCGTCGCCGAACGGCTCGTCCTTTTCGATCGAGCCGCCCAGGGTGGGTTCGCGCCGCTCCGAAACAGGCTCGGGAGCAACACGCCGCTTGCCCTGCTCTTTCCTCGGCTCGCCAAACAGCCAAACCAGCACCAGCACAACTACGCCGACAACCGCCAACGGAATGCCGACCCAAGGGTTCCACGCAACAGCCAATTCGGTTCCAAGCATGATGTAAATCCTCTACCTCAGGCAGCTCCGACCAGTTTGCTGGCCTCGGCAAGATCGACCTGCACGAGGCGCGAAACGCCCGGCTCGCGCATGGTAACGCCGCAAAGCTGGCTGGCCGCCTCCATGGTGGCCTTGTTGTGCGAGACGAAGATGAACTGCACCTTTTCGCTCATCTCCTTCACCATATTGGAGAAGCGGCCGACGTTCGCTTCATCGAGCGGCGCGTCCACCTCGTCCAGCAAGCAGAACGGCGCGGGGTTGAGCGCAAAGATCGCGAACACCAGCGATACCGCGGTCAACGCCTTCTCGCCACCCGACAGCAGCATGATGTTGGAAACGCGCTTGCCAGGCGGGCGCGCCATGATGGATACGCCCGTGCTGAGCAGATCGTCACCGGTGAGTTCCAGGTAGGCGTGGCCGCCGCCGAACAGGCGCGGGAACAGCTCCTGCACGCCGGCATTCACACGATCGAAGGTTTCCTTGAAGCGCTGGCGCGTTTCACGGTCGATCTTCTTGATCGCGTTTTCCAGCGTTTCCATGGCGCTGGTGAGGTCGGTGAGCTGGTTGTCGAGATACGTCTTGCGTTCGCTCTGCTCGGCATGTTCCTGGATCGCGGCAAGATTCACCGGCTCCAGGCGCGCGATCTTCTGCGCCAGGTCGGCAAGCTGCTGACGCCATTGCGCGGCGTCGATGTCTTCGGCCAGCTCGGCAAGCAAGGTTTCCAGATCGAGGCCGGAAGCGGCGATCGCTTCGGCAAGCTGTTCGGCGCGCATCTGCAACGCCTGCGCCGCCAGTTTCTTTTCGGAGAGGCTTTCGCGCAGGCCGGACAGGTCCTGCTCCAGGTTGTGGCGCTGCTGTTCCAGCTTGCGCAGGGCGATATCGCAGTCTTCCAGCGCGCGGCGCGCTTCCACCAGTTGCTTGTCCACCAGCAGGCGCTGGTCGAGGTAGGTCTGGCGTTCGGCTTCCAGTTCGGCGATGGGGTCGGAACCGGCGGCAAGCTGTTCGCTGATTTCGCTGCGGCGCGCTTCGATCTGGCGGATCTGGCTGTCCATGCGCGCCAGCGCCTGCTCCAGCGAAGCGAGCGAGGAGCGCTTCGACTCCATGCTCAGCGCCAGCGCGTGCGCCTGGTCGGCCGCTTCGCGCGCATTCATGCGCGCTTCTTCGCGGGCTTCCAACAACGCGCGGCGTTCGTTTTCCAGTTCGCGGCGCTGGTCTTCCAGGTCGCCCATGTTGTTGACGGATTCGTCCAGGCGCGCGCGCGCTTCGCGCGTCTGCGCCTGCAGCTCATCCATCTGTTCGAGTAGCGCCGACAATTCGCCGGCCACTTTCTCGGCGCGCGCGCGGGCGGTTTCCACCTTGCCGCGATGGCTTTGCAGCTGGCCGGCCAGTTCGGACTGACGACGGTGGGCGTTGTACAGCTCGCGCTGGGCATCGTCGCGGGCGCGTTCGGCTTCGAACTTGCTGGTGCGCAGATC
The DNA here is from genome assembly GCF_035508675.1 of Dyella sp. GTDB lineage: Bacteria > Pseudomonadota > Gammaproteobacteria > Xanthomonadales > Rhodanobacteraceae > Dyella_B. The sequence goes on from NZ_DATJMN010000176.1 coordinate 7,376, forward strand.
ATCCAGGCGCGCGGTGGCTTCCTCGATCCGCGCTTCCAGCGATTCGACCTGCTCGGTCAGCGTGCGGATCTCGCGCTCGCGCGCCAGCACGCCAAACTGGTTGCCTTGCGCGCGACGCACGCTGGCCCAGCCGGGGCCCAACCATTCACCGGTACGCGTGATCACCGATTGATACGGCGCCAGCGCCGCCAGCCCTGACACGCGCTGGTGCGCCTCGTCGATGCTCTCTGCAGTGAGCACGTGCCCAAGCATGGCGATGGCCGCGGCCGGACCGCGCACGTGCGCAGCCAGCGTGCCTGCCGTGGCGGCGCCGCCTTCGGCCGCATCGAGCAGCGCTACGTCGGCATTGTTCAGTGCATGGAATTCCTTCGCCAGGTCGTGCGCGCCATCGACGAGTACGCTGTCGATAAAGCCAGCAAGCACGGTTTCCACGGCCGCTTCCCAGCCCGCTTCCACCTGCAGCACTTCACCGAGGCGACGCTTTTTGTCGAGGCCGAATTGCGACAGCCACGCACTGGCCGGACTTTCTTCCTGTCCCAACGCCGCGTGCTGCAGGGCTTCAAGGGATGCAAGCCGTCCGCGCGCAGTCTGCAATTGCTGGCGCGCATCGTTGAGCGTGCTCTGCACCTGGCGTTCTTCGTCGAGTACTTTCTCGTGCGCCAGCTTGTGCTGGTCGAGCATGCCGCCGAGCGATTCGACGCGTTCGCGCTGGGTGTCGTGTTCCGTATGCAATTGCTCGGCGGCGGCGTCCAGCGCGACGACGTCGGTAGCCTTTTGCTCCGCCTCTAGGGCATCTTTGCGTTTGGACAGGTCCACCGCCTGGCGGTCGAGATAAGCGAGCTTGGTGCGCTCCACTTCCGCCGCGCGGCTGGCTTCGCCAGCGGTGCGCGTGTAAGTGTCCCAGCGCTGCTGCCAATCGGCCAGCTTGGTCTCGGTCTGGCGCAGGCTCTCGGTCGTGTCGTCCTGCATCTGCTGCAGGGACTCCAGCTTGGGCTCGCCTTCGGCCAAGGCCATGCGCAAGGTTTCCACCTGCTCGCGGTCGGTGGCGATATGCGCGGCCAGTTCGGTGTGCTCGCGCTCGGCGTCCTGCTGCGCGCGGTGCAGGCGATCGGCCGTTTCCTTGTTGAAGCGGACCTGCTGCTCGACACGCGCGATTTCCGCGCCGACTTTGTAGACATCGGCCTGCACCGCGTTCAAATGCTCGCTCGCTTCGATGTGGCGCTCACGCACGCCTTCGATCTGCGATTCGATTTGACGCTGCTCGGCCAGCCGCTTCTCGATTTCGATTTCCGCGGCGGACAGCCCCTGTCCTTCGCCGTCGCGTTGCCCCTTGAGCGCCCGATATTCCAGCGCACGCAGCTCGGCTTCCTTGCGCGTCTGCTCTTCCTTGTAGGCTTTCCAGCGCTCGGCGGCACGCGCCTGGCGGTTCAAGTGTTCGAGTTGCTTGTCCACCTCGTCGCGCACGTCGCGCACGCGGTCGAGGTTCTCACGCGTGGCCTTGATGCGGCTCTCGGTTTCCTTGCGGCGCTCCTTGTACTTGGAGATGCCGGCGGCTTCTTCCAGATGCGTGCGCAGTTCTTCCGGGTGCGCCTCGATGATCTGGCTGATCATGCCCTGTTCGATGATCGAGTAGCTGCGCGGCCCCAGGCCTGTGCCGAGGAACAGGTCGGTAATATCACGGCGGCGGCAACGCGCGCCGTTGAGGAAGTACGCCGACTGCCCGTCGCGCGTCACCTGGCGCTTCACCGAAATTTCGGCATATTGGCCGTATTCACCCTGGATGGTGCCGTCGGAGTTGTCGAAGATCAGCTCCACCGACGCCTGCCCCACCGGCTTGCGTGCATTGGAGCCGGAAAAGATCACGTCCGTGAGGGAATCGCCGCGCAAGCGGCTGGCCGCGCTTTCGCCCATCACCCAGCGGATGGCGTCGATGATGTTGGACTTGCCGCAACCGTTGGGGCCCACCACGCCGGTCATATTGGTGGGCAGGTGCAAGGTGGTCGGGTCGACGAAGGATTTGAATCCGGCAAGTTTGATCGTGGTTAGGCGCATGCAGATTCAGATGCTCGAAAAGTGATGACCCGCAAGCGCGGGCGACGGGCCACTGTGCCAAACGCGGGACAGCGCCGCAATGCGTAACGGATGATCAAGTGGTCCGCGATAGCGCGGCTGACGCCTGATCCATGGCTCGATCAATCGGGCGACTTGGCGTCGATCGACAACGCATGGATGCCGTGATCCATTAGCTCGCCCAGTGCCGCGTATACCAACCGGTGCCGCTTGATCGGCAGTTGGCCGGCGAAAGCGGCGCTCACGATACGCACATGGAAATGCCCCTTCCCCTCGTTGGCGTGGCCGGCGTGCTTGTAGCCTTCGTCCACCACGTCGAGCTCGACCGGCTGCAACGCGGTCGTCAGCCGCTGGCGGATTTCCTCGACCATCGCTGCCGTCATGCCGGCAATACCTTGCGGAACGGCTTGACGCTGACGCTGGCGTACACGCCCGCGTCCACGTACGGATCGGCCTTGGCCCATCGCTCGGCCTCGGCCAGGGATGGAAATTCGGCCACGATCAGGCTGCCGGTGAAACCGGCCGGGCCGGGCTGTTCAGCGTCAATCGCAGGGAACGGCCCGGCCAGCAGCAGGCGCCCTTCCGCTTGCAGTTGCTCCAGGCGCGCCAGATGGGAGGGGCGCGCGGCTGTACGGCGTTCCAGCGACTCGGGATGGTCCGTACCGGTGATGGCATACCACATGTAACAGGTGCTCCTCGCAAGGAATCAGCGAGTTTAGCCCACTGGCCGCGCCGCCCCCAGAGTGATGCCTGTCAGACGCGATGCCTGACAGCGCCCGCTGCCGGGCGCGGGGCTCGGCGGCCATGCTTGAGCCGCTCAGGACCCGCCCTAGGCCATGAGTCATAGCCATCTCGTCATTGACAGTCGCAACCATGGTGTTATAGTTCACTACAACACCGGTTCACGACAGCACTAAAGGAGAGCAGACATGAAAGCGCCGAATCCGATCGCCATCACTGCCGCGGTTCTGTTCACCACGGTTAGCCTGATTGCCCTGAGTCCCAGCACCCCCAAACTCCCCGCCGCCCACGACGGTGCCAAGGTATTCACCCTGCCTGGCATCGAAGTACACCCGACCGCCGAAGACCGGCGCGCCGCCTCGATGCTGAGCGAAGCCAGCCTGAGCATCGCCCGTTCGCCGCTGGCCAGCAAAACCGAAAGCGCGGCAAGCCTGCTCGGAGCGCAACTGGCCATGCCCTACTATTCGTTTGGCTCTACCAAGTTTGCCGGCATCAGCAAGGAATAATTCATGGCCATTACCTGGAACGACAGCGTCCCGATCTATCGCCAGCTACGCGAACGCGTAGTGGCGATGATCCTGGACGGCGCCTTGAACGAGGGCGACCCGCTGCCGTCAGTACGCCAGGTAGCTGCGGATTTTCAAATCAATCCGCTGACGGTTTCCAAGGCGTACCAGGAACTGGTCGACGATCAACTGGTGGAGAAAAGGAGGGGGCTGGGCATGTTCGTCACCGATGGAGCGCGCGAGGCGTTGCTCAAATCCGAACGCGAGCGTTTTTTGCGCGAAGAATGGCCGGCGCTGTACGCACGTTTGCAGCGCCTGGGATTGGATCTGAAAACCCTGCTGCGCGAAGCGCCGAAAGATACGGAGAACCCGTCATGAATGCGGTCGTTACCGCCAGTGGCTTGAGCAAGCGCTACAAGAACACGCTTGCGTTGGACAATGTGAACTTCCAGATTCCCGCCGGCCGCATCGTGGGGCTGATCGGCCCCAACGGCGCGGGCAAGACCACCGCGCTGAAAGCCATCCTGGGCCTGACCGATTTCCAGGGCCAGCTCAACGTGCTGGGGCTGGACCCGCGCAGCCAGCGCGACAAGCTGATGGAAGAAGTGTGCTTCATCGCGGACGTCGCCGTGTTGCCGCGCTGGATTCGCGTACGCGAGGCGATCGACTTCGTCGCTAACATCCATCCGCGCTTCAACCGCGCCAAGTGCGAAGCCTTTCTGGCCCGCACCAAGCTCACGCCCGACCAGCGCGTGAAGCAGATGTCCAAGGGCATGATCGTGCAGTTGCACCTGGCCCTGGTGATGGCGATCGACGCCAAGCTGCTGGTGCTGGACGAACCGACGCTGGGCCTGGACATTCTTTATCGCAAGCAGTTCTACCAGAACCTGCTGGAAGACTACTTCGACGAAAACAAGACGATTATCGTCACCACGCACCAGGTCGAGGAGATCGAACACATCCTCACCGACCTGATGTTCATCCGCGACGGACAAATCGTGCTCAACACGGATATGGAAGCCATGGGGGAACGTTTCGCCGAAGTCATGGTGAGCGCGGACATGGCCGCCACTGCTCGCCAGCTCAAACCGCTGGATGAACGCCAGGTGTTCGGCAAGAGCATTTTTCTGTTCGACGGCGTCGATCAGGCACAGCTCCGGGCCCTGGGCGAAATCCGCCGACCCTCGGTCAGCGATCTGTTCGTCGCCACCATGAAGGGGACCTACGCATGAATGCGAAAACAATCTATTGGCTGGTCAGACGCGAATTCTGGGAGCATCGCGGCGGTTTTTTTTGGGCCCCCGTAATCACCAGCGTCGTATTCCTGGTATTGAATCTCATGACGATCGTCGCCGGAGAAGTGACCGGCAAGTTCGGCATGCACATGGGCAACATCGATCTTGACGGGCATACCTTGGCTGCCTTGAAGCTTCATGCGCTCGACGCCGATGGCATGCGGAAAGTTGGCGATGCCCTGGACATCGTCATGCTTTCGACCAGCGGACTGCTCGGCGTCGTGTTCGGCTTCGTGGTGTTCTTCTACTGCCTGGGCACGCTGTACGACGATCGCCGCGACCGGAGTTTTCTGTTCTGGAAATCGTTGCCTGTTTCCGACACGTCAACGGTCATCTCGAAGGTCATCGCCGCCACGCTGGCCGCGCCGGTCATTGCCATGATCTGCGGCCTGCTCACTGGTCTGGTCATGCTGCTGATGTTCGCCTTTACGCTCTCCTTGCATGGTGTAAGCGTGTGGTGGCTGTTGACGCTGTCGCATCCTTTCCAGTTGATCGGCTTCCTGATCGGCAGTATTCCGCTCTATCTGCTGTGGGCGTTGCCGGCGGTCGGCTGGCTGATGCTGTGCTCGTCCTGGGCCAAGAGCAAACCGTTCCTCTGGGCAGTGGTCATCCCCGTAGCGCTTGGCGTCATCATCAGTTGGTTCAATCTGCTCCAATCGGCTGGCTTCAAGAGTGGCTGGTATTGGCGCGAGATCTTGGTCCGCATCCTGTTCAGCGTATTCCCGGGCGGCTGGCTGCACGACACTGCGTCGCAGCAGCTGGGCGACAATCCGGATCACATCGGCAATTTCTTCACCCTTGCCAATTCCTATGCAGTACTGGCTACACCGGGGATCTGGATCGGCGCAGCGGCAGGTATCGCCATGCTGGCTGGCGCCGTATGGTTCCGCCACTGGCGCGACGACAGCTGAGAAAAACAGCTGCACACCGGCAATCCATGCTTTGGAGGGGAACACATCATGAAGTATCGAGGGATGATCTTGTTGCTGGCCTTGAGCACCTGCCTCGCCGCGTGCGACATGCCCGATTTCAGCTACAGCGGCAAGAACGGCAAACTTACCTTGGATGGCAACCTACTGTCCGTGCATGCAGACGGCGCACCCGACGCAACCATCAGCGCCGCGGGGGATTTCAGCATCGACGGCAAAGCTGTGCCGCTCTCTCCCGCGCAACGTGGCCTGCTGGTGCTCTATTACCAGGACGCCGCCGACATCCGCGAGCAAGCCAGCAGCATGAAGGAGGGGATCAAGGCCGCCAAGAACGCCTTCATCGCCAAACCTGATGCGAATGAAAAGGAAAAGCTCAAAGATGCAGTGGTATCGCAGGCACATCAATTTGGCACAAGGATGTGCCAGGACGAGGTCAACCTCAAAGCGGTTCAAGACCAGCTAAACGCGCAAGTTCCCGCTTTCAAGCCGTACGGAGACATCTTCCGCGCCCGCAGCGCGGAGGATTGCATCAAGGACAACGATTAGGAGTCGCCGCCATGCATCGTGCTTTCCTTTCCCTTGGCCTCATTGCGCTGTGCGGCCTGGTCTCGGCCTGCGGCGATCACTCGGATGATCGCAACATTACAGTGATCAACAGCAATGTCCTCGGCCTGTCTCATGGCCGGCTGCATCTGAGCAACGGTGACGTGACCGTACGCACGGACGACGCACCGGATGCCGTCATCAGCGCCAGCGGCGATTTGCAAATCGATCAGCACCCCGTCGCCATCGACGATGCACAACGCTCGCTGCTCAAGGCGTACTACAACAGTGCCATGCTGATCCTCACCGATGGACTCGCTACCGGCAAGGCGGGCGCCGCGTTAGGTCGGCAAGTGGCAAAGAGCGTGCTGACGCAGCTGGCCAGCGGCAACCCCGGCAAGATCCAGCAGGATATCGACGCAAAGACCAAGCCGTTGAAAGAAGCGGCATTGAAAATTTGCACCGATCTCGGCGGCGTCAAGAACAGCCAGGACCAATTGGCCGCAAGCTTGCCGGCGTTCAAGCCGTATGCGGACGTCGTCAGCAGCGACGACGTCGAGGGTTGCAGGAAGAACAAGAACGACTGACTCCGGAGCTGTAGGCTGGGTTGGGAAACCCAGCTTTCTCGGGTTCGGGATGCTGGGATTTCATCCCAGCCTACGCGGTCGTCTCAGCCGCCATCGTGAATGCCGCCCTTGGTCAATACCCGCGGATCGAGCAGCTTCTTCAGTTCCTCCTTGGAAAGCCCCGATTGCTCCACCGCCACATCCATGATGGGACGCTTTTCCTTGTAGGCCTGTTTGGCGATCGCCGCGCCCTTTTCATAGCCGATCACCGGATTCAAGGCGGTGACCAGAATCGGATTCATCGCCAGTGCCTGGTTCACGCGTTCGGTATTCACACGGAAACCTGCCATCGCCTTGTCGGCCAGTAAACGCACGACATTCGCCAGAATATGGATGGATTGCAGCAGGTTGTAGGCGATCAACGGCAGCATCACGTTGAGCTGGAAATTGCCCGATTGGCCGGCCACCGTGATGGCGGCATCGTTGCCGATCACTTGCGCTGCCACCATGGCAGTGGCTTCGGGAATCACCGGATTCACCTTGCCCGGCATGATCGACGAACCCGGCTGCAGCGCCGGCAGCTCGATCTCACCCAGGCCGGCCAGGGGACCTGAGTTCATCCAGCGCAAATCGTTGGCGATCTTCATCAGCGCCACCGCCAGCGTCTTCAACTGGCCGGACAGCTCCACTGCAGCATCTTGCGCAGCCATGCCCTCGAAATAGTTGACGGCTGAATCGAAACGCACGTCCGTGAGTTTCTTCAATTCGCGCGCCACGCTCGGGCCGAATTTCGGATCGGCATTGATGCCGGTTCCGACCGCCGTGCCGCCCAGCGGCAGTTGCCGCATGCGATGCAGGCTATCGCTGATGCGTTCGATGGCCGATTCGATCTGCGCCGACCAACCCGAAAGTTCCTGGCCGAAGGTCACCGGCATCGCGTCCATCAGATGCGTGCGTCCCGTCTTGGGCACGTTGCGCAATTCGCCGGCGCGGCGATCGATGACGCGCTTGAGGTGCTTCAGCGCCGGCAGCAGTTCTTCGTGCGCGGTGAGTGTGGCGCTGACGTGGATGGCGGTGGGGATCACGTCGTTCGAGCTCTGCCCGTAGTTGACGTGGTCGTTCGG
>NZ_DATJMN010000177.1:0-6029 GCF_035508675.1 Dyella sp.
ATGGGCGAAGGAGGCGGATTTCGCCACATCCGATAGATGGCCAAGCCCAAAACAAGCATCGCCATGCCCAAGCCTCCAACGATGGACGCAAACTGCGCACGTTGCATGGAGCCCGCTTCTGTGATGGTTCCTACCAAACCCATGCATAGAACAAACAGGTCGAATCCGTATGCACAGGATAATGTGCCTAGCACTCGCCTTTCCCTGGACTCCAAGCTGCGCTTTCGTATGCGTACCCTAATGTCTTGCTCTCCTACTTTGTGATGGCTCAAGAAATTATTCATTTCGTCGAAATCCATGACTCCCCCTTTTGCGCATCAAGACTTCACGTGTTTTGCCACGTATGCTGTCGGCAGCCATGGCTCCCACAGCGTATCGCTGGGCCTGTTTGGTGAAGTAGACATCTGCGCGCACTTGCCGAGCGCAGCCCCTAACGTAATAAGCGTCTGGAACTTTATCCAACTTCTGAACCGTCCGCCATCGAAACGTACGTCTGCAATGCTCAATCGGGTTGCGGATGCTTGCCGGCGATAGCATCGAGCCACAGCTCCCAGGCACCCGAGTCGCCGGCCATGCCATCCTCCAAAACCCCAAGGGACAAATCTCCAAGCATCGCCCCGATTCGATATTCATCGCCGAATCGGTATTAGTACTTGATGAGATGCAGCATTGCCCGGTAGGCATCAGCTCTTGTCATGAGCTCCGAGGCGCCCGGCAGCGTGTCCAAAGCATCCATTGATATCTCCCCATACCTGTAGCGACTGCAATCTACCGAGATATTCGCTATGCCGGCAATGTCCACGCCTGTTCGGTCTCCGCCTATCACGGTGTTGCCACATCGCACACTGTCTCAGAAAGACAGATGGATATGTCGCAGCTGCCAGCTACCATTGTCGCTGCTCCACACCATCGTAAATGGCGCCCGAAGCTCAGTAGACGGCTTGTCCTTCGAGCCTACCGAACCAACACGTACGCCCGTTACGACTGCAGTGCTAGCGAAGCTTTGGACGCTTACGTCTTCAGCACGGAGCTTGATCACCGCATCCGAATCGAACAACGCCTCAAACGCTGCAGGCTTCAGGACGTGCACCGAAGATGCCGATGGGCCGATCTCGGTGAATCCGGCGGTAGGAATGTAGCGAAGGACGCCAGCCAGATCCCGTGCACTCATCCGCGCGTAGAGGTCAACCGCGGCAGAAGCGACATCGGCATCAGCGGCCGCCCTACCCTCCATGGAGGCCGCCAGCGCCACCGCAGCCGACACGACGCCGGCGTCGCGCCTGGAAATGGTCGCGTTCATGGGGCGACCTCGAAACCAGCGGCCTTGAGCGCGGCCGCAGCCACGTCGTGGTCTTGCTGCGCGGTGCCACCGGAGATGCCGATGCCGCCGACCACACGACCGTCCAGCACGATGGGAACACCGCCGCCCACAGCCATGACACGTGGATGGTTGGCCAGCGGAGCCGTGGCCGGCTGGGCGACGACCTGGTTCCAGACCATCGTGTCCAGACCGAAGGATGCGGCAGTCCAGGCCTTGTCGATGGCCACTTCGGCGGCCAGGAAGGGCGTGGCGTCGGCGCGCTCGAAGGCGATCAGGTGGCCGCCTTCATCCGTGACCGCAATGGCGAGGTTCAGGCCGATCTTGGTGGCCGCATCGCGCGCGGCAATGGCCAGTGCCAGCGCGCTGTCGCGGGTGATGGAAGCCTTGGTTTGGACTTGGATAGGGTTGCTTCGGGACATGACGAGTTTCCTTGAAATGAAGTTGGCGTAGGGATGAAAGAATCGGAGTGCTGCGCTTGGGTGCTCGTTCGAGCTGCGCTTGAAATCAAAAACCTTCGAGCACGATCTTGCCCACGGCCTTGCCGCTTTCGATCAGCGCGTGCGCGCGAATCAGGTTCTCTGCGTTGATGCGGCCGAAGACGGCGTTGGCGGTCGTCTTGACGCGGCCGGCGTCGACCAGCTCAGCCACGCGCCCCAGCAGTACGCCCTGCTCTTGCATGTCGGGCGTCTCGAACATGGAGCGCGTGAACATCAGCTCCCAATGCAGCGACAGCGACTTGCTCTTGAGCGCGATCGGATCCAGTCCTTCCATGTCGTCGATGACGGCCAGCGCACCCTGCGGCTTCAGGCTTTGGATGATCTCTTGGTAGTGCGCGCCGGTCTGCGTGAGCGAGGCCACGTAGTCGACCTGCTCGATGCCGGCCGAGCGCAGCGCCTGCGACAGCGGCTGGGAGTGATCGATGACCGCGTGCGCGCCCAGCTCCAGGCACCATTCACGCGACTCGCGGCGCGACGCCGTGGCGATCACGCGCAGCTTGGTCAGCTGCCGAGCCAGCTGGATCAGGATCGAGCCTACACCGCCGGCGCCGCCTACGACCATCAGCGTCTGGCCTTCGCCACCGCCTTGGGCCATGCGCAGCCGATCGAACAGCAACTCCCACGCGGTGATGGCCGTCAGCGGCAGCGCCGCGGCTTGCGCATCCGAAAGCGACTTGGGCGCCCTGGAAACGATGCGCGCGTCCACCGCATGCCGCTCGCTGTTGGCACCCGGGCGCTTGATCGAGCCGGCGTACCAGACGCGGTCGCCGACCGCAAAGCCACTGGCCTGCGCACCAACGGCTTCGACCACGCCGACGGCATCCCAGCCGAGCACCTTGACCTCGCCGGCAGCAGGCGCGCTGCCGGCGCGAACCTTGGTGTCGACCGGATTGACCGAGACGGCGTGCACGCGCACGAGCAGGTCATTCGGACCGGGCAGCGGCGCGGGCAGCTCCACGTCCTCGAGCGCCTTGGGCGCGTTGATGGGCAGGCTCTTGCGATAACCAACAGCTTTCATGGCGCTCTTTCCTTCCAGGGCTTAAGTGATGCCGATGGAAGGCAATGTAGGTAATATCCCTAAAATTGATAAGACGACCTTCCGATGTTTCACTTTCAAACCAGAATTGAAAATGTAAATGACCTTCAAGTGTTGCTGCTCACGGTCAGCCAAGGCTCGTTGACCGCGGCTGCGCGAGCACTCGGCATCACGCCGGCGGCCGCAAGTGCGACGCTCAAGCGGCTCGAGGCACAGCTGGGAACCCGGCTTTTTGAACGTTCCACACGTGCCATGCGGCTCACGCCGTCAGGTCAAATCCTTCTGGAGTACGCCCAGCGCGCGTTCGAGCTGCTTGCAGAGGGAGAATCCCAACTCGACGCCGAACACGGCGCACTCGTGGGCACCGTGCGTGTCGCGGCACCATCGGACCTTGCTCGAACCGTGCTAGTGCCAATGTTTGATGAGTTCTTGCAGCTTCATCCCGGCGTGAAGCTGGCGCTCAATGTGGGCGATCGCGTGCTCGACGTGCTGCGAGACGAAGTGGACCTGGCCATTCGGTACGGTCAGTTAAGCGACTCCCGCCTCGTGGCCCGTCCACTTTCGCTTGCACACCCTGTCCTCAGCGCTTCTCCCAGCTACTTGAGTCGACACGGTACGCCACGCACGCCAACAGACCTGGTGGACCACAACTGCATCGCATTCATGCGCGGCGGACGTATGTTCAATTCCTGGCGCTTCGGTCAGAACGGCCAATGGACCACGGTAAGGATCAGTGGCGACCGCGTCGTGGATGACGCCTCCCTGGCCCGCGAGTGGGCCGTTTCGGGAGCCGGAATCATCTTCAAGACGGAGATCGAACAACGGCGCGATCTGCAAAGCGGCAACCTGGTGCGGCTACTGACCGAATGGGAGACAGATCCGTATCCGTTGCATGCACTCTTGCCTAGCGGGCGCTTCGTTCCCAATCGGGTTCGTGCGCTCGTGGATTTCATCGCCGGGCGCTTTGCTGCACTCGGGTCGTCAAACGCCGGGCACTGAAGAAGACGCGCAGCAGCTCGAATGAATAAGGGAGCGCCGTTGTCGGTTCCAGATTTTGCGCACGACCGGTAGAAATGGATCGGAAGCAGACGCTTCAAACGACCGGCCCGGTGTCGGCCATTACAGCTTCGAGGGTGCGCCACAAGCCATTGCGACCATCATCAACGACTTCTTCATGCACACGGAGCGACTTGATCTACGTGGGACCGACTTTGCAAAAAGAGGCTAACGCCGCTGCCATGGGATTCTGCGGCTGCACCACGAGGGTTAACGGCAGGTACGCGCCAACCAGTTTTCCATCCGCACCGTATAACCAAGCGATTCCGTAATCCACCATATTGTGCTTGCAGCCATAGCTCAATGACGTGATCTGCGTGGTGAACATTTCATTGTTTTTAGTGTTCGCAACAGCTCGCGGCTGGTGATAGACAATTTTTAGCCATGCCATCACGCCGGCGCCCGGTTTCGGCACCGCTTGTGCGTCAATATAGGAAAAACTGCTGTTGTCGAGATAGAAATCAGCCTGCGCTGTCGCCTGGACTTTCCGCCAGCCAGCTTTAGGCGTATCTGACAGAACTACGTAGGGACCTAATTGCTCATGCACTACGCAATCGGGTCCCAGGAGGCGCGTTGTAAAGAACTTGCCATCACTACCCTTGCATTCAAACAGATAACCGTCGGAGGAAGACTGCTGGCGTACCCAGTCCCGCAATGCCGCGCGCTCCAGTGGCGTATCAGGTGTCGATGCCAACGTCGTTGCGACATACATCGAAGACAAACAAAACGATAAGGCGATGGCCTTGACGAAGCGAGTTTCCATACTTCCCCTTTGGTTCCTTACTAAAACTTCCCATCAGGCACGCACCATGCCGAACTCTCGGCAATTCCGTCCTTAAACTTACGTTGTTCTACCGACACAGTCGCCGCAACCAAACCTTATGAGGACTCTTCATTTACAACCAGACCGCAGTGCTGTATCCCGTCTCGCGATACATTAGCGATATATAGCCGGCCGCTCTTCGGAATAAAAGTGCCGATGGCTGAGCACACTGCGTCCGCATCTCCGACCTCGATGGAGATGGCGATGGGTTCATCCCCGCCACGTTGATCCATTAGCACTGCGTGCAACTCGCCCCAATGGACGGCGCTAGCTTCATTACATTGCCCCCTGATGCAGGCGCCAGATTTACGCAAAAAAGTAATGCAGCGCGGATCGCGCCGCGATACGTGCCGCCACTTTTTTTCGAAACAGCTGCAAAGCATTGCGTACCGCATGCTGACCCATATGAAGAACCAGTGCGCGCCCTATCTCTGCCTTTCCGTATCTGCACCAACCTCCGCACCCGCCAGGCCCGCCTCTTTCGGCCTTGATGCGCCACCGCTTGACACCGGTGTCAATTACGGTACACCCTGATGACAGTTCCAATGCCGGGGGTAGGCTGGACGTGGCGATTGACCATTCGGATCGAGTGGCGGGGATAACGGCGTTGCCGTTTCTGGCGGCCGATATTGGCGGCACGCATGCGCGTGTTGCGCTGATGCGTGCTGCATCCGGCGACGCCCGCGACCTCGAAACGATCGCGTACCGCGTCTTCACGTGCGCGCAGTTCCCGATGCTGTCGGAACTGTTGCAGGCCTTTATCGTCGCTGAGGGGCGGATTCCGGTGAAGCACTGCGTGCTCGCGTGCGCAGGCCAGATCATGGGCGACGAGGTGGTGAACGATAACCTTGCCTGGCCCATCCACCTGACGCAGCTGCGCCATGCGCTGGGCCTGGACGAGGTCGCCGTGCTGAATGACTTCGAGGCGCTGGCGTATGCGCTCGATGGTTCGCTCGCCGACGACGGTCGCCATCTTTGCGGGCCGGCCGCGCATGCCAGTGGCCTGACCTTGGTGATCGGGCCGGGCACCGGCCTGGGCGCGGCGGCGCACGTTCCTGGTCCGGGCGGCGGCTTCGTGTTGACGACGGAAGCTGGGCAGATGGATTACGCACCAAATTCGGTGCGCGAGCGCGAGATTCTCGCGCACCTGGCGCCGAATGGCGGTTACGTGGCATTTGAACACATCGTGTCCGGGCCCGGCTTGCTGACGGTCTACACAACCCTGTGCGCGCTGCATGGGGAGACGCCGAGACTGGCCACGCCCGAAGCCGTCACGACGGCAGCCGTTGCGCGCAG
>NZ_DATJMN010000178.1:0-9016 GCF_035508675.1 Dyella sp.
CTGCCACGTGACGAGTCATGCGCGAAGACATCAGCTTACAACGGACTTGGGTCCATACCCTCGCCCTGCTCTTGCTAGCCACCGTACTGAGCGCGTGCGACGACCGGCAACCGCACCCGATCGCGCAAACCACCCCACCCGCACTCGCATCGCTGGTCGTGCATGCGCAAGTCGCTCCGCAGGAACAGATCTGGGACGGCACCGTAGAAGCGATCCATTCCGCCGTGCTGTCCGCACAAACCAATGCGCGCGTGGTCGAGCTACCTTACGATGTTGACGATGTGGTTCCGGCCGGCGCAGTGCTGGTGCGTTTCAGCAACGTGGAGCAATCCTCCGCCACGCGGGCGGCAAAGGAACAGATCACGGCGGCCCAGGCCGTCTACGCCAACGCGAAGATCAATTACGACCGCATCGCCGCGATCGCCGCGGAGGGACTGATCGCCAAGGCCAGCCTCGATGCCGCACTCGCGCAGCGCGATAGCGCTTATGCCGCCTTGCTTGCCGCGCAGGCCAATTGGCGCAACGTCGGCATGCAAGAAGACTACACCGTGGTACGCGCGCCGTACGACGCCATCGTCACGCGCCGCTATGTGCAAGTGGGCGAGTCGGTGCAAGCCGGCCCGCCGGTGCCCCAGCAGCTGATCGCCATCGCATCGCTGAAAGATTTGCGCGTCAATGTGCAAGTACCGCAGGGCGCGGTGGAGGCCATCCGTCGCTATCACTCGGCATTTGTCCTGCCGGGCGGCGATGCCGCGCGTATTCCTGCCACCTCGGTCACCGTGTTTCCGTATGCCGATCCGGAGACGCACAGCTTTTCCGTGCGCGTGGAGATGTCGGGCGACCACACCGGCCTCTATCCCGGCATGACGGTGAAAGTGGCGTTCGCTACGGGTGAAGGACGGCGCCTGCTGGTGCCGCTCAGCGCACTGGTCCAACGCGGCGAACTGCAAGGCGTGTACGTGATCGGTAACAACCAGATCGCACTGCGGCAGGTGCGTACCGGACATCATGACGACAACAAGGTCGAGATACTCGCCGGCCTGGACGATGGCGAGCGCATCGCCACCGATCCTGCCGCGGCCGGCCGCCAGTTGGTGGAGCGCCACCGCGGAGCCGCGCCATGAGTGCGCCGCTGGGCTTTTCCGGCCGCATCGCGCGCAGTTTTCTCACCTCACCGCTCACGCCGATCCTGGCCATCGCCGCGCTGCTGCTGGGCGTGGCGGCGATGATGATCACGCCGCGCGAAGAAGAACCGCAGATCGACGTGACCATGGCGAACGTGATGGTGCCCTTCCCCGGCGCCGACGTGCACGATGTGGAGAATCTGGTGGCGTTTCCGCTGGAGCAGAAGCTGTCGGAAATCGAAGGCATTAAGCACGTGTATTCGGTCAGCCGCCCCGGCATCGCCATCATCACGGTGGAATTCCAGGTCGGCGTGCCGCGCCAGACGGCGATCGTGCGGCTGTACAACCAGGTGTTCCAGAACCAGGATTTCGTGCCGCGCGGCCTGGGTGTGGGGCCACCGCTGATCCGGCCGATGGGCATCGATGACGTACCGGTGATGGCACTGACGCTATGGAGCGATCGCCCCGGCGAAACGCCTACCCAGCTCGGTGAAGTGGCGCACACGCTGGAAACGGAACTCAAGCGCGTGCCTGGCACGCGCGACGTCTACACCATCGGCGCACCCGAACGCGCCGTGATGGTGGAGCTGGATGCCACCAAGCTCGCTTCCTACGGCATGGCCATCACCGACATTTCCGGCGCCCTCCAGGCGGCGAACACGGTGACGCAAGCGGGCGAACGCGTCACCGCCGTCACCGATATTCCGGTGACGGCCGGCAGCTTCCTCGCCAACGCTGACGATGTGGCGAACCTGGTGATCGGCTTGAAGCAAGGGCAGCCGGTGTTCCTGTCCGACGTGGCTCGCATCCATCAAGGTGCCGATCTGCCGGGCAGCTACGCATGGTTCGGCACACCACCCGGCAAGGGCGGCCCGGCCAGCGGTTCGGCACCGGCCGTCACCATCGCCATCGCCAAGAAACCCGGCACGAATGCCGCCGACATCACCACGGCGATCGCGGCGCGCCTGGCATTCCTGCAAGGCGTGGTGATACCGGCCGGCGTGCATGTCGAGGTCACGCGCGACTATGGGCAGACCGCCACCGACAAGGCAAACCATCTTATTCACAAACTGATTTTCGCCACCGTTTCGGTGGTGCTGCTGGTGCTGCTGGCACTGGGCTGGCGCGAAGCCATCGTGGTGGGCAGCGCCGTGATCGTCACCTTGATGCTGACCTTGTTCGCTTCCTGGGCGATGGGTTTCACCATCAACCGCGTATCGCTGTTCGCGCTGATCTTTTCCATCGGCATCCTGGTCGACGACGCCATCGTGGTGGTTGAAAACATCCACCGGCACATGGCCATGGGCGGCTCGCTGCGCGAGGCCATTCCCGCGGCGGTAAGCGAGGTAGGCGGCCCCACCATCCTCGCCACGTTTACGGTCATCGCCGCGCTGCTGCCGATGGCCTTCGTCTCCGGCCTGATGGGGCCGTACATGCGGCCGATTCCGATCAATGCCTCGGCCGGCATGCTGCTGTCGCTGGCGGTGGCGCTGATCGTGACGCCGTGGCTTGCGTTCCGGCTGTTGCGGCATGCGCACCACCCTGCGGAAGCCGCGCAGGCGCCGGGCGGTAGCCGGCTGCACCGCCTGTTCCACCGAGTGATGTTTCCCTTCATCGGTGGTGCGCGCGCGCCGCGCCGGCGTAAGCTGCTGTTCGCAGCCATGGGCCTGCTAGTAATAGCAGCGGCCGGACTGGTCTTGGTGAAAGCGGTGGTGCTGAAGATGCTGCCGTTCGACAACAAATCCGAATTCCAGGTGGTGGTGGACATGCCCGCCGGCAGCACGCTGGAACGCACCAACCGCGTGCTGGCCGAACTGGCGCAGGCCGTGTCGACCATTCCCGAGGTGAAGGACTGGCAAGGCTACGCCGGCGCTGCCGCGCCGATCACCTTCAACGGCCTGGTACGCCAGTACTACCTGCGCAGCGGGCCGCTGGTGGGTGACCTGCAAGTGAATCTGCTCGACAAGGCACTGCGCAACCGGCAAAGCCACGCGATCGCGCTGGCGGCGCGGCCGATGCTGGCGAAGATCGGCGCGCGCTACGGCGCCGCGATAAAAGTCGTGGAAGTACCGCCCGGCCCGCCAGTATTGGCGCCGATCGTGGCCGAAGTGTATGGCCCCGATGACGACATGGTGCGCAAGGCAGCGCGGCGCCTTAGGAACATGTTTGCCAGCACGCCTGACATCGTGGACATCGACAGCAGCGTGGAAGCCGATGCGCCACGCAACGTCGTGACGGTGGATCGCCAGCGCGCGACCGAGCTCGGCCTCAGCCAGGCCGATATCGCACAGGCGTTGCGCACCGCCCTGTCCGGCGACGACGCCACCTATCTGATGGATGGCCACGCCAAATACGCCGTGCCGGTGCGCCTGCGCTTGCCGGCAGGCGACCAGGCATCGCTTGCGCAATTGTTGGCGCTGCGTATCCGCGCGCACGGCATGGCGCCGACACCCGTGACAACGTTCGCGCAACTGTTCGTACCGCATGCTCCGGCATCGTACGGCGCGCTGGTGCCGCTGTCCGAAGTGGTCAACGTACGCACGGACGAGCGGGAAAAGGCCATCTATCACAAGGACCTGCTGCCGTATGCCTACGTGGTCGGCGACGATGCCGGCGCCACCGACAGCCCGCTGTACGGCATGTTCAAGATGGTCGGCAGATTGCGACGCGAAAAAGTGCTGGGCCAGACCGTCGACCAGCACTTCATCGCGCAGCCGCAGGATACGAGCGGCCTGGCGATCAAATGGGACGGCGAATGGCAGATCACGTATGAAACCTTCCGCGACATGGGGCTGGCCTATTCGGTGGGCCTGCTGCTGATCTACCTGCTGGTGGTGGGCCAGTTCAAAAGCTATGTCGTGCCGCTGATCATCATGGCGCCGATTCCGCTGACCGTGATCGGCGTGATGCCCGGCCATGCGCTACTGGGTGCGCAGTACACCGCCACCTCGATGATCGGCATGATCGCGCTGGCCGGCATCATCGTGCGCAATTCGATCCTGTTGATCAATTTCATCAACCACGCACTCGCCGCAGGCCGGCGGCCGGAAGAAGCCGTGATCGAAGCCGCCGCCGTACGCGCCAAGCCGATCGTGCTGACCGGCGTGGCGGCGATGGCGGGCGGCTTCTTCATCCTCGACGACCCGATTTTTCAAGGACTGGCAGTGTCGCTGATCTTCGGCATCCTGGTGTCGACGATCCTGACGCTGCTGGTGATTCCGCTGCTGTACTACGCCTGGCTGTCGCGCCAGGCGCAAACACCACGCGACGCCTGAGGGAGCGATCATGTTCAAGCATCTGCTACTGGCCACCGACGGATCGGCGCACGCCGAATCGGCAGTGAAAACCGGCGTGCAACTGGCCCGGTCGCTGCACGCGGAAGTAACCGGCATGACCGTGCTCGCACCGGACGACGCGCCCACGCCGCAAGCCGCGGCAACCCATCAAACCGCCCATCCACACGGCCATGGCATCGCCAATGCGCATTTGCGTTTCGTGCAGATCGTCGCCAACACCCACGACGTGACGTGCGACACCGTGTGCGTCACCGGCAAAGCACCGCACGAGGAGATCATCCGCACCGCCGACCGACTGCACTGCGACCTGATCGTGATGGGCGCGTTCGGGCGCAAGGGCATCAAGGCGCAGCTGCTCGGCAGCGAAACGCAAAGAGTCTTGATTCACGGCCATTTGCCGGTACTGGTGTGCAAGTAGGCTGGGATGAAATCCCAGCATCAAGAACCACGACAAAGCTGGGATTTCATCCCAGCCTGCGATCCTCATCGGCAGAAAGATATTTCCGCCACGACCAAACAGGCACCCGTGATGGAAGCCGCACGAACCGCCACCGAAGAACTCGCCGCGCTGGGCTCCAGCCGCGAACGCGGCCTGTCGTCGGCAGAAGCGGCGATCCGGCTGAAGCGCGATGGCGCCAACGAGATCGCACGAAAAAAGCAGCATCCGCCGTGGCTGCTGCTCAAGAAATTCTGGGGCATCTCGGCGTGGATGATCGAGCTGGTCGCCTTGCTTTCCCTGGTACTGAAGAAGTACGACGACGTGTGGATGGCGCTGTTGCTGCTGGTCATCAATGCCTTGCTCAGCTTTCTGCAGGAGCAGCATGCCGCCGATGCCTTGGCGGCATTGCGGCAGCGGCTCAACGTGCTGGCCAGGGTCTTGCGCGATGGCGTGTGGCGCCCGATTCCTGCCGCGGAAATCGTATGCGGCGACGTCGTGCGCGTGCGTGCCGGCGATTTCGTGCCGGCCGATCTGCGCATCATCGAAGGCGACGTGAAAGCGGATCAATCTGCGCTGACCGGCGAATCGCAAACCATCGAAAAGAAGCCCGACGACATGCTGTATTCCGGTTCGGTCGCCAGCCAGGGCGAAGCCAGCGGCGTCGTCACGGCAACGGGTGTTGGCACGCGTTTCGGCCGCACCGCCCAACTGGTGGAAGATGCGCAGCCGCGCTTGCATGTCAACGATGTGATCGGGCGCGTGGTCAAGTGGCTGCTCATCATCGTTGGCTCCGTGGTGGCGCTCACGCTGGTCGTCGCCCTGCTGCGCGGCGTACCGCTGGCGCAAACCCTGCCGGTGGCGCTGGTGGTGCTGATGAGCGCCATTCCGGTCGCGCTGCCGGTGATGTTCACGGTGAGCACGGCGCTGGGCTCGATGGAACTTGCGCACAAGGGCGTGCTGATCACGCGCCTTGGCGCGGTGGAAGACGCCGCCACCATGAACGTGTTGTGCGCCGACAAGACCGGCACGCTGACGCTCAACCGGCTCAGCCTGGTGGACGCGCTGCCGCAAGCCGGGTTTTCCGGCAATGACGTGATACGCATCGGCGCGCTCGCCTCCAACGCCGCCGACTACGACCCGATCGATTTGGCGTTTCTGCAGGCCGCCAGGGAGCGCAATTTGCTGACGGCCGATGCGCGCGTGCTTTCCTTCGTTCCGTTTTCCGCTGCCACGCGCTGTACGCAAGCCACCATCGAAACGCCAAACGGCAAGCTGAGATGTATCAAGGGCGCGCTGCGCACCGTGGCGCAAGCGGCCGGGCTCAATGCCGGCACGCTGGATACGCTGCGATCGGCCGCTCGCGAGCAAGCCTTGAAAGGCATTCGCACGCTCGCTGTCGGGTGTGCGGACGATTCGGCGCCACCGAAGCTGGTGGGGCTGGCCTATCTGCACGATGCACCGCGGGCGGATTCGCGCCATCTGATCGAGCAACTGCATGCACTGCATGTCGACGTCAAGATGCTCACCGGCGACGCGCGGCCGGTCGGGCAGGAAATTGCCCACGAACTGGGCCTTGGCGAGGTGCTGCGCGCGCCGGATCTTCGCGCGCTTTCCAGTGCGCGGGCAGCGGAGCTGATCACTCGTGCCGATGGTTTTGCCGAGGTTTTCCCCGAAGACAAATACCGCGTGGTGACCAGCCTGCAAGCGGCCGGCCGCGTGGTAGGCATGACCGGCGACGGCGTGAACGATGCGCCTGCGTTGAAACAGGCCGAAGTCGGCATCGCTGTCAGCGGCGCGACCGACGTCGCCAAAGCCACCGCCAGCGCGGTGCTCACCACCGAAGGACTGGCCAATATCGTCGCGCTGGTGCAGACCGGCCGCGCTATTTACCAGCGCGTGCTCACCTGGATCGTCAACAAGGTCGCCGACACGATTCTCAAGGCCGGGTTGATCGTGGTGGCGTTTCTGGTCACCGGGCGTTTCGTGATTTCCGCGCTGGGCATGCTGCTGGTGGTGCTGCTTACCGACTTCGTCAAAGTGGCCTTGGCGACCGATCACGTCGAAGCCTCGCGTACGCCGGAGACATGGAACATCACACCCTTGATCGGTGTCTCGGTAGTGCTTGGCCTGTTGATGCTGGTCGAGTCACTCGGCCTGCTGGCGTTTGGTTGGCATGCGTTTGGGCTGGCGCAGAAGGATGGCCGGCTACTCACCTTCACGTTCCAGTTGCTGCTGTTTTTCGCGCTGTTTTCGCTGCTTTCCATTCGGGAGCGCCGCGCCTTCTGGAGGTCGCGGCCGAGCACCACGCTGATGGCATCGCTCGCAGCAGGCGCACTCGTCGGCATCCTGGTCGGCTGGTTCGGATTGGGGCGCTTGCAAGCGCTGCCGTTGTGGCAAAGCCTGTCGATGGCCGGCTGCGTAGGGATCTTGGTGCTAGGCCCCAATGATGCGATCAAGACCGAGTTGGTCCGGCGCGCACTTCAAAAAATGCATCCTCGACCCACGGAGGTCACCTGACATGGCCGCTCCGACGTCTGCTCGACAAGAGCCTTTCATCCACGTGCTTTGTGCCGCCTGCAGCAAGGTCAACCGCGTTCCTCCCGAGCGCCTGACCGAACTGGCCCATTGCGGCCACTGCCATCGCCCCTTGTTTGCAGGCCATCCGTTGGAGGTGGATGAGGCTGCATTCCAGGCACATGTACGCTTGGACGACCTGCCGCTGCTGGTCGACATGTGGGCGCCATGGTGCGGACCGTGCCGGATGATGGCGCCGCACTTCGAGCGCGCCGCCGCCCTGCTCGAACCGCACGTCCGTCTGCTCAAACTCGACACCGACCAGGCGCAAGCCACCGCAAACCACTATGGCATCCGCAGCATTCCTACGTTGTTGCTGATCCATCGCGGCAAGGTCATCGACCGGATCGCGGGCGCGCAAAGCGCCGAAGCCCTGGCTCGCTGGGTGCGGTCGCACTCGCTATGACCAGCCCTTTCATTTGCAAAGAGAACGATCATGTACAAGCAATGGCCCGAAATGACCAAGGACCTGTCGGAGATACTCAAGGAGATGCGCACGGGAACACCCGATACGATGAGCGCCTTCTCCGCACTCGCCAAGGCAGCGCTGGCGCCCAAAGCGCTGGATGCGAAAACCAAGGAATTGCTTGCGCTAGGCATTGCCGTCGCCATTCGCTGCGACGCCTGCGTCGCCTTTCACGCGGAAGCGGCCGTGAAGCGCGGCGCCACGCGCGATGAAATCATGGAGACGATGGGCATGGCGATCTATATGGGAGCCGGCCCAAGCGTGATGTACGCGGCGCAAGCGGTGGAAGCGTATGACCAGTTTGCCGCGAAGCAAAGGGAATCGTAGGCGTGAAGCTGTAAGTTGGCGGTGAGCCCCGGACTTGATCCGGGGCTCACCGCCAAGGAAGCTCGCCTGCCGTGGTGCAACTTGCCGTAACATCGGGCGACCCAAACACGGCCTTCGCGTCGAAAAATCAACGAGGTGTGCAGATGCAGCGGCGTTTCCCCTCAATCGGCATGGCCTGCACCACATTGGTCGTGCGGAACATGCTCGGCGAAGGCGTCAGTCTCCAGCAATGAGGCCCCTTGTGCATCGTGGCGCACGCCACGCTTTCGTGCTGCTGGGATGTACGGCAAGCCTGGGCGCGACGACGTGCCAGGCAGTGGCGCAGGATGCTGCCGCCGCCAGTGCGGCAACCCGCGTCGACACGCTGTCCACCGTGCATGTAAGCGTCAGCCGATTGACGATCGATCCGCGCGACATACCCGCGGCACTTAGCGTTACCAGCGTCGCGCCGGCGAACGCCGGGCAACCCGGCGTAAACCTCTCCGAGGCGCTGGTCGGCGTACCCGGCGTACTGGCCCGCGACCGGCAGAACTACGCGCAGGACGAACAATTCTCGATCCGCGGATTCGGCGCACGCTCAAGCTTCGGCGTGCGCAGCATCCGCTTGTTCGTCGACGGCATACCCGCCACCCTGCCGGACGGGCAAGGCCAGATTTCCGATTTCGATCTGAACATGGGTGGCCGGCTGGAAGTGCTACGCGGCCCATTCTCGGTGCTTTACGGCAATGCGGCTGGCGGCGTGGTGCAACTGTGGACCGCGCCAGGTACCGCCGTTGCGCAGACGACGCTG
>NZ_DATJMN010000179.1:0-6743 GCF_035508675.1 Dyella sp.
GGCGATCGTGTATTCGAGAATCAGCGCCCATCCGACGATCCACGCCAAGCCTTCACCCAGCACGCCGTACGTATAGGTGTAAGCGGAACCGGCTACCGGAACCATCGACGCGAGCTCTGCATAAGCCAGCGCAGCCAGCGCGCAGACGACGGCGGCGATCACGAACGAGATCATCATGCCGGGGCCGGCTTTCTGACCGGCTTCGGCCGTAAGCACGAAGATACCGGTACCGATGATCGCACCCATGCCAAGCATGGTGAGCTGGAATGCGCCGAGCTGTCGGGTGAGCCCTTTCTTTTCCGCCGTGGCGAGAATCTGGTCGAGTGGCTTGACGCGTTTGAATAGCATTGAGTGGACCCCGTGAGAACGTGCGCCTCGCTTCATTGACACCTAAGAATCAGCTCAAGGGTCCGAGGCATCGACGAACCATAGCCCAGCGGAGGGCCGTGGTACAAGCTGCATTGCAGTTGAAATCACGGGATTTGAAACAGTCCGACATCGCTTGTCCGACGCCGGATGGCACTTGCGTTTTCTGCCACCGCGGTCCTTCAGAACACCATGTTGAAGGCCGCCATAGGGGTGACGAACGCATCGTTGTTGCGACCCGCAAAGCTGAATTGCACGCCGGCAATCAGACCGAAACGATCATTGAAGTTGTACTCCACGGCGGGCGCCAGGCTATAGACGTGCTGCGCTGGATCGCGCCGCGCAAACGTAGAGGTGTTTTCGCCTTTGCCCTGCACGCCAGTCAGTTGCGAAGCGGATGTGCGGTTGTAGGCCAGGTCCAGGGCAAGCGCCCACTTGGAATCGATGCTGTATTCCACGGCGGTGGAAATGCCGAACGCGTTGCCCAGTCGAATGCCGCCGCGAAAATCCTGCGGCGTACCGTAAGCACTGGCGCCTTTTACATCGACGCGGCTGGGCGGCAACGAGTAGGACATCGACGCACGGAAGCGCAGGGGCCGACCGTTGGGCAACCAGACGTATTGCTGTGCCAGCAGCGAGAAGCTGTCGACATGCGCACCGTTGCCGGTGGCATTGAGCGGGTTTTCGTTGAGTTCGTCGTAAGCCCCGGTGGGGAACCGGTGCGTGTAACGCACGGACAGCGCCGGGCTGGTGCGTTCTTCGTTGTGTGCGAGCAACTGATATTGGCCGCCGATGGAGGTGTCGGTGGCGCCCCAGCCATCGGTGTGCATGCCACCGGACATGGCGTGCGCCGCACCGACGGACGCGGTCAGCATGAAACGGTCGGTGACGCTGTAGAAGATCGGTACCAGGGTTTGCCATTGGCGGACGCTGTTCGACTTGGGCCGGGTATCCCCTTGGTCGTTGTAGGCATCCGCACTCTTGTAATACATAAGGTAGGGTTCGATGAGCCAGGTGCCTTTGGGGGCGACGTTGGGGCTGGGCGTCAGCAGCGGTCCGGTGAAGTTGATATCCGAGTCCGCGGCGCTGGCGTGTGCGCACCAGCCAGCGGAAGCGAACAGCAGGGCAAAAGTCGTGCGTTTCAGGCCGGGTCGTTTCATCGGAAGTCTCGCTCGTGTGAAGGAATAGGAAGGCGCAGTAGGCGGGCACCGACACACGATCGAAACTAAAGAAGGCTTTGCAGCCGATCTATTGAATTACTTTTAAAATCTGCCCCGTGAAGCCATGGGTTCATTTAGGAGGATGTGCGTGAGCTTGCAGCAGACCTTGAACCGCTATGCGGAAGCGTTTCCTGGCGATCCACACGCCGCCGCGTGTCTGGCATTTTTGCAACAGGCAGAGCGCCCGTTCGATCGCGAGCATGCCTCAGGCCATTTCACGGGTTCGGCCTGGCTGGTGAGCGGCGATGGCGAACGCGTGCTACTGACGCATCACCGCAAGCTGCAGCGCTGGTTGCAGTTGGGCGGACATGCCGATGGCGATAGCGACCTGGCCGCGGTGGCCTTGCGCGAGGCGGAAGAAGAATCAGGCTTGCATGGGCTGACCGTCGAACCGGCCATTTTCGACGTCGACCGGCACTGGATACCGGAGCGCAAGCACGAACCGGGACATTGGCACTATGACGTGCGCTATGTGGTGCGCGCAGGAGAGAGCGAAGCTTTCAGCATCAGCGATGAATCGCTGGAGCTTGCCTGGGTGGCGATACGCGACCTGGCCGAAAAGCATGACACGGACGAGTCGCTGCGCCGCATGGCGCTCAAGTGGCTGGCGCGACCTGCTTCCCTTAGCCGTAACGCGCCGGTGCGGGATTGAGATGGCCGCACGCCTTGCAGGTGCGCGCTTCGCGGGAGGCATAAAAGCGATCGAACACCGGCGGAAAATCCGTCTCGATGCTTTGCAGGGTGAAATATTCCTCATACAGCTTGTGATTGCAGCGCTCGCAGAACCACAGTAAGCCATCTTTCTCATGCGCAAGCCGGCGGCGCTCGATCACCATGCCGATCGAGTCGGGCACGCGCTGCGGTGAATGCGGTACGCGTGGCGGCAGGTAGAAAATTTCACCGGCGCGGATGGGACTATCGCGGGCGACGCCGTCGTCCTGGACCTTGAGCACCATCTCGCCTTCGATCTGGTAGAAGAACTCGGGGCCTTCGTCGTAGTGATAGTCGGTGCGGGCGTTCGGGCCGCCGACGATCATCACGATGAAATCGCCATCGACGATGCACTTGTTGCCGACGGGCGGCTTGAGCAAGTGGCGGTGCTCGTCGATCCAGCGCTTGAGGTCGAAGGGAGGTAGCAACGACATAAGCCCGATCCGGTGGAAACCGGGCGTCACCATAGCGCCGATGCGACACTAGAGGGAAGACGCCGCGCCGGCGACCTCGCTCACCGGCAGGAATTGCAGGAACTGCCCGCCGAAAAAGCTTTGCCCATAGTCGATCACCGCGCGGCGGTACTTTTCGGCGGTGAATTCCGCCACCAGGTCGGTGCGCCCGATGATGCCGCCGAATAGACGTTCGAAGCTGAGGTTTTGTCCCTCTTCGGATAGTGCATTGGAAAGCAGCAGCGGATGGCCGGCGTTGTCCTTGCGCTGCGACAGCAGCCACATGGCAATTTCCACGTTGCGGGCGGCGTTGTAGACGCGTTGCGCGTCGAGCCCGTCGATCAGGTACAGCACGCGTTTGCCGCCGTGCGCGGTAATCAGCATGTCGCCCAGGCCGTAGATCAGCGTGGCGATGCGGTCGCCCTTGAAATGCGGATCGAACGCCAGCTGCATGGCTTTGGTGTCGCGCGCGTCCAGACCAGCCAGCGGGGTGTGCTGGTCGATGGCGTTGCGGACCCGCGCTTCGGCTTCTTCGCGGCTGGGCGCGCCGCCTTTTTTCCATTCCGAAGGGTTGCGCTTGTAGAGCTTGTCCATCAGCAGATACAGCGCATCGAGATTGTTGCGTAGCTCGAGGTTGGCCATGCGATTGGGATCGGACTGGACGAGTTGCCCTTTGGTGAGTTTTGCTTCGGGCACGATGTGGCCATTGACGGGCGGCGTAGGCTTGCAGCCCGCGCCAGCCAGAACGAGCAGCGCCAGCCACCCTCTCAAGTACTTCTTCATGCCAAATGCGCCTGTCCATGTGCGCATAAAAAATGCGCCGCTTATGGCGGCGCATTGTGTTCGAGCTTTGCTAGCACCCCTATTGGGCGGATGCCACGCGTTCGTGCAGGCGAACGCCGCGGCGGGATTCAGACTTCCAGTGTAGCCAGGTCGCCTTTCTCTTCCAGCCAGCTTTTGCGATCCGATGCGCGCTTCTTCGCCAGCAGCATATCCATCAGCTTGGCGGTGCCGTCGTTATCTTCCACGGTCAGCTGCACCAGGCGGCGGGTGTCGGGGTGGATGGTGGATTCGCGCAGCTGCGCGGGATTCATTTCGCCCAGGCCCTTGAAGCGGGTGACGGTGACCTGGCCCTTCATCTTCTCGCGCTCGACTTTCTGCAGCATGGCCTGCTTTTCGTTTTCGTCCAGGCAATAGAACACCTGCTTGCCGACGTCGACGCGGAACAGCGGCGGCATCGCCACGAACACGTGGCCTTCGCGCACCAGGGCCGGGAAGTGGCGCAGGAACAGCGCGCTAAGCAGGGTGGCGATATGCAGGCCATCGGAGTCGGCGTCGGCCAGGATCACCACTTTGCCGTAGCGCAGGCCGGAAAGATCATCCTTGCCCGGATCGCAGCCGATCGCCACCGCCAGGTTGTGCACTTCTTCCGAAGCGAGCACCGAGGTGGATTCCACTTCCCAGGTGTTGAGGATCTTGCCGCGCAGCGGCAGGATCGCCTGGAAGTCCTTGTCGCGCGCTTGCTTGGCACTGCCGCCGGCCGAATCGCCTTCCACCAGGAACAGCTCGGTGCGGGTGAGGTCGGTGGCGGTGCAATCGGCCAGCTTGCCCGGCAGGGCAGGGCCTTGGGTGATCTTCTTGCGCACCACTTGCTTGGCCGCCTTCAAGCGTGCGCTGGCACGCTCGATCGCCAGTTGCGCGATGCGCTCGCCGAGATCGACGTGCTGGTTCAGCCAGAGACTGAAGGCGTCATGCACCACGCTTTCCACCAGCGCGGCAGCATTGCGCGAGGAAAGGCGCTCCTTGGTCTGGCCGGCAAACTGTGGATCCTGCAGTTTTGCCGAGAGCACGAAGGCCAGCCGCTCCCACACATCTTCCGGCGCCAGTTTCACGCCGCGCGGCAGCAGGTTGCGGATATCGCAAAATTCGCGCACTGCATTGGTGAGTCCGCTGCGCAGGCCGTTGACGTGGGTGCCGCCCTGCACGGTGGGAATCAGGTTCACGTAGCTTTCCTGCACCAGCTCGCCTTCCGGCAGCCAGGCCAAGGCGACATCGAGACCTTCGGTCTCGCGCGCCACGTGATGCACGAACAACTCGGCCGGCAGGCATTCGGCGCCATCGAGTTCGCCGCGCAGGTAGTCGCGCAGGCCGTCCTCGTAATACCACTCGCTGACCTCGCCGCTGGCTTCGTCGGTGAGCTTCACATTGAGGCCGGCGCACAGTACCGCCTTGGCGCGCAGCAGATGCTTGAGCTTGGAGAGCGAGATCTTCGGTGAGTCGAAGTATTTCGGGTCCGCCCAGAAACGCACGGTGGTGCCGGTTTTCTTCTTCGGCACCGTGCCGATGGTTTCCAGCGGGCTGGCGCGGTCGCCGTTGGCGAACGTCATGCGGTATTCGTTGCCGTCGCGGCGGATGGTCACTTCCACCTTGTTCGACAGTGCATTCACCACCGACACGCCCACACCGTGCAGGCCGCCGGAGAAGTTGTAGTTCTTGCCGGAGAACTTGCCGCCCGCATGCAGGCGCGTGAGGATCAGCTCGACGCCGGGAATGCCTTCTTCCGGGTGGATGTCCACCGGCATGCCACGGCCGTCGTCGCTCACTTCCACCGAGCCGTCGGTATGCACGATCACTTCGATCGATTTGGCGTGGCCGGCGAGCGCCTCGTCGACCGAGTTGTCGACCACCTCCTGCGCCAGGTGGTTTGGGCGGGTGGTGTCGGTATACATGCCCGGCCGGCGTTTGACCGGGTCAAGACCGGAGAGGACTTCGATGTCGGCGGCGTTGTAGCGACTGCTCATGCGGATGCTGGATGCGGAGGTGAGCGCGGAGGATGGGTGGTGAAGCCAGGCAGGTCAAGACAAAGCTTGAAGAGTACGCAAGCATAGCATTGGGGCTGCGTGCGCACGGCGAGGGAAGATCGGCCGGAAGCGGCGCTGAAGCCGGCGACGACGGCGAGGCGAGTGTTGCCTTAAAGTCATCCACCCAAACTGAAGGGATTGAACGCATGCCGCAAGCCGAGCCGCAGATCCAGGCCGAAGCGCTGGCCGAAGATGCATGGCTCTTGCGTTTCGGTGCAACCATTGATGTTGCGGTGAACGCTCGCGTCCACGCGGCGGCTGTGAGGCTGCAAGCAAGCATGGCGGGCGTGGAATGCGTGTCAGCCTATGCCAGCCTGCTGTTGCGCTTCGATCCGATGGAGTGGCTGGATGAAGATGGACGCTTTTCCGGGCGACGCCTGCGCGATGCGATCGATGCGGCCGTGCATCAGGCAAGTGCGCTGGAGCCGGCGTTGCGTGAAGTTGTTATTCCAGTCTGCTACGGCGGCGATATGGGCGAAGATCTGCCCGATGTCGCCGCACATGCGCAGTTTTCGCCGGAAGAGGTCGTCGCACGTCATACCGGCGTGCCGTACCGCGTGGCCATGCTGGGATTCGCCCCCGGGTTTCCTTATCTGCTCGGTCTCGACCCTGCGCTGGCCATGCCACGGCGGGGCAGTCCGCGCAGGCGCGTGCCGGCCGGGAGTGTGGCCATCGGCGGGCAGCAGACCGGCATCTATCCGCAGGCGCTTCCTGGCGGGTGGCAGCTGATCGGCCGTACGCCGTTGCGATTGTTCGATGTGACGGCAGATTCGCCGTCGCTCCTCCAGCCGGGCGATGGCGTCCGCTTTCGGGCGATTGACGAGGGCGAGTATCGACGGCTTGCCGCAGACGCATGAACATCGAGGTCATCAAACCCGGTGTGCTGAGCAGCCTGCAAGATGCGGGGCGCCGCGGCTATGCCGCACTCGGCGTCGGCCGGGCGGGTGCGATGGACGAGCCGTCATGGCGGCTGGCCAATGCCCTGGTCGGCAACCGCCATGGCGAGGCGGCGCTGGAGATCACGCTGGCCGGCCCTACGCTGCGTTTCCAGCAGGATGCTGTGGTTGCGGTGACCGGCGCGATCATTGAAGCGCGCGCGAACGGCCAGCCCTTGCCGCCGTGGACGAGTTGTT
>NZ_DATJMN010000180.1:0-7561 GCF_035508675.1 Dyella sp.
TAGGTATCCACGTACGGATTGGCGCGAATGATCGCTTCGACCTGATTGAGCAGGCGGCCCGTTTCTTCCAACGATGTGCCAGGCTTGGAAATGTAATCGAACGTAAAGCCGCCTTCGTCCATCGCAGGCATGAAGCCGGTACCGACCTGCCCGAAGGCAAGCGCGCCGACCGCGATAAGCGGCAACACCAGCACCGCCACCCACACTGGCCGCTTCAACCAGCGCTGCAGCAAGCTTTCGTAGCCGATCTTGATGCGCAGCGAAAAACAGCTCGCGGCATGATCGCCGGCGTGCTTCTGATCCAGCAGCCGTTCCGACAGCAAAGGCACGACAATCCAAGTCAGCAAGTAAGAGATGACCAGCGCGCTGGCCATCGTCAGCGACAACGCCTGGAAGAATGCGCCCGTCACGCCCGTAAGAAACGCCAGCGGCACGAAGATAACCACCGTCGCAGCGCTGGATCCGGTGAGCGGACGGGTGAATTCCCACGCGGCGCGCGCAATTCGTTCGCTCACCTCGCCCGATGCGCCTTTGAGCCGGCGCATGATGTGTTCCTGCATCACGATGACGTCGTCGATGATCAAACCGACCGCCGCCGCCATGCCGCCGAGCGTCATCATGTTGAAGCTCATGCCCAATACGTGCAGGAGCAGCACCGTAATCGCCAACACGGCCGGCACCACCAGCATGGCAACGATGATCACGCGCGTATTGCGCAGGAACAGGAACAGCACCAAACCAGCCAGCACAATGCCGATCAAGATCGCATCGCGCACGCTGCCGGCCGCACCGGTAACAAGCTGGGATTGATCGTACCAATTGGCGAGCTTTACGCCGGCAGGCATCTGCGGCCCGTAATCCTGCAAACGCTGCTTGACGTCCCTAGCGATCTGCACGCTATTGCCATCGGGCTGCTGCAGGATCTGGATCAACACCGCGTCCTGGCCATCCGCGGTCACACGAATCCACTGCGGCACGTTGCTCAGCGTGACATCCGCGATGTCACCCAGGCGCACGACACCGTGGCTGTCCGCGCGCACCACGATTTGACGCAACGCGGCCACCGTATTGGGCTGGTTGTCGGCAAGCAACAGATAAAGTTTGTAGTGATCGGAAACGTGCCCCATCGCTTCGATGGTGGCCGCATGGCTGACCGCCGTCGCCACATCGCCGAGGCTTAGATCTTGTGCCCGCAGGCGATTGGGATCGACGTCGGCATGAAATTCGGCAACCTCGCCACCTTGCACGCTAACCCGCGCCACACCGGCAATACTGCTGAGCAGAGGTCGCAATTGATATTGGGCAAGATCGTACAAAGCGCTCGGCGACAGCGTATGCGAGCGCAAGCTATAAGCCAGCATGGGGTACGAACTGGGGTCCATACGACGGCTAGTGAGCTGCGTACCTGCGGGCAATTCGGGCAACACCTGACTTGCCGCCGCATTGATGTCGCCCAATGCGCGGCTCATGTCCGTGCCCCAGGCGAAGGAGATGGCAATATCGGCGCTGCCGCGGCTGGTGGTAGACCGGACATCGCGCACACCGGGCACACGACGCAACGCCGTTTCAATAGGCGTGGTGACGGCGATCGCCATTTGATCGGCGGGGCGATCGCCTGCGTCCAGCGAAAGCATGACGCGCGGAAACGCCACATTCGGAAATAACGCCACCGGCATGAATACCGTGCTGCCTACGCCGCCAAGCGTTGCCATCAGCACGAGAAAGAGCAGCGAGCGCCAATGGCGTTGCATCCATGCCGTTACGCTCACTTGGACGACTCCTGCTGCTCGCGCACAGCATCGCCTTCGTCCAGTTCGTAGTTGCCAAGCACGATGACGCGCATCTTGCCGTCCAACGCCCCCTGCACGCCGACGGTGTCGCCTTGTGGATGTTTCAGGGTCACGTCGACGCGCTTGGCATGGTCGTGATCGACGATAAAGACGTAGTCGCCCTTGTCATCATGCAATACGGCGTTGCGCGGTAGCGCCCACGCGGTGTAGTTCGTCGTTTCAATGTTCGCCTGCACCGCCGCACCGGATACCAGTACGTCGCCGGCATCAGGCGGAAGCTCAGCCTGCAAAGGCAAAAGATGGGTCTGCGCATCGATGGCGTGACCCACCACATCAAGCCGTCCATGCAAGGTTTCGTCGGAGCCATAGGTACTCTGTACGTCGACCGGCATGCCGGCTTTCAGCCGGGCGCCGTCTTCCGGTTGCGCGCCAAGACGCGCGACCAATGCATGCGATGGCGCAAAGGTCAGCAGCGCCGTACCCGCTTGAAATCGATCGCCAAGATTGACGTTGAGCGCGGTTACGACACCGTCGGAAGGCGCATCAATAGTCTCCTGTGCGGTGCCGCCACCCAATGCGCGTTGCGCTTCCACGCCTGCCTTGGCGTCGTCCAGCGCTTTGCGAGCGGTAGCAACCTGCGACTGCGTTGCAAGGTGCTGTGCTGCCATTTGTTGCGTGCGCTTGAATTCGCCAGCGGCTAGATCCAGTGCACTCTGCGCTTGCAAAAAGGCATTGCGCGCGACGGGGTCCGGCGCAACACGCAGCAGTACCTGCCCGCGCTGCACGGATTGTCCGGTTGCGGCCGCAACGCCAACAACCTGACCGCCATGACCCAAGCTGACAGTGCTGGCGCGATGCGGATCGCCTACTGCGATACCCCATACCTGGATGGTGTCGTGGAAAGCCTGGCTTACCGGTGCAGCCGTGGTGACTAGTACCGTTCCTTTGACTTCTGGCGCTTCGTCATCGTCATCGGCACCGCCGTGTCCGGCGCACCCGGCCAGTAGAACAAGCAGCAATGCCGCCAGTGCAGTACGCGTAAGGACAAATCGATTCATGGTTTGGATGTCGATGCGGAAGACGGTTGGAGATCGGTGCTGCCGAGCAAGGCTTCTAACGCAATCGCCTGTTGCGACAGTTGATCGCGCGCGGCGATGTAGTCCATGTCGGCGCTGAGCGCATTGGCGCGGATAGACAGGTAAGTGGGCCAGTCGATTAAGCCTTTCTGCCAAGCTGCCTCCGCCGCATGGCGGGCATCATCCAGGCGCTTGGATTGCGCTTGCGATTGATCGCGCTGTTTGGCGAGCGTGTCTTGGTCGAGCATCAACTGGCGGATGTCGTTACGTGTGGTCAGCACGCGGCCTTCGTAGTCGTCTTTGAGTTGCTGCCGCGTTGCATTCTCAATCGCGATGTTGCCGCGGTTGCGATCGAACAAAGGCAGGGTGATACCGATATTGATGCCGTGCGAAAGCACACCTGAGTTATCGCTCTGACGATCAACACCGAACGTCAACGCTGGAAACTGTGCGCGAATCGCGCCGCGCAACGTCGCTTCCTGGGCTTTGTATCCAGCCTGCAAGGCCAAGAGATCCGGGCGCCGCTCCGGCAAACTGGCCAAGGCGGCGTCGACCTGTTCCGGCGTCGGCGATGTCAGGAATGGCTTCCCAATCAAATCCAGCGGAGCATCCGGCGCCAGACCGAGCAACACACGCAGATCGTGTTCGGCTTGGTGCATTTGCACGGTGCCATCGGACAGCCGCTTGCTCGCGTCGGCATAAGCATTCAGGCCGGCGCTCGCCGCGTCGTAAGTAAGGTTGCCATCTTGCAACGCCTTACGTACGAAACCGTCCACCGGCTTCAGGGCAGCCTCTTCGGCGGCAAGCTCCTGTTGCTGCTCGCGCAACGACACCACTTGGTTGAACAGCAGCCGCGCCTGGGCAATCGTCTGCCATTCCTCCCACAGCAGATCCAGGTTCACCTGATCGGCCTGACTCTTGGCGGCGGCTTTGCGGGTTGAGCGGGTGAGCAGGCTGGTGATGTCCTCGCTAATACCGTAGGCCGATGAGGTGGTGTATCCCGGCACCGGATGCGACAGGTATTCCTGATTGATGGAAAGCTGCGGGTCTGGGAGCAGGCCGGCCGCAAACGCCTGTGCGCGGGCCACACCTAACTGATCGCGCAATACCTTCAGATCCGGGCTGTTGGCGACCGCCAATATCGCGACATCGGTGACATCCATGCCATGGGAAAGATCAAAACGATGCGTACGCAACGCCGGCAGCGGCATGTCTGCCGTGTTGGCCGAAAGTTGCGAAACATCCTTCGCTCCCTGCCCCTCGCCGAGCGGCAAAGGGGAATAGGTTGCGCAACCGGCGACCCATACCAAGGAAGTCGCCAATGCGGCTAAGCGCCACGCACGCACACCGGATAATTCTCGGCAATGGGGTGAATCCTGAAACAACCGCACCGGCAAATCTCCGCCCGAATAACCTCGACGGTCGCAAAGACTAACTATCGTTGCTTAGCGATCTCTTTGCAGCGATGTGACGGCCGCCCCGGCTACCCATTTGGGTGGAATCCAGCCCGGAAACCCAGGCTTGACTTCGCAAGAAGTTGTGCTTCCGGCAGGCCCTCAACCTACCAAATGCAATGGGTTCGATCAAATCGCGTCAATTCAATGAGTTAGCAGCAATAGACGCAGCCCAATACGGCAATGTACGACTGATTTTGCGAATTGCCCTTTATATGGCGCAAGACAGGCCGATATATAGGGATGCTCACACAAACTTCACGGCCCAAATTGTTTTATCCTTAGGCTGAGCAAAAGGAAAATGTGGAACAGGGCTCTGAGTTTTTGTAGGTCTTTCTTTGCAGGGGAAACGCATGGGGAAGCGGTTCTGGACTAACGACTGGCTGCTACAGCTTGCCGTAGCAGGTGGCTACGCGCTGCTTTATCTGGCCATTCACCCGCTCTCTACCGCGCATTGGCCAATTCACGCCGGTGTGCGTTTGGCGTGCCTGCTGCTGATTCCTTATCGATTCTGGCCCGCGTTGTTGATCGGCGAGGCTCTGCCCAACGCGTATGAAGTGATCCCCTGCCTTGCGTCGCTCGGGCCGACGTGGGTGGTGGTCCGGTGTATTCCGCCGTTTGCGGTGGCCATGCCGATCGTGTGGGCATGTCGCACTTGGATGCCCCCTTTTCCTTCCAAGAACCTCATCGATATTAAGGCGCTGCTTATCTGCGGTTTGCTGGTCTCTTTGGGAGGGATGGCATACAGCTCTACCGCATTGGCGGTGGCGAATGACCCGACCGTCTCCTTTGTTCCGATGAATGCCGTTGGCTATTTCCTCGGTCCATATCTGGCCATTTTTTCGATCGTGCCTTGGGTTTTGATGGCCAAGCTCGATTACAAACCTGGTCAACTGCGTGAACAGATTCGCCAGGCCCTATCCAGCAGGCTGTTTCTCGACACTGTAGCGCTCCTCATCCCTGCTTTGGTTCTGCTTACTTGGATGAGCTATGTAGGAAACGATCAGGTCAAGCAAATCGCCCCTGTCGCCATGTTTCTCCCCATGGCGTGGCTCACACTCAAACATGGTTGGCGCGCTGCGGCGGTAAGCGGTCCATTGGCAATCGCCTGCATGTCCTTGCCGATTGCCTTGATCAACGACCTTGATCCAAAGACCTACGCAACACAAACGACTCTCGCTATCGCTGTTACCTGCTTGTTCGCGCTGGGTGGACGTATCAGCGTCCAGCTTATGGATGAGGAAAAAGAAAAGCGCAGCGCCCTCAACGTTCAACGTTTCGCAAGACAGAGCCTGCAGCTTGGCGAACAGCGCATGCGGCAAACGTCGCAGGCACTGGAATATCTCGCAGGCACGTTGCACATCACCAATGGACGTTTGCTTGATCAGATGCGCCGCATCGTGCCGAACATCGAAAGCCACGCTTTCTACAAACAGGCTCTTGCGATGCAAAGTCAGGTCTATCGGCTTGCAGAAAGCATGCATCCGGTCGCCTGGCGCGAGCGCGGATTGCCGGCGGCGCTCAACGAAACCATTGCGCGTGCCCTGGATGAGGCCGGCATAGCCTATCGTTGCGAAATCAGCGGGCGCGGCTTCACGCGTTTAGCACCTGCCGTTCTTACCGCAACCTATCGGTCCGCATGCGAGGCGGCTGTCTACGTTACCTCCAGGCTCGCTTGCAACCGCGTAAATCTGGTACTCCGCGGTGGCGAAACGCGCGGAAAACGATGGGTTATGTTGCGCGTAGAAGGCGTGCTGGAAGATACCGGAGTCGCCAATGCCGTGTATCACTCGGAAGAGCGCAAACGCCTTGCGACCAAGCTTGGAGCAAGCATGTTGGATATCCCGGAGATGCGCGATCATGTGCGCATCTTCGACGGGTTCTTGCATCTGCGTATGCCGTCCAACCGCTTGCGTATTACGGTCCTGCTGCATGACGCCGTGCAAGAGGAGCAGAGGCCGGTATCCCGCCTCGCTCCACCATTGCGTCTATGGGTGAAATAACGGCCGTAACCGATTAGGGACCGCCGTTACCGGAGCAGCCACCGGTCGGGCAAGAAGCTGCACTCATCACGCTAAACGTCGTAGCGCCGCTGCTTTGCGGGGTGGCAGTAACCGTCGTTGTGCTGTCACTGTAAACCGTCTGTGACGGCGTCGAAGTCGAACTTGCCGAAGGCGTAGCCGTGGTTGAGCCCGACGACGGCGTCGAGACGTTCTGCGAATCCACACCGACCGGCAACACGATAGACGTGCCATTGGCCGTACCTACAGCCGCGTGCACGGTGCCGTTCAGATCATTGACCTGAATGTATTTGACGCCGTTCAACACGAACACATAGACATGCCAGTTGGGATTGGCGCTAACGTCGGCAGCATTCGGCCAAGCTTGGCCGAGCCCCGTCGCCGGTGATGCGGTCTGGGCAAAGGCCGCGGGGGTTGCGCAAAGCGCAAACAGGCTGGCGATCGCTGCTTTACGGATGAAACTTTCTTGAGTGCTGGACATGGGTTTCCCCTGGTTGTTAATGGTAGTTCTTCTACCGGAAATCGGAATGTAGCAGGGGAAGTACGCGAAAAACGGCGAATTTCTCAGATTTGAATATCTGCAATTCAGCAACGCCATGACATGAGGATCACTTCACATTTTCTTGATTGCAGATGTAGTTGGAAGTGCAATTTGCGAAATCCGTCCGCATCGCGGCCGGCGTCTGCGAAGACGATGCAACGAATTTGCGCACAACAAAAAAACCGCCCGAAGGCGGCTCTCAACGTTTGCGCAATGGAGGCCAGGGTCGGAATCGAACCGGCGTACACGGCTTTGCAGGCCGCTGCATGACCACTCTGCCACCTGGCCATCGCGCTTAACCGTAACCATGATAGGCCAGGCTTAGCTTTAAAAAACAAAACCCCGGCTCACCGAGGTTTTGCTTGAAACTGGAGCGGGAAACGAGACTCGAACTCGCGACCCCGACCTTGGCAAGGTCGTGCTCTACCAACTGAGCTATTCCCGCATCGGAGCATGCAACTATAGCAGAACCCGGTTCGATGTGAATAGCCGCGTCTACTTTTTTTCAATAATTCAAGCAACTTGCCGCATATGCTTGAAGTACTGATACAACACGGCCCCGAAGCAAACTCCGGGGCCGTATTTGGAAACTGGAGCGGGAAACGAGACTCGAACTCGCGACCCCGACCTTGGCAAGGTCGTGCTCTACCAACTGAGCTATTCCCGCATCGGAGCCGCG
>NZ_DATJMN010000181.1:0-14824 GCF_035508675.1 Dyella sp.
TTTCAGGTCCGGATAGTTCTCGCTCACGGCCATCAGCCGCGATAGTGCGCCGGTAAGCTGGCCTTGCGCGGCCTGGAATTTGGCCAGCGCCGCAGGATCGTTCGCCAGTTCGGGGGTTATCTGGATGCTGCCCACGCGCGAACGGGCCTGGGCCACCTCAGTAAAAATCTTGTCCTCGTGCGCGGCGTAACCCTTCACGGTATTGACCAGGTTCGGCACCAGATCCGCGCGGCGCTGATACTGGTTGAGCACTTCGGACCATTGTGCCTTCACCACCTCGTCCTGCTTCTGGATGGCGTTGTAGCCGCAGCCGGTCAGCATGGCGGCCAATAGCAGCAGCGCGAGAATGCGTAGGCTTTTCATGGGAATGCTCCTTATCCGGTAGGCAATCATTGCAGCATCAGGTTTGTAGGGACGCAATGGCTTGCTTCGCACGTATCAGGTGGAACGACAGCGGAGGGTACGCGTCAAAACCAGCGCGGCCCCAGAATCAAACCCCAGCACAACACCACCAGCACCAGCAGCACAAACACGGCCGCCGACCCCATGTCCTTGGCCCGGCCGGCCAGCTCGTGAAACTCGGGACTGACCTTGTCCACCACCGCCTCGATCGCGGAGTTGAGCAGTTCCACCGACAACACCAGGAAGACCGGAAGCACCAGGGCGATCTTCTCCAGCGCCCCATTCCCAACCCACAAGCCCACTGGAACAAGGATGACAGTAAGCATCGCTTCCAGCCTAAACGAGGCCTCGTGCCGCCAACCGGCCCGCAGGCCGTTCATCGACCACCGGAAGGCGCGCCACAGCTGGCGCGGATCGCCGCGAAACCCGTTACCCGGCATGGTAAAAAAAGCTTGCCCATAAGGGAATTACGGCGGCTTTCTGCATGGCGGGCAACGCTCCGGAAAGGGCTGAAACAGGCGCGCCATCATGCCACAAGCCGGCCGGCGCACCTGCCAGCCGCAGGACTCTGCTTTGCCGCAATGCAACTTTTAGCTAATGGCATTTGCGCTACCCTTCGCCGGATGTGCCTGCCCTAAGGTGCTAAAAACAGGTCGATTTAGGCCTCGTAGTACACGTAATTCGGAATCATCGCATGACCACTCTGACCCGACCTGTTTCACAAACCCGATCGTTCACCACGGTTTTCCTTATCGAGATGTGGGAGCGCTTCGGCTTCTACGGCATGCAGGTGCTGATGGTCACCTTCATGATGAAGAAGCTGGGCTTCATCGATATCAAGGCCAAT
This sequence comes from Dyella sp., assembly GCF_035508675.1. Lineage (GTDB taxonomy): Bacteria > Pseudomonadota > Gammaproteobacteria > Xanthomonadales > Rhodanobacteraceae > Dyella_B. Next base: position 1,250 of record NZ_DATJMN010000181.1, read on the forward strand.
CTGGTCTGGGGCGCGGCAGCGGCATTGATCTACGCCACGCCGGCGATCGGCGGCTGGGTCGGCGACAAGCTATTGGGCACCCGGCGAACCATGCTGATGGGCGCGACCATCCTCGCGCTCGGCTACGGCATGCTCTGGATACCCTCGGACAACGCGTCGATCACCTATCTCTCCCTGGGCGTGATCGTGGTCGGCAATGGTTTCTTCAAACCCAACGCCGGCAACCTGGTGCGCAAGATCTACGAAGGCGACGAAACACGCATCGATAGCGCCTTCACCATCTACTACATGGCGGTGAACATCGGCTCGATGATCTCGATGACGGCAACGCCATGGATTCGCAACTACATCGGCGACCTGTACGGCGATGATCTCGGCTGGCACACGGCCTTCGGCGTCTGCTCCATCGGCCTGGTCCTTGGCCTGATCAATTACTCGCTGATGAGTCGCACCTTGTCGCACGTCGGCTCGCCAAGCGACCAGCGCCCGGTGGACTTCAAGCGCCTTGCCGCGGTATTGCTGGGCGCGCTGGCCATCGTGTTCGTCTCCGCTTTCATCCTGCAAAGCGAAACCATCGCCAGGTTGTGCGTATATGGTGCGGGCATCGTGATCCTCGGGATCTTCGCGCACCTGATCCGTAGCAGCCAGCCAAGCGAGCGCGCGGGCCTCACGGCGGCGCTGGTGCTGACGGTGCAGACGATTTTCTTTTTCATCTTCTACGCACAAATGGCCACGTCGTTGAATCTGTTCGCGCAGCGCAACGTCGACCTGTCGTTCGATATCTTCGGCTTTCACCTGTTCAACTGGATTCCCGAGCAGTATCAGAACTTGAACGCGATCTGGATCGTCCTGCTGAGCCCGGTGTTGGTCTTCATCTACAACTCGCTCGGCAAGCTCGGCAAGGATCCCTCCGTGGCGGTGAAATTCGCCTGGGGTTTCGCGGCCGTGGCGCTGGGCTTTTTCATGTACGGCTTCGGCGCGAACTGGGCCGTGAACGGACAGGTGTCGTCGTGGGTGATGATCTGGGGCTATGGCCTTTACTCGCTCGGCGAGCTGCTGGTCAGCGGCCTGGGGCTGGCGATGATCGCGCGCTACGTGCCGGAACGCATGGGCGGCTTCATGATGGGTGCGTACTACGTCGCCGTGGGCATCTCGCAATACCTGGGCAGCGTGGTCGCGAACATCGCGCATATCCCGGACAACATCACCGATCCGCTGCAGTCGCTGAGCATCTACACGCATCTGTTCAACATCCTCGGTTTCGTGGGCATCGGCTGCACCGTCGTCGCCGTGCTCATCTTGCCGCTGATGAACAAGCTCTCGGCCACCCACGCCGATGCAGCCACCGCGTACCAGCCGCTGACCGCGGCGCATGGCGAGGAATTCGAAGTACCGTAATGCCGGCCCAGCCCCTCCCCGATCGGGAGAAGGGGCTGCTAGGCTGCGGCCATGCCGCAACACTCCCTCCATCAGCCCTTCGGGGCGTTCGCGCTTACCCGTACCCTCGCCTGGCTGCGCCTGTGTGCCATCGGCGGACAGAGCATGGCGGTGATGGTGTGCTCGTGGTGGATGCACATCGACATCCCCACGCTTTCGCTGCTGCTTGGCATCGACATGCTCGCCGTGTTCGCGGTGTTTGCCGCATGGAGGCTCAGCCAACCATGGCCGGTGCGCGAATGGGAAACGGTATGCCATATCGTCGCGGACACACTGGTGTTGAGCTATCTGCTCTATTTCACCGGCGGCGCCAGGAACCCATTCGTCACCTTGCTGCTAGTGCCGATCGCGCTCAGTGCGGCAGCCTTGTCGGTACGCGCCATTCTTGCCGTGGCCGCGATCGCGGGCGCGGCGTACTTCGTGCTGCTGCTCTGGTTCGTACCGCTGCCGATGAACGAGCTGACCGCCAACGACCATGGCTTTTCGCTGCACGTCGCCGGCATGGGCGTGAACTTCGGCATCACCACCGTGCTGCTTGGCTTCTTCATCAACCGTTTGGCCACAGCGGTACGCCAACAGCAACAGGAAGTGCAGCGCGTACGCGAACGCGCGCTGCGTGACGAAGGCATCATGGCCATCGCCACGCAGGCGGCCGGCGCAGCGCATGAACTCAACACACCGCTGTCCACCATGCGCACGCTGCTGCCGGAGCTGCGGCGCGAGCATGCCGCGGATGCCAGCCTGGACGAGGATCTGATCTTGCTGGAAGGCCAGGTGGAGCGCTGCCGCACCATCCTTCGGGAGATGGTCGCCTTCGGCAAAACGCAGCTGTCGCAAGAACCCGAACGGGTCGCGCTGCCGGCTTTCCTCCATGGCTGCCTCAAACGCTTCCAGCTATTGCGTCCCGAGGCGGAACTGGAACTGCGCGTCGCCCAGCAACTCGACCAGCTCGTGTTGCGCACGCCACCAGGCCTGCGCCATGCCTTGCTCAATCTGCTCAATAATGCCGTCGATGCTTCGGCCTTGCGCCAATCAAGCCATGTAACGCTTGAGGTGCGCCGCGTAGGTGAGTGGCTTGACTGGATCGTCAGTGACCGCGGCCCGGGCTTTGCCCCTGCCGGCGCCCGCGCTACGCTTGGCGAAAGCGGCAAGCAAAGCGGCCTCGGCATTGGCCTGGCGCTGGCCGAAGCCACCGCCGAAAGGCTGTCAGGCGAATTGATCGCCAGCAACACGGAAAACGGCGCGGAGATGTGCCTGCGATTGCCCTTGTCCACCATCGCCGAGGGCGCATGACGCGGGTTTGCCATGCACCCACATCGCCCGCGAGCGATGCAAACGCACACACAGGCCAGCTTATCCGGCAAAATAGCCGGGTAAATTCAAGCAGAAGCAGCAGATGAATCACCCCACTCCCACCGGCGGCGCGCGTCCCTTGCTGATCGTGGACGACGACGCCACGTTTGTGCGCGTACTCACCCGAGCCCTGACCTCACGCGGCTTCGAAGTGATCACCGCTGGCAACGCCGACGAAGCACGCACGCTCTCGCAACGCCATCAACCCCGCCATTGCGTGCTGGATCTGAAGCTCGGCGAAGAAAACGGCCTGCGCCTGATCCCGGAGCTGCGCGAACTGGTCCCCGACGTACGCATCCTGCTGCTGACCGGTTACGCCTCCATCGCCACGGCCGTCGAAGCGATCAAGCGTGGCGCGCATGATTACCTCGCCAAGCCGGTCGATGCCGACGCCGTCGTCCGCGCCCTGCTCGAAGGCGATACGCCGCAGCACAGCGAGGATGAAGTGATCGACGCCCCCGAAGCGCCCCTCGCCTTGCGTCGCCTGGAATGGGAGCACATCCAGCGCGTGCTCACCGAATGCGACGGCAACATTTCCGAAACTGCGCGGCGCTTGGGCATGCATCGACGTACGCTACAGCGCAAGCTGAGCAAGCATCCGGTGCGCGAGCGGCCGAACCCGAACGCTTGATCGCATCGGCGTGCAGGTCGGTCAACCTGATCTACTGCCCTGACGATCCATTCGCCGAAGATGGCGTCGCCGGCACCGAGAGGTGATTGGACGGATCCGGCTCATCGTCATAGATCGCCACATGCGGCACACCGTCCGCGCCGATCCAGCCGCGAAACATGCCATCGGTATTGAACGGCATCGCGATATTGCCGTCTGCATCGAGTGCGATCGCGCCGCCATTGCCGCCCATCGACGGGATCTCCTGGTTGATCACTTCCGCGGCGGCGCGCTGTACCGGCTCATCGAGCATCAACACCTTCATGCAGATCTCGTGCGCGGCGACGGTGCGGATGTAGAACTCGCCCCAGCCGGTGCCCGATACAGCGCATTTTGCATTCGCATAAGTGCCGGCGCCGATGATCGCCGAATCACCGACGCGCCCCCAGCGCTTGTCGGTCATGCCGCCGGTGGAGGTACCGGCAGCCAGGTGTCCGGTGCTGTCGAGGGCGACCGCGCCGACGGTGCCAAAGTGCCTGCCGGCATCCGGATCGTCGTGCGGCTTTTTCTCGCTGTCTTCGTTCAGCGCCTTCTGCAGTTGCTGCCAGCGTTCCTCGGTACGGAAGTAAGCGGGGTCGACCAGGGTGATGCCCTGTTCTTTCGCGAATGCTTCCGCACCATCGCCGATCAGCATGACGTGCGGCGAATGCTCCATCACGGCCCGTGCCAAAAGAATCGGATTCTTCACCCGCTGCACACCGGCTACCGCGCCCGCGCGCAGGCGCTCGCCTTCCATCACGGCGGCGTCCATCTCGTTCTTGCCGTCGTGCGTGAACACCGAGCCCCGGCCGGCGTTGAAGTTGGGATCATCCTCCAGCACGGTGATGGCGGCCGTTACCGCGTCTATCGCCGGTTTGCCGGCCTTGAGCTGGGCGTAGCCGTCTTGCAGGGCCTTGGTCATCGCGGCGCGCACGGCTTTCTCCTTGGCAGGATTCATGTCGCGCCTGATCACGCCGGCACCGCCGTGGATCACCAGTACGGGTGTGGTGGCATGCGTCATGGTGGCGATCCCCAGGGCAGTGAGGGCGACGTACAGACAAAACGGCTTCACATGAGACCTCTCGCGAGCACAGGTTGAGCTAGCCGTCAGGGGATGCTCAGCCGTATGGCACATCGATGACACTGGCAGTCGCATCGTTCGACCTTTGTACAGCATGCCCTGTCGCTAATCCGTCGTATCCTAGATAGTTAATGTCCCCCGCAAGAAAGGCTCCCTCATGGAAAAGGTTTACGCAAACGCGACAAAGGCTCTGGACGGTCTGCTGTTCGACGGCATGACCATCGCGGCAGGCGGCTTTGGCCTGTGCGGCATCCCCGAGAACCTGATCGGCGCACTGCTCGCTGCCGGCACCAAGGATTTGACCATCGTCGGCAACAACGCCGGCGTGGACGATTTCGGCATGGGTCCGCTGCTGAAGACACGCCAGGTGAAACGCGTGTACGCGTCCTACGTAGGCGAGAACAAGGAATTCGAGCGCCAGGTGCTGGCCGGCGAACTGGAATTGCACCTGGTGCCGCAAGGTACGCTGGCTGAAAAGCTGCGCGCGGGGGGCGCGGGCATTCCGGGCTTCTATACGCGCACGGCGTTCGGCACCAAGCTGGCCGAGGGCAAGGAAACCAAGCGCTTCGGCGAGAAGGAATACGTGCTGGAAGAAGCGATCCACGCCGACGTTTCGATCGTGAAGGCGTGGAAGGGCGACCGGCTCGGCAATCTGCTGTTCCGCAAGACGGCGCGCAACTTCAATCCGATGATCGCCACCTGCGGCAAGGTGTGCGTGGCCGAAGTGGAAGAGCTGGTGGAAGTCGGCGAACTGGATCCAGACCAGGTCCACGTACCGGGCATCTACGTCGACCGCATCATCCAGGGCGAGAAATACGAAAAGCGCATCGAATTCCGCACCGTCGCCGGCGCCAATACCGGCAAGGAAAGCCCGATCCGCATGGCGATGGCGCAGCGCGCTGCGAAGGAACTGCGCGATGGTTTCTACGTGAATCTCGGCATTGGCATTCCCACGCTGGTGGCGAACTTCATTCCGGCAGGCATGGACGTCACGCTGCAGTCGGAAAACGGCCTGCTCGGCATCGGGCCGTTCCCGGACGATGCGCACGTCGATCCGGACCTGATCAATGCCGGCAAGCAGACGATCACCGCCCTGCCCGGCTCCAGCTATTTCTCCAGCGCCGAATCGTTCGCGATGATCCGCGGCGGGCATATCGACCTGTCGATCCTCGGCGGCCTGGAAGTCTCCTGCACCGGCGATCTCGCCAACTGGATGGTGCCGGGCAAGATGGTGAAAGGCCCCGGCGGGGCGATGGACCTGGTCAGCGGCGTAAAGCGCGTCGTGGTGCTGATGGAGCACACCGCGAAAGACGGATCACCGAAGATCAAGACCCAATGCGACCTGCCACTGACCGGCAAGCAGGTGGTCGACCTGATCATCACCGACCTGTGCGTGTTCGACGTGGCAAAGGGCAAGGGGCTGACGCTGATCGAACTGCAACCGGGCGTGACGGTGGATGACGTCAAGGCGAAGACGGGCTGTCCGTTCGAGGTGCATGCCTCGCTGCGTTGATATAGGCGACCGTAGGTTGGGGTGAGCGAACGCGAACCCCAACATCGCCATGCTGCAAATACATCAGATGCTGGGGTTCGGTCTCACCCTCAGCTCAAGCTATCCGAATTCGCATCTAGGCTGAAACGGGCATCGGCTTCGGAAACCGTATCTCCGCCACATAGCGATTGCCGCCCTGCACGTGCAGGCTCAGCGGCCAGCCGAAGCGTTCGCTGATCCGTTGCGCGATGGCGTATTCGAAACCGCGCTGGCCAGGTGCCGAGGCGTCTTGCTCGCTACCGGCAGCAGCGCTGACGCTCACCAAGCCTGGCAGCACCGTCACCTGCACCACGCCCTGTCCCGTGTACTGGCTGGCATGGCGAATCAATTGCCAGCACAGCACGGCAAACACGCGCGGCGAACCATGCAGCGCGAAGGCCGACGGTTCCTCCAGCAGCAGTTCGATCGGATGGCCGTGCAGCATCTCGCGCGCGTTGGCGAGCTCGTCGCGCAGCACGTCGTTCACCACGAAATCCTGCTCGCCCTGGCCATTGTCGGCTTCGCGCGCCAGGATCAACAAGGCTTCCACCAACGATTCCATTTCGCGCGTGGCGCGGCGGATACGCTGCACGGAGCGCTTGCCGAATTCGCTCAAACCCGCCTCGTCCGACAGCATGTCGGTGGACATCTTGATCACGGTGAGCGGGCTGCGCAGTTCGTGACTGGCATCGCGCGTAAAGTTGCGTTCGCGCTCGTTGTAGCCGGCAATGCGGCTGGCAAAGTTATGGAAGCCGCGCGCCAGGGTGGCGATGTCGCTGTCGCTCCGCACCATGCGGTCGGATTGCAAAGGGTCCAGGTCGGCCTGGCCCTCCTTCCAGTTGCCTACCCACCGCGCCAGCGCAGCGACCTGTCGCCATGTGCGTTCGGTGGCCAGCCAGGTGAGCGCACTGACGATCACGATCAACAGCACTACCGCGAAAACCGGCGCTACGTTGTAGTAACCCATCAGGCACACCACCACCACCGCTACCAATTGCATGCTGAAAATCAGCAGCAAATGGCGCTGAACACTGCCACGCACGCGTTCTGCGCGCGGCACTTGGGCGTCCGTGGTGGTCATGTAGGCTGCGGGCGTTTACGCGATGTGGCTGGCAGGAGTGGTCTCCGCTTCCAGATCGGCTAGGCGGTAGCCGGCCGAATGGATGGTATGCAGCAAAGGCCGGTCGAACGGTTTGTCGATCACCCGGCGCAGGTTGTAAAGATGCGAGCGCAAGGTATCGGAATCGGGGAGCGTGTCGCCCCAGATTTCCCGCTCGATATCCCGCCGGCTGACCACGCGCGGCGATTCGCGCATCAGGATCGCCAACAGCTTCAGGCCGATGGGGGAGACCGTCAGTTCCTGCCCGGCGCGGGTCAGCCGCAACGTGGCCGTATCCAGGGTCATGTCGCCCACCGTCAGGACCTCGCTGGACACCTGGCGGCGGTCGCGGCGGATCAGCGCGCGCAGGCGTGCCTCCAGCTCCCGCACCTCGAAGGGTTTCACCAGGTAATCGTCGGCGCCGGCTTCCAGGCCCACCAGCTTGTCTTCCAGCGTGTCGCGCGCCGTCAGCATCAGCACCGGCGTGGATTTCTTGGCGTCCCCGCGCAACTTGCGGCAGACGTCCAGGCCATCGATGCCCGGCAGCATCAGGTCCAGCACGACGACGTCGTAGCTGTTGGATACCGCCAGATGCAGGCCACTCACACCATCTTGAGCAAAATCAACGGAGTAGCCCCGGCGTTCGAGAAATTCGCCGACCATTTCCGCGATCTGACGGTTGTCTTCCACCAGCAGGATCAGCCCAGCATGCTCGTCACGTGAACTCATGTTCGCCTCTCGTCTCGTGGGGAGTCTTCACATTTGTGAAGGCTAACCTCCAGGGTGGTAAGCGCAACGTGAATTTGAGCGGACGAAAGCGTGGTGAGCGCCCGCTTTACAACAGAGGTTTGAGTTTCGGCCACACGTTATCGAGCACCTTCGGCTCGCCGGCGGCGGTCGGATGCAGGCCGTCTTCCTGCATCAGCGCTGGATCCAGCGCCACGCCCTGCAGCAGGAAAGGCAACAGGGCGGCGTGCTTGTCGCGGGCAAGCTCGGCATACACGGCACGCAGGCCGTTGCGGTATTGCGGCCCGTAGTTGATCGGCATTTCGATGCCAAGCAGCAGTACCTTGGCGCCCGCGTGCTGAGCCGCATCGATCATCGCCGCCAGATTGCTGCGCAGGTCGGCCAATGGCAGGCCGCGCAAGCCATCGTTGGCACCCAGCTCGATCACCACCACGCGCGGGCGGTACTGCGCCAGCAGCGCCGGCAACCGGTTGCGCCCGCTTACCGAGGTTTCGCCGCTGATACTGGCATTGATGACCGCCCAGCCCGGCTCCATCTCCTTGAGACGTACTTCCAGCAGATGCACCCAACCTGCTTCTACGGGAATGTTGTGCGCGGCGGACAAGGAGTCTCCGAGCACCAGCACGTTCTTCGCGGGCGCGGCCTGGGTGGACGCCGCCTGCACCGCACCGATACCGCAAACAAGCAGCAGCAACAAACATAGGAAACGACGCATGAGTGGTTCTCGTCCGGTGGATGAAAGGCTAGTGCTGGAAGTTCGCGATGTTAGCAAGTCGGTGAACGGTCCCGAGGGAAGGCTGGACATCCTCAGCAACGTGGCCATGCAGGTGGGCGCGGGCGAGAGCTTCGCCATCGTCGGCGCGTCCGGTTCCGGCAAAACCACTCTGCTTGGCCTGCTCGCCGGGCTGGATACGCCCACCAGCGGCAGCATTCACCTCGACGGCCATGCGCTCGAACGGCTCGATGAGGAAGCGCGCGCGGATTTGCGCCGGCGCCTGGTCGGTTTCGTATTCCAGTCTTTCCATCTGTTGCCCGCGCTCACCGCCGAGCAGAACGTGATGCTGCCGCTGGAGCTGGAAGGCCACGCCGATGCGCGCGAACGGGCACATGCTGCGTTGGATGCCGTGGAACTCGGCACGCGTCGCAAGCACTATCCGGCACAGCTTTCCGGCGGTGAACAACAACGCGTCGCCATTGCGCGCGCGTTTGTGCACGGTCCGCGCGTGCTGTTCGCCGATGAACCTACCGGCAATCTCGATCGGCGCACCGGCAGGCATGTCTGCGATCTGCTGTTTGCGCTGAACCGCGATCATCACACCACGCTGATACTGGTCACGCACGACATGCAGTTGGCCGAACGCTGCATGCGGCACGCGGAATTGCAGGAAGGCCGACTGCAACCCATGGGAGCGCAAGCTGCATGAGAATCCTGCTGCTGGCCTTGCGCAGCCTGCGCCGCGAATGGCATCTGCCGGAGCTGCGCACCTTGGCTGCATCCCTGGTGCTTGCCGTGGTGGCGCTCGGCGTGGTGGCGACGCTCAGCACGCGCATGGAGCGCGGCGTACTTGCCAGCGCAGCCGAACTGATCGGCGGCGACGTGGGCGTCTCGGCACCGCAAAGCATTCCGGGCAAATTCGCGGTCGCCGGACGGCAGCGCGGTTTATCCGTCACCCGCACAGCGGGCTTTCCCAGCGTTGCATTTGCGCAGCAGCAGAGCCAGTTACTGGACGTGCTCGCCACCGACACCGCGTATCCGTTGCGCGGCAGCTTGCTGATCGCGGACGCGCGCGGAAAACAGCAAATCAGCCACGGGCCAGCGCCGGGAACGGTTTATCTCGACCATCGCGCGCTGGTGGGCCTGCATCGCCACGTCGGCGACAGCGTGCAGCTTGGCGGACGCGACCTGCGCATTGCAGGCGAACTGATCCAGCAGCCGGATGGCGGCGAACTGGTCGCGATGGCACCGCGCGCGCTGATGAACATCGACGATGCCGAACAAGCGGGCTTGCTCGGCGTCGGCAGCCGCGCTCGCCATAACCTGCTGCTGGCCGGCGAGCCGGCCGCGGTACGAAGCTGGCGCACATGGGCGCAATCGACCACGCTGCCGCAAGGCGGTGAACTGATCACGCCGGAGCAGACACAGGAACGCATGCGCAGCGCCTTCGATCGCGCGGGCGCCTTTCTGCGCCTGACGGCGTTGTTGTCGGCCTTGCTTTCGGGTGTCGCCATTGCCCTCGCTGCGCAGCGTTACGCGCGCCGCAAGACCAGCGAGGTGTCGCTACTGCGCGCGCTCGGCACCTCGCGCGCACGCGTGTTTACCCTGCTGATTGGCACGATCGGCGGCCTGGCGTTGCCGGCGGCGTTGCTCGGTGTAGGGCTGGCTCTGCTGCTGGCACAGGGCGCGTGGATGTTCGCCAGCCAGCTGTTCTCGGGCGTGCCGACGGTATTGCCTCTGTTGCCCGCCTTCGCGGCGGCCGGCATGGGCATCGCCGTGCTGGTGGGGTTCGCCTTGCCGCCCCTGGTGCGGCTGGCCGACATACCGCCGGTCGCCGTGTTTCGCGCCAGCATGGCGCGACGCATCCGCCGCTTCGATGGGCTGTACCTGATTCCTGCCGTGGTCGCGTTGGCGCTGATCTGGAATCTCAGTGGCTCGGCCAAGCTCGCCGGCATTCTCGCGGCGAGCCTGCTCGGTGTCGCCGCGGTCGCCGCCTTGCTTGCCGCCATGTTGCTGTGGATGGCGCGCCGCATCACACCGGGCGGCCACCCTGCCCTACGGCTAGGCCTGGCGGCGCTGGCGCGCCGGCGTGGCCTGAGCATCGTGCAGGCCACGGCCTTGAGCATGGGCCTTACCGCCTTGCTGCTGCTGGCCATCGTCGCGCCGTCCCTGCTGGATGGCTGGCGCAAGGAATTGCCCGGCGATACGCCGAACTGGTTCGCGCTCAATCTGCAGGACGATCAACGCAGCGATTTCAACCAGGCACTCACGCGCATCAGCGCCAACCAGCTCAACATGATGCCGCTGGCGGTCGGCAAGCTCATCGCCATCAACGGGCATCCGATCGATACGCTGACGTTCAAGGACCCGCGTGCGAAGGAATGGAGCGATCGCCAGCTGCGCCTGTCATGGTCCAACGATCTGCCGCCCGCCAACAGCGTGATCGCCGGCCACTGGTTCGATCCGCATCCGGCGCAGGCCGAGGTGTCGGTGGATACCATGTGGCGCGACATGTATGCACTGAAGCTGGGCGATACCATGCGCTTCGACGTGGGCGAAGGCCAGGTCGATGCGACCATCACCAGCTTCCGCCACGTGGACTGGACCTCGTTCCGGGTGAACTTCTTCCTGCTGCTGGACCCCGCGCATGCGAGCGCGCTGCCGCACACCTGGCTGGCCAGTTTCTATCTGCCGCGCGGCCATGCCGAAGCCTTGGCGACACTGTCGCGTGACTATCCGAACCTTAGCCTGGTCGATGTGGATGCGCTGCTCGACCGGGTGCGTGAGATCGTGCAGCGCGTGACCGGTGCGGTGCGCTGGGTGCTCGGCTTCAGCCTGTTGGCAGGCGCCCTGGTGCTTGCCGCCGCACTGGCGACCAGCGGACAGGAACGCCGCCATGAAGCCGCCCTACTGCGCACGCTGGGCGCGCGGCGCGGCTTATTGCGTATTGCCGCCGCCTGCGAATTCGCGCTGCTCGGCTTGATCGCCGGCATCACGGCGGCGCTGGGTGCCATGGTCGGCGGCTGGTGGTTGGGGCGCAGCGTATTCCACATCAAGGATTTCATGCCGCAGCCACTGCCGCTGGCATTTGCCGCGCTCGCCGCCGCCATCGTGGTGATGCTGCTTGGCCTGGCCGGCACGCGCAAAGTGACGCATACGCCGCCGATGCGCCTGTTGCGGGCGGAGTCGTAGCAGCATGGACACGGCACACGCAAGGCGATGTCGTGGCAAAGGCGTGCGGTACGATGCGTGCTTCCTTTCCCGACAAGGACCGCGCGCATGTACACCCTTTACTACTCCCCCGGTACCGCCAGCATGGTCGTGCATCTGGCGCTGCTGGAAATCGGTGCCGAGTATCAGCTCAAGCTGGTGGACTTCGACAAGGACGAGCAACACAGCGCCGAATACCTGAAGCTCAACCCGGGCGCGAAAGTGCCGACGCTGCTGATCGATGGCCGGCCGGTATACGAATCGGGAGCACTGTTGATCATCCTGGCCGAGCGTCACCCCGAGGCCAAGCTGATTCCGCCATTGGGAACACCCGAACGCGAAGCGTGGATGCAGTGGACGGTGTTTCTCAGCAATGCGCTGATGTCCACCTACCGGTTCTGGTTTTATCCGCAAGAACTGGGACACCAGACCTCGCCGCCGGACATCCGCGCGGCCATTCAGCACAAGATCGAAGGCATCTGGGATCGCCTGGAAGCGCATCTTGCTGCGCATGGGCCTTACCTGCTCGGCAGCGAGTGTTCCGGCGTGGACCTCATGCTCACCATGCTGATGCGATGGTCGCGCAACATGCCGCGGCCGGCCACCGAATGGCCGGCGTTGAAGCGCGTGGCCGACCTGGTGCGTGCGCGGCCGAGCTGGAAGAAGTTGTACGCGCTGGAAGACTTGACGGAGTGGTGATGCAGACCTCACGAACACGGCACTGGCTCAACCGCCTCAAGCACGAATGCCTGCTGCTGCTGTTCGGCTTGCTCACCGTGGTGCTGGCCTGCGTGGATCCGCAACCGTGGTCGCGCTATCACGGCTGGCTGCAATGGCCCACGCTGTGCGGCTTGCTGGGGTTGATGATCGCCATCCAGGGCATTCGCGACAGCGGCCTGGTGCAACGCGCCGCCGGCATGCTGGTGGCGCGCATGCACTCGCTGCGCGGCGTGGGACTGTTGCTGGCGGGCATGACGGCGGTGCTTTCGATGGTGCTCACCAACGACGTCAGCCTGTTCCTGGTGGTGCCGCTGACGCTCGCCATCGGCGGCATGTCCAATCTGCCGATCCTGCGCATGGCGGTGCTGGAGGCGCTGGCGGTCAATGCCGGCTCGACCCTCAGCCCGATCGGCAATCCGCAAAACCTGCTGATCTGGCAGCATGCGCAATGGTCGTTTTTTCAATTCGTCGGCCATCTGCTGCCCACTGCCGCGGTGATGTTCGCAATGGTGGCGCTGGTGACCTGGTTCTGGTTGCCCAAAGAACGCATAACGCTTCAGCGCGACAAGCTCGATGGCCGTCCGGTGTCGGCAAGGCTGGCCGTGCTGTCCACGATCGCGCTCATCGTGATGGTAGTGATGATGCAAAACGGACAAGCGCCACTAGGGGCCTTGTTGCTGGTGATTCCGTTTGCGCTGTTTTCCCGGCGCACGCTCAAGTGCATCGATTGGCTGCTGATGGCGACCTTCGCGATGATCTTCCTTGGGCTGGGCCATTTCGCCGCCCTGCCCGCGGTGGATCATGCGCTGGGCCACATCGATTTCAAGCAGCCGCTGGCGGTGTATCTCAGTGGCATCGTCAGCTCGCAGCTGATCAGCAACGTGCCGGCGACCGTCTTGCTGCTCGATCGCGTAAAGGATGCGGCAGCGTTGGCGATTGCCGTGAACGTGGGCGGCTTCGGCGTGGTGATCGGTTCGCTGGCCAATCTGATCGCCTTGCGCCTGGCAAAACAGCCGCATGCGATGCGGCTGTT
>NZ_DATJMN010000182.1:0-4243 GCF_035508675.1 Dyella sp.
CGGCCCGGAAAATATGGAACCCTTTGGCGTTGAACTTGGCCCAACAGGAGAAAACCCGGTGATCGAATTCAAGGATCAAGATTACCGGATGAAGCGGCAAGGCGCTCGCTTTAGGATCTTTGAGCTGCACGAAAACGGCATCCCCACTCTCGCCTCCTTTCCGGCTGGAACAACGGTACGCTGGACGGTGCGGCTTGCAAACAAAAAAGATGCCGTCCACCGCCCATCGTACCCGCCAACACAACCAGAACCCGTCCGCGATGATCCTGCTAGGCAGAACCGCATTATTGAGGCTACAGGTGACATCGCCGGCATGAGTCAGCCAGCAGTGGTTCTGAAAGGTGCTTATCTAAATGAGCCAGTCATTCTCGGAGAGATCTTGACCGACAAAAATCAACACCTGATTGTGCTGGGAGGGAGCGGGCGCTCAGGCACCCTGACCACCCCACCTGCGCCGATGGGAGATAGCTTCTATAACAATCCGGACTGGTTCGACGATGTCGCCGATGGTTCCGTCAGTGCAACTGTGGAAATCCCTGGGCAAGAGCCGGTGACGGCGCACGCTGCCTGGATAATCACCGCCCCGCCTGATTTTGCCCCACTTGCCCAGGGCGTTGTCACGCTCTTCGACGTGATCAAGCAGGTGGCCATCAACAAAGGCTGGATTGCACCAAAGCCACGCCCCTCATTTGAGACCGACATCAAGCCAATGATCCAGCGCGCCGCTCAATTGCGCTGGGTTGAGAGAGGGGCAGTGTGGCCGCTGATAAGCCAGGACTGGGCGAATCTTAGCAATTCGTCAGCGGCGCATGCGCCGCTGCGCACCGAGACTGCAATACTCGTACGCGAAGTTGAAGTTGCCTTGAGTGGCTTTGAATTGCAGGAATGGCAATTAGATGCTCTCGATGCTTGGGTGGCAGGCAACTTTGATATCGCGGAAAGTGCAAACCGTGGCCTTTGCGATGCTCTAACACGTGCAGCGCTCGACACCACCGTCGGACAAGGATTTTTTCCCGGCATAGAAGCGGGCATCAACATGACAGATCCGAATCTGTACGATAGTGCGCCATTCGAGTTTCGCTTCAATCCCGCAGCCTTGCGGCCAGGAGATGTCACCGCCCACATGGCACAACCATGGCAGGCAGATTTTCTCAAGTGCGCCGATGGTTGGTGGCCTGCACAGCGACCTAACCTATTACTAACCAAGGACGGTAGTAAGGTGCGATGGCTACGACCAAAAATGACTCACCTGGAACTGGTCGGCAACGTGATGAAACTTGGTGTGGCCACCCCAGATGAAAATGGGAATATGTTTGAGCAAGGCCGCGACCCGGCGCTGACCTGAGGATGGGTAGTTTCACTCGATACGAGATTGCTGTGATAGGCGGCGGGGCTGCAGGTGCCTGCGCCGCACATCGACTTTCCTCTACCGGAGCTCGTGTACTCCTGGTGACGTTACGCGAGCGCGAGAATGCCCACCCCATCGAAATCCTAAATCCAGGCGCGCGCTACGCATTGGCGCGCTGCGGACTACCTGAACCAGCCAGGGGCTCAGTACCTTGCGAAGGCGTTCTGAGTGCGTGGGACACCGAAACCCCCATATTCCATGACTACATGCTGATGAATGGAATAGCCGGCCTTGCGGTGAGTCGGAGGGAGATGCAACGGGAATTTAGTGTCGCCTGCCGTGCCTCTGGCGTTCATACTGCCGAATGCCTCCGTTCTTGGATTCAGTCGCCAACCATCCACCAGCGTTGGGCAATTCGTTGGATGAACCTGCGAAACAAGTTACTTGAAGCACACGTCGACCAAATACTGATTGCATCTGGGAGAAGCGCCAGCCTAGGTCTTGTCGATGCTGGCCGACGCATTCGGTTTGATCGCTCTGTCGCCATATGGATCCCATATGTTCACCAATATCATGCGGGAAAATTGCTATTAGAAGCCGTCAGCGACGGTTGGTGGTATGCAACGCCTGCAATACAGCACGCTAGCAATTTGGTGTTCATTACGGAAGCCGACCTTATACCCAAGACGGGTGCGGCACGGGCAAAATGGCTGGCCCGCATGTTCGACGAAACAAAACTGCTCAATGTCTGTGCGCGATTTAGCCCTTCCTTCTCCGCAATATCAGCCACGGATGCGCACTTCGGCATGCACCCCACACCTGCCTTCCAGCGAGGTGCACGCATTGGCGCTGCCGCATTGGCGCTGGACCCACTCTCCGGCACTGGCGTTGTTAACGCCGTTGAAGGTGCGCTCCGCGCAGCCAACGATGTCATTCTTGGACATCCTCTTAGCAATGGCTATGCATGCTTCATCAGAAACATTGCCGCCAACGAAGCGAGGCTCCATCAACACACCTACCTCAAAGCCGCACAGCGCTTTCCCCATTCGGCATTTTGGCAACGCCGCATAGCTTTGTCCAAACACATCGCGATCGCTTGAAGCACAAATGCGTGCCTACATTCGCATGGTCGAAAGGACTCATCTCGGCACGGTGGATCTCCGCACCAGCAGATCCGCTGAAAGCACACGCTTGCGTGGCGTGACTGCCGGAGTGTTGAGCTGCCGGCCGAAGTTGAACAACAATTACCTACATGGATAAACACCGGCCACACGATCGAGCTCAATCTCCCATCCGGCTATTTCATTGCAGTCGTACCCATGGAAGAGATCGGTCAGCCACCCCGCCAGTTCGTTGCAGCCACCAGCCCACGTGGACGCATGTCACGCCGAGCCAAAGAACGAATCGTGTTCATGGTGGAAGCATCCCTCTTTGTTTTCTTCATCATTATTATCGGCTGGCGTACGGCGCGGAGCGTATCCCGGCCCATTGAGGTCATGCGCAAAGCTGCAAACAGAATAGCAAAAGGTGACTTGCCCGCGCGGATCCCGGCCCCGTGCAGCTCGCATCGCAATGAATTCGGTGTCCAGTCACGAGACATCAACACCATGGCCGAACGCATCGAATCGCTGGTCTGCGATGAGCGCACCATTTTGCAAGATCTATCACACGAGCCGCGCTCCCGACTCGCACGGCTTCTCACAAGCCTTCATCTCGCTCGCAGGCAGCAAGACACCGACGCCGAATTGGGCCATCTGCCAAGCGCGGAGCAAGAAGTCATCCGAACCGATCGCATATCTTCCGAGATGCTGGCGCTATCCAGGCTTGAGGCTGATCTGCCGGGCATGGAACGGGAATGGGTGAACCTGGTGTCATTGACGCAAGCGAGGCTGAGGCCGCAGGCCTCGAGGCTCGGCAAAGTCCATCCACACACAGTTGCCCCATACAGGCACACCGCACGTATGCGGAAGCGAGATATTGCTGGAGCGGGTAATAGACAACCTGATCAGCAATGCCATCAAGTACAACGATGCCGACGGCAAGATCGAAATCACCGTCTATGACATGCCAAACGGCTCAGGACTCCGCATTCGAGATCACGGTCCCGGTGTACGGGAAGAGGAGAAGAGCTTGTTGTTTCGGCCACTCTTCCGTGGCGCCAATGCGCACATGGCGAGCGGAAATGGTCCTTGGCTCAGTGTCGTTCGCCGTATCATGAGCATCCATGGTGGCGATGTCTTTCTTCGCAACACCTCATCGCACGGCCTGGAGCTGACCCTTGTCTTTTCCGACGCAGCATGTCCCGATCGCATGCGCGGTTGAACGCGAGTACGCCGAATGCAAGGGTCGGCGGGATAACCGAAGTGCCGTTCCACGCGTTACGCACGCCTTATACCGTTGTCTCCAGTCGCTGCATATTGGCCCGTTGCGCAATGGCGCCCTGTGATTGCGCTGAGTTATTACTAATGGCTATGCAGCGTCGCACTCTGCCAGGACGGTAGGGATTTTTCATTTCTCCCCGTCTTAATTCAGCGCAACTATCAATAGGAACACGGGGAAATGGAAAGCAAGAGGATCACGCGCGCTGTGCGTGCGAAGCCCGCCGCCGCGGTTGCGGCCAGCGAGTGCTGCACTTTTTATCAACTACTTTGGCGTGGCGGGAAATCTTGATGCCGATCTCAATCAGGCGCCTGGCGCCAGCCCTTTAGGCGAACTGAGTCACTGTCAGCAATGCAGCAATTAACTAACCCCAAGAAAGCGACCCGCTTTTCGTGGGTCGTTGTTGTTTCGATTGTTATTTCGCTTCTGGATTTGTTCCTGATGCACGCGGCAGTATTGTCGTTGCTCTTCTTTTTATTCGGATCAATTACTGCCGTTGCATGGTTGGTCCGGCGA
>NZ_DATJMN010000183.1:0-9349 GCF_035508675.1 Dyella sp.
TGATCCAGGCTCCCTCGCCGGCGCTCCCGTGGCTGCTTGAAGGACGTCACCGGGACACCATCGAGACGCTGGCGAAGGTTCGCGACTTCCTTCCCGAAGACGCAACGATCATTCCGGGACACGGCCGCCCCATGCGACCGGTGGATATCGATTTTCCGATTCGGTATCTGCGCGAGCTTGATGCCGCGGTGAGCGCAGCAATCGCGGCGGGTGGATCAGTCGAAGCCACGCTCGCGGCGGCCCGCATGTCCCATTACGACGAATACAGCTTGTTCGACTGGGCACACAACACGGTCAACGTGCCTGCTGCGTACGAGTCCATTCAACAGACCGCTAAGTAAACAGAGCGCAGTGCCCTGCCATGCGAACACCCATGGCAGCACATGCCAAGCTTAAACAGGAATGAGAGATCCAGGCACGTCGCGGTGTGGTACGTGCGGCCGTACTTAAGGCAACACTGAATAAGTATCGCCGTCGTCATGATGTCTGGAAGGCTCGCAGGGTGTGCTGCGTGGCGCCGTATTGACTGTTCCCGCGCAGCATTTGTGGGACGGCGCTTATTTCCAGAAACACTGGCCAGGCCATATGCGGTTCGACGATCGCCCCGGCGCACCCCCCTGGCACATGTTCTGGGACGGAGAACAGAACGAAGTGGGCCGATTTATCCACGGCTATCGCTCAGCATGGCTGCCGGCGAAGTTGCTGCAACCTGGCCTTCGCAGCAGCCTCGTTGATGCGCTGTTCGATGCATCGCGCACGCACAGCATCGAGCTGTATTTTGGCAAGGGGCTGGCAGGTGGCTCGTCGGACGCGCTTGTGCGCACGCGCGATACGGCGATGAATCCTCAAGTGTTGGATGCCTTCGTACTTGCAATACTTGGTAGCGACGGCGGCCCCGCCTTTCCTGGCATGCCAGGCGCGAAGGTCGATGCGGAGCAAGTGCGTCACGACATCCGTGCCCTGGATCAGGCGATGGGCGCACTGTATCGACTGGTGCCCGATGCTGGAAGCTACGTATCGGAGAGTGACTATTTTCTGCGCGATTGGCAAAGCCGATTTTGGGGGTCTAACTATGCTCGCCTGGCAACCATCAAAGAGCGCTACGACCCGAGTGGTTTGTTTGTCGTCCACCATGGCGTAGGCAGCGAAGCTTGGAGCGAAGATGGCTTCACGCCTGTCGCGGGGGTAGGTCAGGCATTGTGATGTCCGACCTGTCCTGATCCACTTCGCGATAAATCAACTCACAAAATCGCGGAATAATCATCGCGTATCGCACTAATTCTCCTGGTTGCTTTGTCAGCGCTTTTTCGCGTTTCGCCAATAGCCGCTCCGGATGAGGATGCGCAACATGCGGCCCAGCCCGAATGCCGGTGGGCCGCCGCCATCGGCGCGCGGCTTTAGGTAGAACGGTTCGATCAACGCATACAGCTGCGCCCACGGCACCACTTTTCCATCTCGGCCAGAAAGACATCTGCAAGCCGTGTGGCCACGGCCAGTTGATCGGGTATCGGTGGCCATCCCGGTTCAACTATGCGGCAAAATCAGAGCTTCCTTAAGGTCAATGGCACTAACTCAAGCGTCATTGCTCCATGGCTTGCCGCGATGTGCTCCCTCCCCTACTTCGCAGGGGAGGGGGCACATCACTGCAAGCGTCGAGATACATGCTTAAGTTAGTGCCATTGTCCTTAAGGTTGCTCCGATTGACCCTGCGTGGGCGGTGCGGGTGCGCGGCTCAAGGTGATCGCCAAGTCGATCGCGGGCGAACCCACGCAATAATCCACGCGCAGCGTATTGATGGATGCGTGGCGGTTCTTGGCCATGAAGGCGCCGAGTGCGTTGTGTGCCCGCTGGGCCAACTGCTTCAGGCCGTGCTGGTCGAGATAAGCGAGGATCGCGCCGGGGTTGATGCCGACGACGGCGATGGCTTGTTCGATTTGCCGGATGATGTAGTCCGCATCGGGCGTGAGCAACCATTGCAGTTGAAACAGGCTGCCGGACGGGTTGGCCGCGTGGGCGTTCACCCGTTGCTGTTCGCGATCGACCATGACGGCAAGGTCGGTGGTGTCGGCATAGCCGCCGGTGTAAAGCGCGGGGTGCCAGATGTGCGAGCGCAACGCGGGGTCGAGTGTATTGCTCTCGACTGCGAACAGCACTTTGGAGCCTTCGGCGGTAATCGTCTTGACCGCGGCGCGGCGCAGATAGGTGGCCGGATCGGCCGGACAGGCGACCAGCGCCTGCGTGCCCAGTTGCTGGATGACGTACCGGCCGAGCGCGGTCAGTGGATCGTCGTGGGCCGGGTAGGTGTCGAAAGCGAAATGCGAGGCGACCACGACGACCAACTCGTGGCGGGTTTCGGCGAGGAAGGCCTGGATATCGGCGAGCACGGCCTGCAGCGTGCCGCACACGATCGGCCCGTGGTGGATGTGGAAGCCGTTGTCCCAGCACACGCGCAGGTCGAGCACGCGCACGCCGCCACGCAGCTGCTGCAGGATCGGTTGCGGCTGCGCCTTGGTGAAAGCGCTGACGATGGGACCGGTGAGCTGGCCCAGGCCCAGCGCGTCGAGGTAGGCGACGACCGCGCCCCATGGTCCGCCGGGCGGCAGCAGGCCGCCGTCGACGTCATAGGTGCCGGCGTCGTGCGCTTCGGGCAGCACGAGTTGGGCGAGGGTTTTTTCCAGCACATCGGGCGTGTCGGTCATCCAGTTGGCGTAGTCCATGATGTCTCCGTGCGGGCTTGCGCAACGGCCTGCGAGGGCCGTTGCGCGGTGGGATGATGGGCGTGGGTCAGCTGCTCAACGGCAGCACGCTGGCGATTTCGCGGTTGAGCAGCGGCGTGAGCTGGCCGGCCAGCAGGGACAGCAACTGCGGCTTGAACAGGTTGACGATGCCGTCGGCGATGGGATCGATAAGAAAATCGAAGATGCCCAGCCCGTGGATGCTGACGGTGATGGCGCCGGTGTGGGCGCTGAGGTTGGCGAGCGTGATGGCGGTGATGGAGAGCGTGCCGTTGTTTTCGGTCACCGTGATGGTGCCCAGTGCAGTGGCACCCGGGCTGCTGACGTTGATGGTGCCGCCCAGGCTCACGCTGGGATGGATGAAGCCGCACTTGGCGCCGACGCCGCCGCTGACCGAGCCGCTGAAGCTCTTGCCGAGCGAAGCGGCCATGGTGAGGTTGCCGACCAACACTCCTTTCTGTTCTACCAGGTTGGTGACCACCAGGCTGTCGATGGACATCGAGCTCAGGCCAGTGAAGTTGCCAACGGAATAGTTGGCGTAGACGGTGGCGTCGCAGATGCCCAGGTCGATCGAACCTGGCGACACGGTACCGCTGGCGACGTTCTGCCAGGGATCGAGGTGCCTGTCCTTGATCTCACCGTCGATCACCGGGTTGGCGATCGGCAGCAGGTCTTTGAGCAGGCCGTTGACAATGTTCAGCAGCTCGTTGCGCGTGTTGAGGCCGTTCGTAATGCACATGGGAGGTACTCCTTCAAATCGCGGGTTGTTGGGTCGATGGGCCCCGGAACGTTCCGAGGCGATGTGCGGGACGGGTCGGTCGTTGGGCGGATCGCGCCGCCTTCCGGCGCCAAGGCGCCGCCCCCTTTTGAATGTCGTGTCCCGGTGCGGCGCGTGAGCGATGCGCCGGCCGTGCGTCACGACCAGGGGCACGCTAGCGAGCGGTCTGGCGGCGCATTCTTCTGTTTTTCTTCCGGGCACCGGGGATGCGCTAAGTGTTTGTCGGCAATGGGCGTGATGCAGGTGCGCAGGCGCGATGCGGCACGGCGTTCAACTTGACATCGCGCAGTCGGCGTCTAAGCTCGGCCGACTGCGCCCAGGCGCCGTTTACGCACCGGATGGAAAGCCGGAGCGGGAGCGCGTGGCGGCGCGGACAGCTCTGATCCGCAGCAAGGGGGACGCCGTGGAGCATTGGATTGAGCAGCGGTGCGCAGCGCTGGCGCCGCACCGTCATGCGTGATTTCCACTTCGGCGGCTGGCTGGTCGAGGCCGATCGCTGCACGCTCAGCCGCGCAGGCCACCGCGTGCAGGTGGAGCCGCGTGCGATGGATGTGCTGGTCGCGTTGTGCGCCGAACCGGGCGAGATCCTCAGCAGCGACACCCTGCTGCAGCGTTGCTGGGGCCGCCTGGTGGTGGGTGAAAACCAGGTGCACAAGGCGATTGCGCAGTTGCGGCGCGCATTGGGCGACGACGCAAGCACCGGTACCTATATCGAAAACGTGCGCAAGCGCGGCTATCGCACGGTGGCGCCGGTGTTGCTGGCGCCTGGCGGCAGCTCGGCGGCGAACCGCAAGAGCTGGGGCGATGGGTCGCCTTACGTCGGCCTGGATGCATTCGGCGCCTCGCATAGCGCAGTGTTTTTCGGCCGCGATGCGGCCCTGCGCGCGCTGCACGATACGGTGGTGCGGCTGGCGCAGGGCGAACGCTGCCTGCTGCTGGTGCTCGGGCCAAGCGGTAGCGGCAAGACGTCGCTGATCCAGGCCGGGCTGTTGCCGGCGCTGAGCCGCTATGACCCGCGCTTGCAGGCCGTGGCGGCGACGACGCTGGATATGGGCGCGATCGGCACGGCTTGCCCGGCGACCGCGCTGGCGGCCAGCCTGCTCGATCTGGAATGCGACGGCCAGCTGTTGCTGGGCGGGCACAGCGCCGAGGGCTTGGCCAATAAGCTGATGCGTACGCCGGAGGCAGTGCTGGGGCCGTTGCGGCGGCTTACCGCGCAGCAGCCGCAGGCGCGCGCGGCACTGTTTGTGGACCGGCTCGAGGCGCTGTTTTCCGCGCCCGGCATCGATGCGGCGCAACGCCAGGATTGTCTGCTGCTGCTGGATCAGCTTGCGCGCTGCGGCGCGATGGTGGTGCTGGCGGCTTGCCGCAACGATTTCTATCCGCAGCTGGCGCAGCACGCGCTGCTGATGCAAGACAAGCACGCTGGCGGGCATTTCGATCTGCAGCCACCCACTCGCGCGGAGCTGGCGCAAATGATCCGCAAGCCGGCGGAAGCGGCGGGCTTGCGTTTCGATATCGACACGCAGAGCCAGGCGCAGTTGGACGACATGCTGTGCGAGGCGGCGGCGCGCAATCCCGACGCGCTGCCGCTGTTGCAGTACACGCTGCACGAGCTGTACCTGCAGCGCAGTGCCGCCGAGGTGTTGACCTTTGCGGCGTATCAGTCGCTGGGCGGCATCGAGGGCGCGGTGGGACAACGTGCCGAGACGGTATTGAACGGCCTGCCGGCAGCTTCGCAGGCAGCCTTGCCGCGCATTTTGTCCTTGCTGGTATCGCTGCGCGCCAACGATGACACCGTCAGCGGCCACCATGCACCGTGGTCGGCGCTGCAGGGTGAGGCGGAGCATCGGCTGGTGGCGCGACTGGTGGAGCAGCGGCTGTTTGTCAGCCTGGCCGCCGAGCGGCAGCCGGTGTTCGGCGTGGCGCACGAGGCACTGCTGCGGCAATGGCCGCGCGTGGTGGAATGGATCGCCGCGCATCGCCACGCCTTGCGCGTGCGCAGCCGCATCGAAGCGCACCGGGCGCTGTGGTCAGGCGACAACCGCCACGTACAGCGCCTGTTGCCGCGCGGGCGGCAACTGGATGAAGCGCGCGAATTGCTGGCGCAGCGCGATATTCCGCTGAGTGCGGAGTTGCGCGCCTATATCGATGCGTCCAGCCGGCGCGTACGGCGCGCCGATCGGCTGCGGTTGGCGGCGATCGGTGGCTTTGTGGTGCTGGGCCTGGCGGCGGGCCTGTTCGGCGTACTGGCACGCCGTGCCACTGCGCTGGCGCAGCAGCGGCAGCGCGAAGCCGAGGGCTTGATGGATTACATGCTGGGCGGACTGGCCGACCAGTTGCGTCCGCTGGGCAAGCTGGATCTGCTCGACGGCGTAGCCAATGTCGCGCTCGGTTACCTGCGCCAGCAGGCGCCGGATGCATTGAGTGCCGATGCCCGCGAACAGCAGGCACATGCCTTGCAGACGATTGCCGAGGTAGCGCGCGCGCACGGCGACTCCACCGCCGCGCACGATGCGCTGGTGCGGGCCGAACAGTTGCTGGATGCGCAGGTGGCGCACGGCGTGCGGACGGTGGCGGTGTTCAAGGACCTGGGCGCGGATGCCTTCTGGCTTGGCCAATTGCGACTGGACCAGGGCGATCCTGCCGGCGCCGCCAGGTATTTCCAGCGCTACCTGGATGACGCCGAACGCATGAGCGCGCTGGAGCCGAAGGCGGCGGACGGCTGGATCGAGCGGTCCTACGCACACAACAGCCTGGGCTCGGTGGCGCAGATGCAGGGCGAGGAGGAGCTGGCCGCCACCCATTTCGAAGCCTCGATCGCGCTCAAGCGCCAGGCGCTGGCGCAACAGCCCGACGCGCGCGGCCTGCGTGCGGAACTGGCGGACAGCCTGTCGTGGCTGGGATCGACGCGCGCGGCGCAAGGCCAGCTGCCGCAAGCGTCCGCCCTGTACGCGCAGGAACAGGCGCAGCTACAAGCCTTGCGCCAGCAAGCGCCCGCCGAGTTCCAGTGGACTTACCGCCTGCTGGCCGCCTTGCGCCGGCAGGCGCAATTGCTGAACGACCAGGGCGACGATCAGTCTGCGCTGGCGACACTGCAAACCGCCGCGGGCCTGGCCCAGCAGTTGTTGCAGCACGATGCAGGCAATCGGCTGTGGCAGCGGGCGGCATTGAATGTCGCCAGCCTGGCCGATGCGGTGCGTGCCGACCTGGGCGAACTGGCGCCGGCACTGGCCGGCCAACGGGCGACCGCGACCAAGCTGGCGGCGCTGTCCGCACTTGATCCGCGCAACCGTTCCTGGCGTGCGCTGCAGGCCACTAGCGATGCTGATGCGGCGGAAATCCTGCTGCGCCTGCGACGCGCGCCGGAAGCCCAGGCGCAGATGGAACAGGCGCTGGCCTTGATGGCGCCGCTCGGCACGCCCGCGCAAGCCAGCACCGCGCGCCAGCAGCGCGTGGCCGATTACCTGGTGCTGCTTGCCGATGCGCAAGCTGCGAACGGGCACGCGGACGCCGCGCAGGCTTCCTGCCGGCAGGCGTTGGACTTTGCGCGCGCCGCGCTCGCGCACAACGCGCTCGACTACCAGACCTTGGTGCCGATGGTGCATGCCCAGCTGTGCTTGGGGCAACGCCAGCAGGCGGCGCCACTGATCGCGCAGCTGGCCCGCTTCGGCTACCGGCGCGCCAATTACCTGGCCACGCTGGCCAGCTATTCATTCACTCCCAAGGATCCATCATGAGCGACAACGACTTTCCGGCCAACGGCCAACTGATCCAGATCGAGGTGACCGTCGCCAAGCAGGGCGCGGGCTATGCATGGAGCTATGCGCTGATGAAGGCGCCGCCCGGCGTCACCGTGCATCCCGGCCACGGTACCTTGTACATCCCGCAGGACTTGGGTTCGGCGCGCATCGACTACATCCTCAATGTCCAGGCCAGCGCGCCATCGATCGACATGGTCTATGCCAACCTCAACGTGCAGTTGCCCAATGGCGTCACCGCGCAGATCGACAGCATCACCATCCACCGCCAGGACAACCGCGTCGCGGTGCAATTCGACAACCAGAACCAGCGCGAATTCGGCGTGTTCCTGATCGCGCGCGACAGCGGCAATCCGAACCAACCCATCATCAGCCCCGATCCGCAGGTGACCAACGATCCGAACAGCGAGCCGCCGACCGGGCAGTAAGCGCCGTAGCTGCCGCGCCGTCGAGCGGGAGGTTCCCGGCGTCGACGGCGCGGCGTGCGTCAATCGATAGTTGTGATGACCGTAGCTGAAGATGCGCGTGACCTGTGAACAGACAGGGCGACTGAGGACGGCGGCACTTATTGAGTGTTGCCTTCGTCGGAGCAAAAGTCGTGTTTCGGTGAGCCAAACCCACGTTTCGGCGACCTGCGGCAATCGATCATGATGCATGACCAAACGTCGTGCACGCTCGTTCCAGGCATGCGTACGCTCCACCACCCAGCGCTTGGCAAGCACGACAAAGCCGTTCGCGTCGGCAGTGACCGTAAACAAATCCGGCTGCTTAGCATCGACCCAACGTCCCACATTCCGATTGGCCGGATGACGTACAACTTGCACGTGAATGTCGTGGCACTGCGCAACGGTCTGCGCGCACTGTCCGGCATAACCAGAATCGACGTACAGCATCTGGATGCTTGGATATTTGGACATCGCGCTAGCGACCACCGGATGAGCGCCCTCGCGATCCTGCACGCTGGCCGCCGTCACACTCACGGCCAGCAAGAGCCCCAGGGTATCCACGATCAAGTGGCGCTTGCGGCCCTTGACCTTCTTGCCTGCGTCGTAGCCGGTATCACCACCTTGAGGCGAGCCGCGCGTGGACTGGGCATCGAGTACCGCGGCCGTGGGTTCGGCGGCGCTCCTGTGTCGCTGACGCCATTGCGCGCGCAGGCGATAAGGACCATTCGGCATCCGTGAGGCAACTGGGATAAGTCTGCTCCGGCTCCTGGCGCCGGTGTGCATCGGTGTAGCCGTAACGCCAGGAATGAGAGATCCAGGCACGTCACGGTGTGGTACGTGCGGCCGTACTTAACCACACGTTCCCGCAATTCGGCTCCAATTCTGCTGCTCTTTGTGGACATGCCTCGCCATGGTGTGTGCAATCGGGCGACGCTGAAGCCCATCTTCCTTCTGACAATTGAGGGTGCGAGTGAGTCATTTGGCGCGGGATTATTCTGCGTTTGAACGATTGCCTACAACGACTGCGACACCAGCGGCACTGTTCGATTTTGCTGATTACGACTTTTCGCCAACGATTCGGAACAACTGTTCTGTTTGATGACGATCCTGCTTGAGATGCTCGCGTTTGCTGGCGGTCGTTGCTGGTTTGCTGTACGCCGAATTGCGTAGGTGGCCGAATCAACAACCAGACAGGGGGTGCGCTGAGTACGACAGTCCAAATTACAAACCAGAAAATCTCCCGCGCCCAAATCCACGTATTCAAAAGAGGAGCGTCACGACATGGCATGTGCCCGATTTTTTTTGAAGGTCAGCCACAACGCTGCAGCCAAGAAGTAAAAGGCGCCAAACCCGGCATAGCCAGTCAGCTGAACGAGACCGGGCGCGACATGGAAGGACCGGTAAATAAAAGCGATGCCCGCGAGCGCCGACTGCGCACCGCTGATCATCATGAAGGCTTGCCCACCGAGTTTTCGGCGCGAGATGCCGACGGTCAGCTGAAAGATACCCGCAAGAAGCGCCCAGCTACCAAACACCAGAACGCCACCCGCATTGCCGTGCAGACCCACAGCAATGCCCATACAAATGGCGGTCATTGCACTGACGATCATGTTGAACGTTTGGCCTTTG
>NZ_DATJMN010000184.1:0-15909 GCF_035508675.1 Dyella sp.
ATCTGCGTGCTGCCCTCACCCGAGCCCGGCAGGGCCGGATCGACACCGCCACCACCGCCAATCGCGCCATCGGCAATGCCCTGCTCGATCGTACCAACGCGGTCATTGAGGTTGCCGTACTGGTTGCTGAGGAAGTCGTACTGGCTCTGGAAGCTCTGCTGCACGTCGAACAGCTGACCGCCATTGACCGCCTGCATGCTGCCGGAGGCAATCTGGCCAGCCGCCACATTGTTGAGTAGCGTGCCGTTCGAGCCGCCCAGTGTGGCCGAAGCCAGCGAGTGATCGTCGTAGGAGATCACCGTCATCGGATCGCCGGAGGGATCTAACAGGCCGGCCGCCTTCAGCTGGCTCATCGTCACTACATCGTCGTCACCCACACCATTGGCCACGCCGGTAAGGATGCGCATACCGTTGGTACCGGTGAAATCCACCGCCGCACCGCCCGTGCCCGCGCCCACGGTAAGGTTGGCGCCGGCCGAGGCCTGCTGCACCAGACCCACCGAACCGCTGTTGAGCTGATCGGCCAGGCCAGAAATAGCCCCTTCGTTGGTGCTCACGCGGCCGTCGATATGGGTGAACATGTTGCCGATGCCAGTGACGGTGCTGCCATCGGCCAGCGTGTAGGTCGGCGCGGTAATGGAACCATCCGCGTTCACCGTGGCGTTGCCGCCCAGTGCACCGGCCACACTCTCGGATAAACCGTGCAGTTGCGAGCCGTTTATCGCATCCTGGCTGGCCGCCGAAACTTCGCCGTTTTTCAGGCCGGTCAGCGTGCGCGTGCCGGCCGTGCCGGTAAAGTCCACGGCCGCGCCGTCGGTGTTAGCCCCTACCGTCAGGTTCGCGCCTTTGGCGCTCTGTTGCACCAGGCCCACCGTGCCGTCGTCCAGTTGGCTCTGGATGTTGGTGATGGCGTCGGCGTTGTGGGTAACATTCGTGTTAGTGGTGGTCAGGGCGTTGTCCAGCCCGGTCAGTGCACCTTGCAATGTTGTCGACGTACCACCGTTGACGGTCGTGTAGGTAGGGGCCGTAACGAGACCGGTAGTCGGATCGAGTGTTGCACCCAGTGCGGTAAGGGCCGGCTGAAGCTGGCTGACAATCACCGCATCGGTGGCCTGCGTGCCGGCGGCTACGTTGACGATCTGGCGTTGCGTGGTAGTCGAGCCCACCGCGACGGCATTGTTGCGATCTGTCGTCGATTGCGCGCCTAGCGCAACCGAATTGAAAACATCCTCGCCAATCACCGCGCCATTTCCGATTGCAGTCGACAATGTTGCGCCTGCGTTTACCCTCGCATTAGCGCCGATCGCAGTCGAACCACTCGCGGTCGCGTTTGCGTTGGCACCCAAAGCTACAAGATTGCTACCGGATGCCGTTGCACCTGACCCAAGCGCAACACCGGTGCCGTACGCCGCAGCGCCATTACCCAGCGCCATGCCGCCCCCCGTACTATCACTAGCCCCCGTCACATTGGCGCCATTGCCAATTACGACGGCGTTGCTATTAAACGCGCCACCACCAACGGTGCTATCCCGCGCACCGCTGCCCATCACCACCGAGCCGCTGCCGTAAGACATGGCGCCTTCACCGACAGCAACACTCGCTGCTGCGTTGGCGATGCTTGCCTCACCGATCGCAATCGAGTGCAATGCCAAGGCTTGCGCGCCCGACCCCGTCGTGGCGGAACCGCCGATAGCGATGGAGGCTGCACCAGCGGAATGGGAGTTGACTCCAACTGCTGTAGCGCCTGCACCGTTTGCAACAGCGTGGGCGCCCACCGCGGAGGCTTGTGCAGCCGTAGCTTGAGCGCGGTTACCAAAAGCCGAAGCATCTGCGGCATTGGCTACTGTTGTATCGCCGACCGCCGTAGCCCATAACAAGCCCGTTTGAACACCGGTAGCTGATGACACGTTGCCAATGGCGATGTCGCCCTGACCAGTCGCTGTAGCGCCAGCGCCACCAGTTGGCTGAATGGATATACCAGCGCCATTGCTAAAGCCGCCACCCAGAACGCCTACGTCGCCGCCGCTCGAGCTTCCGCCCGTCGACCTGGTGGTTTCGACAGTACAAACGCCTGCCGTATCTAGAGTGCCCGACCGACCATCCGGCATGATGCAAACAGTCGAAGAAGTACTGTCAGCCGCGAACACCGCACCGAACGGCGCGGATGCGGCAAACGCGATAGCAAGCGCGCTCACCAGCGCCTTGCGGGAAGTCTTCTTGCAGCCCTTGGCCAATTCCGAGGCCACGACATATTTACCGCTGGCCGCATTCCAAACAACTTTGTAAATCGTATTCACGTTGTAACCTCTTTCGTGGTCTATGGGTCGCGCCGTATCGGATGGCGCGGCGAATGGGCCGGATCGAAGTCGAAACAACGAATCATTTCCCGATCAACGCATCTTCTTCTCGCAACACGCCATGCGGAAAAGAAAACGGTGGGATGAATACCCGCAAAGCGAAGGCGCCGATGACGCCGGACGCGCGGGTTTTCCCGGCTGCGCTATTTGAACGAAGTGCGCTGTCCGGGGAGCGGATTCAAAACAAAATCTGAAAACAGATTGGCCGGCGGAAGCCTGAGAAGCTCGCCGCGGCACGTGCATGGCGATGTTGGGGTTCGCATACGCTCACCGCCAACCTACGCGGCGGTGTAGGTTGGGGTGAGCTTGCGAACCCCAACATCGCCGTGCCGACGCATAAAAAAACGGCGCCTGAGCGCCGTTGTCAGCTTCCCCTGCATGGGAACGTCGACAAAAAAATATTCGTGTTCGTGTTGCAAAAACTGGCTTGATCGCGACACGCCCTCTCCCTGGAGGGGAGTGGGCGTGTCGCCACGAAGGCAGAATTACATCGCCTTCTTCGCTTTCGTCAGCAACTGGTCGAGCAACACCATGGCCAGATCGATTTCTTCGTAGCTGATTTCGAGCGACGGCGCGAACGTGATGACGTTCTTGTACCAGCCGCCCACGTCCAGCACGAGGCCGATCTTCTTGCCGTTGTGTTCGAGATCCCCAGCGAGGCCGATGTCGACCATCTTGTCCAACAGTGCCCGGTTGGGCGTGAAGCCGTCGTCAGTGCAGATCTCGGCGCGCAATGCCAGACCGAGGCCGTCGACGTCGCCGATCTCCTTGTGGCGCTTTTGCAGATCCTTCAGACCTTCCAGGAAGTAGGCGCCCTTTTCCGGTACGGTTTTTTCGTAATCCAGCTCGTAGCCCATCTTGATCACTTCCAGGCCCAGCGAGGTACCGAGCGGGTTGGAATTGAAGGTGGAATGCGTGGAGCCGGGCGGGAAGATGGTCGGGTTGATCATCTCTTCGCGCGCCCACAGGCCGGAGAGCGGATTCAAGCCGTTGGTGAGCGCCTTGCCGAACACGATGATGTCCGGCGTGACGCCGAAATGCTCGATCGACCACAGTTTGCCGGTGCGCCAGAAACCCATCTGGATTTCATCCACGACCATCAGGATGCCGTATTGATCCAGCACCTTCTTCAGATCCTTGAAGAAATTGCGCGGCGGCACGACGTAGCCGCCGGTGCCCTGGATCGGCTCCACGTAGAAGGCGGCATATTCGGCCTGGTTCACCTTTGGATCCCACACGCCGTTGTATTCGGTTTCGAACAGGCGCGCGAACTGGCGCACGCAATGATCGGAATATTCCTCCGGCGTCATACCCTTCGGACGGCGGAACGGATACGGGAACGGGATGAACATCGCGCGTTCGCCGAAGTGGCCGAAGCGGCGGCGATAGCGATAGCTGGAGGTGATCGAGGAAGCGCCCAGCGTGCGGCCGTGATAGCCGCCTTCGAAGGCGAACATCAGGCTCTTGCCGTTCTTGTAGTTGCGCACCAGCTTGAGCGAATCTTCCACCGCCTGCGCGCCGCCTACGTTGAAATGCACGCGGCCTTTCAAGCCGAACTTCTTCTGCGCATCGACGGCGATGGTCTTGGCCAGCTCGATGCGCGTCTGGTGCAGGTATTGGCTGGCGACTTGCGGCAGCACGTCGATCTGATGCTTCAGCGTGTCGTTGAGGCGCTTGTTGCCGTAGCCGAAGTTGACGGCCGAATACCACATCTGCAGATCCAGGAACGGCACGCCAGCCGTGTCGTACATGTAGCTGCCCTGGCCGTGGCGGAAGATCTTGGGCGGATCGACGTAGTGCACGGTGTCGCCGAAGGAGCTGTATTGGGCTTCGTCGGCGAGCAGTTGCTCATCGGGGATGACGTAGTTGGCGGCGTTGGGGTCGTAGGTATTCATGAAAGATGGGAAGTTGGAGGAATCTGTCGGATGCTCGCGCCTGCCGCGCCGTCATTCCGGCGAAAGCCGGAATGACGAGGTAGGGAATCGAACATCATGAAGTGCAGAACAGGAATGCTCTGCCGTAGGTCTTAAAAATTGGACGCCGCCGGCAACACCCGCGGCGCATGCTCCTCGAGCAAGCTGCCATCCAGCAGACGCGGCAGCAGCTCCAGCGCATCCTCGAAACCGGTGATCGGCACATACGGAATGCCGGAAGCGCGGCAATGCTCGATCAAACGATGCTTGGCGAACACGAAATCCACCTGGTCGGCCGCACAGAAATCCGAAGCGCCATCGCCGATCAGCAGCGTCTTGCCACCGTCGACGCGCGCCTGCGCCACGCACGCGCACTTGCAGGTACCACTGCGGCAACCTTCGCTCTGGAACGGCGAAGTGAGCTGCCATTGACGCGGCGGCACGCCCGGCGCCAGATGGTTGGCGGCCAGCGGGAGATTATCCAAACCGTAGCGTCCAAGAATTCGATGAATGGCGTAGTCGAGGCCATCGCTGACAATGCGCATCGGCGTGCCCAGCTGCACCGTGCGCGCCACGAAAGCGGGAAACGCGTGGTCGATCCACAAGCCATCCAGATGCTCGTCCAGGTCGTCGCGGCCCACATCAAGCAAGGCCACCTGGCCGCTCATGCATTCGCGCGAACCGATGCGCCCGGCGCGCCAGTCCTGCTCCAACGCTTCCCAGCCAGGGCGGCCGAAACGATCCAGCAGCGAATCGATCACGTCCTCGACGGAGATGGTTCCATCGAAGTCGCACAGGATGTTCCAAGCAGCCACTCGCACCCACTCCCACACAAGACGAAACGCATCTTGGCGAGATACCCCTTTCGGTCGCCTTTCCATGGTTTCCGGCTTGTTTTCATGTCAAGCCGTCTTAGGGCCTGACGCCGGGAAGACCTGGCACACTGGGTTTGTCAGCCAAATGTCGGTTCGAGCCGCTATGCTTAGCTATTGCACGCCTTTATAACGGTCCCCAGCCCGTGCACGATTCCGCACCGCGTCACGCCCTTCCTGCCCTAAGCCTGCTCGCCGCGCTGGCACTGACCGCGCTGGCCGGCTGCGCTGCCTCTTTGCCGGCCCTGCAGCCACCGGTACCGCAGGCTTGGCGCAACGCGCCCGTAGCGACCGCCCCGAGCCCAGCAAAACCGGACCTCACCCGCTGGTGGCTGGCCTTCAACGACCCTGAATTGAACGCGCTGGTGAAACGCGCGCTGGACAACAACCTGGACCTCAAGGCCGCCACCGAGCGGCTGCTCGCGGTGCGTACGCTGTACCGGCATACCGACGACAAGTTCCTGCCCAACCTGACGCTCGACACCAACCAGGTGATCGAGCCGGACGCCAGCGCCTCCTATTTCATCGTGGGCTTCGATGCGCTGTGGGAAATGCCGTTTTTCGGTGCATTGAAAAGCACCCATCGGCTCGCCGCCGGCAATCTCGACGCGGCCCGCGCAGACTTGCAGAGTGCTTACGTCACCCTGGTGGCCGAAGTGGCTCGATGCTGGATTGCGCTGCGCTCCGCCCAGCAGCAGGCGGCATTGCTGACCGCCGTGCGCGATGCGAACCGCGAAAAGCTGCATCTGCTCGAAGTGCGCGCAAACCTGAAGCTGGTCGCACCCACCGACGTCGCTTCGGCCAAGGCCGAGCTGGCCCGTTCCGAGATGGCGCTGGCCGATCCGCAGCGCGCCATCAATGCGAATGCCCAGCAGTTGGCGGTGCTGCTCGGCCAAAGTGAACCCGATCCGGCCTGGCTGGAAGGCGGCACCCAGCCGCAGTTGGGCGATTGGCGGATGACGCATGCGCCGGCCGACCTGTTGCGCACACGGCCGGAGATCGCCGCGGCCGAAGCCCAGGTGCTGCGCGCGGCCGGTGAAGCGGGGATCGCGCAGGCCGATGTCTACCCGCATATCGGGCTGGGCGCCTCGCTGGACATGTCGGTGAATCTGTTCAGCCATCACAATTTCATCCGCTCCGGCGACGGCATCTTCTCGGTCGGCCCGGTAGTCAACATGCCGCTGTTCGACTGGGGCATGCGCATGGCCCGTGCCCGCGCGCAACGGCATGGATTGCGCGCGGCGGTATATGCCTATCGCCAAGCCGTGCTGCAAGGCGTCGCCGAAACGGAAACCGCGATGGGCGACCTGCGGCAGGCGCACTCGCGCGAAACCTTGGCCGAGCACGCAGCACAAGCGCTCGATGGCAACGTGACCGCCCTGGACAAGCGCCGCAGCCTCGGCCTTTCCAGCACACTGGAACTGCAAGACGCGGTGATCGCCCAACAGAATGCACAGCTTGCCGTGGTCTCCGCGCGCGCCGAACGCGATCTCGCCTACGTGTCGCTGTACAAGGCACTGGGCGGTGCACCGTTGCCGCCGGTCGACGTCGCCGCCGACTACAAGAAGCTTGGCAACCAGGGGGCCAAGTAATGGTGGCGCTGGCACGCAAGACCCTGGTCTACGAGTGGCGCCGTTTTCTGCCGGCGATTCTCGCGGTGGGTTTCGCCAGCCTGCTGCAACTGCTGCAGGCAGCGCTGGTGCTGGGCATCTTCGGTAGTGCCAGCGTGTACATCACCGGCTCCTCCGCCGACCTGTGGGCGGGTTATCCGGGCACGCAGAGCGTGAACCTGGGCCGGCCGATTGGCGAAGACGTCGCGATGCGCCTGCGCATGGACCCGGACGTGGTGAAGGTGGAACCGTTCCGCTGGGTGGATGCCGACTGGCGCGGCCCACACGATACCGGCGGCGTGTCGGTATTCGTTTCCGGCATCGATCCGCGCGCCGATGGCATGATGTTCTCGCGCGCCCTGCCCCCGGCATTGCGCGCGCGCTTGAACGAACCCGGCGCGGTGATCGTGGACAAGGCCGACCTGGACAGCCTCGGCGTCACCATCGGCGACACCGCCGCCATCAACGGCCAGCGCGTAAAAGTCGTCGGCGTGAGCAGCGGCTTGCGTGCACTGGGCGGTGTGAACATCGTCGCCTCGCTGGAAACGGCGCGCGTGCTCGACGTGGCGCCGGAAGACGCGGGCATGATGACCTACTTCGTCGCCAAGCTGCGTCCTGGCGTGCGGCCGAATGCCGCGGCAAAGCGCCTGAATGGTTCGACCGCCTTCGGGCCTTACACCGTTTGGACGGCCAAAAAATTCGCGCGCGAATCGCAGCTGTACTGGATGTTCGACACCGGCGCCGGCGCCGGTGTGCTGTTCCTGGCGGGCATCGTGTTCCTGGTCGGCGCGGTGATCACCAGCCAGACGCTGATCGCCGCGGTGATCGGCTCGATCCGCGAATACGCCACCTTGAACGCATTGGGCGTCGGCCGCGGTTCGCTGCGCAAGGTAGTGATGGAGCAAGCGTTCTGGGTCGGCGCGTTGGGATTGCTATGCAGCGTGGTGATCGGGGCGATCCTGCTGGTGATTGCACGCAATCGCAGCGTACCGATGGAGATGCGTCCGCTCACTGCCGTGGCCTGCCTCACGCTGAGCATGGCGCTGGCGATCGTGTCCGGGCTGGCTTCCGTGCGCAGCCTGCGCCGCGCCGATCCGGCGAGTCTGCTGAGATAAGAGCCTATCCAAGCATGTCCACCTCAGTTTCGACATCACCCACCAACACCGTCACGCTGCAGGCGCGCAGCGTGCGCAAGACCTTCGTATCCGGCCATATCGAAAGCATCGTGCTGCACGACCTCACGCTGGACGTGCATGCCGGCGCGCTCACGCTGATTTCCGGCCCTTCCGGCTGCGGCAAGAGCACGTTGCTGGCCATCCTGAGCGGCCTGCAGCCGGCCGATGGCGGCGACGTGCGTGCGCTCGGCCATGCGTTGAGCGGCCTCAGCATGCGCCAGCTGGAATCGTTCCGCCTGCAGCACACCGGTTTCGTGTTCCAGGGCTTCAACCTGTTCCCCGCGCTTACCGCGCTGGAACAGGTGGAACTGCCGCTGAGCTACATGGGTCTGGCCAAGGACGTGGTGCGCCAGCGCGCGGTGGAATCGCTGGAAGAAGTCGGTCTGGGTCCGCGCATGCGGCTGCTGCCATCGGAACTGTCGGGTGGCGAGAAGCAGCGCGTCGCCATCGCCCGTGCCCTGGCCAAGCGTCCCGAATTGCTGTTCGCCGACGAACCCACCAGCGCGCTGGATGCCGCCAACGGGCAGATCGTGATCGACATCCTGCATCGCATCGCCCGCACGCATGGCACCACCGTGCTGTGCGTCAGCCACGATCCGCGTCTGGTGCATCACGCCGACCGCGTGCTGGCGATGGAAGACGGTCGCATTCTGAGCGACCATGTGCCGCCCGCAGCTTCCGTTGCCGTCCCTCTTCGGGGAGAGGATTAAGGTGAACGGGCGAATCGTGCCACAAGCTGCCTCTTCTTCAGGACTCCATCGTTCTTCAGGACCCCATGCATGACCCTGCGTGATCTGCGCCTTCCGCTCACCCTGCTTGCCGTAGCGCTCTTGGCCGGCTGTTCGCACGACGACGCTCCGGGAGCGCCCAGCGCAGCCGCGTCCCCCGCTTACGCGGCCATCGCGCGCGGGCGCATCGACATCGAAGGCGGCTTGCTCAAACTCACCATGCCCGCCGAAGGCGTAATTGCGCAGGTCGATGTGCACGAAGGTGAGCATGTGCACAAGGGACAACTACTGGCGCAGCTCGAACTCGAACCAGCCAAGCTCGCGCTGGATACGGCCGTGGCCGAACAGCAGCAAGCCGCAGCACAGATCGGTGCCCGCGAAGAACGCGCCAGGTCGGCCGCACTGCGTGCCTCGCGCCTGGAGCAAGCTGCCAAGGCCGGTGCCGGCGACGTGCAGAGCGCGGACGATGCACGCGAGGCCGCCCAACAGGCGCAGGTCGAATTGAACAACGCGCGCGCTACGGCCGCGCTGGCGGCGCAAAAAGTGGCCGGCGCCCGTTACCAGTTGCAACTGCGCAGCCTGCATGCACCCGTGGATGGCCAGATCGTGCAGCGCATGGTGCAACCCGGCGCATCGGTATCGCCGGCGACCGGCCCCATCTTCGTGATGCTGCCTGACTCGCCGCGCATCGTGCGCGCGGAACTCAATGAGTCATTTGTCGGCGTGGTGCACGACGGCATGGTCGCGGAAGTGGATGACGACGGCGGCAGCGGCATGCCGCCGATGAAGGCGCACGTGCTACGCATCGGCAACGTGTTCGGCGCCAGCACGCTGGAAGACGATCCGCAGGTGCGCGCCAACACGCGTTCGGTGCAATGCATCCTGACCTTCGATCAGCCGCCTTCGACACCGCTGCGCATCGGCCAGCGGGTACTGGTGAAGTTTGCGCCGAAATAACCGCGACGCGTGAGAGGTAGGCTGGGATGAAATCCCGGCTTTCGTGTGCAATGACGAGGCAGAGATTTCATCCCAGCCTCCGTAGCCTTGCACGATGAAGGGCTGACTTCGACGGGCCGACCTTGCTTCCGGCATGCGCGGACCGCGTGCAGAATGCCGCGATCCGCGCATGCCTGCTCTCGAACGTACCCAACGCGCCACGTCGTCCATCCACGTAGCCGACAGCGATCGCAACGAGCTTGCGCAGTTTCTGCGGCTCGAACAGCATCACGCACAGCGCCCAGTGGATCGCCAACGGGCCGCTCAGCCAATACAGCGACCATTTCGATCGATAGAGCCGTAACGCGTGGACGGCATTGCGCGTACCGTAGTAGCGTCGCCATGCCGCATGGTGGGTGGCGAATAGCTTGCCGTGCCGCTCGATGTGGCCGGTCGTCTGCCGCATCGTCACCGCGGTATTCATGTAAACCGGAACGCCCATGCTGGTCGCGCGCAAGCCATATTCAACGTCGACGGATTCGATGAAATAGTCTTCTCGAAAGGCGCCCAACGTGCGGTAAGCCTGTGCGGAGATGGCCGAGCCGGACGAGATCACGAACAGCGTGGGAAACAGGCCCTCGGTTGCTTCATCGATGCGGAACGGCTTGGGAAACCGCGAGCCAGGCGGCGTCACCGGCATGCATCGCTGCAGATGGATCTCGTAGATCTTGGGGCCCACGATGAAGGTATCGGTATCGAGGGTCGCGCATGCCTTCATCATCTCGACGAAGAACGACTCATCGATATCCGAGTCCTGATCGAGCAGGAAAATCACCTCGCAACCACGCTACAGCAGCAGCTCGGCGCCGCGGTTGTAGGCACCGGCCAATCCACCTTGATTGCCATTGACGACCACGGTGGCGCCGTTGCGCCGCAAGGAGTCGTATAACGCTGCATCCGGTTCTGGCGAATTGTCGATCGCGATGACATCTCGACACAGCGCCATCGCCTTGCGGAGATTGCCCACGAACTGCGCCGTGGGCTGGTAGAGCACAAAAATCAGGCCGAAGCTTGCCATGCGCGCCACTGCGTCAACCCACGTTGCGCAACGGTTCGATCGCCGGTTCATCGGCGATCGGCGCCAGATAGCCCCAGGCTTGCAGGCAACGCAGTGCGCTGCCCACGCCGTCTTCCGCCCGCACACGTTCGCCCAATGTAGTGGCGGCTCGACGCATGGGTTCCTGCATCGCGCTGTGGATGGCATTCGCCAACGCTTCCTCGCTCAGCTGCTTGCGATCCAGCGCGGGGGGCGCCACGTCTTCGCGCTGCAGGCAGCGCGCCCAGAACGGCTGGTCGCCGTAGAACGGCATGATCACCGAGGGAATGCCGGCGCGCACGGCCGCCGCGGTGGTGCCGGCGCCGCCGTGATGCACCGCGGCCGCCATGCGCGGAAACAGCCAATCATGCGGCGCGCTGCGGGTGAAAAAAATCTGCTCGTCGTGCACGCCTTCTTCTCCCTCCAGGCCACCCCAGCCGGTGGCCAGCACCGCGCGCTGCCCGCTGCGGCGCACGGCCTGGCGCACGATGGCGGTGAACTGTTCCGCGTCCGTGCTCACCATGCTGCCGAAGCCGATATAGACCGGCTTGGGGCCCGCATCGATAAACGCGTGCAAGGCATCGGGCGCCCGCCATTCGGGCTGGTCGAGAAACCAGTAGCCGGTGATCTGCGCGGTATCCGGCCAATCCGCCGGCCGCGGCACCACGTGCTCGCTGAAGCCGTACAGCACGCGATGCTGCTGGTTGTGGAAATACGGCCCGTACCAGGGATATGTCGGCAAGCCCAGCTGCGGACGCACGATGTCGTTGATGGCCGGCTTCATCACGTACCACACCAAAAGGCGCAACACGTTGTACGCCGCCATGTTCAGGGCGGGCGGCAGCTTGCGTCCACCGACCAGCACCAGCGGCGGCATATGTCGCGAGGGTGTAAGCGGTTGCAATTGCGCGCCGACGAATGGAATGTTGCGCGCTTCGGCCACCGCCTTGGCCAGCAAGGTGCTGTTGGCGACGCCGATCAGCAAACCGGCGCCTTCCGCAGCCGCCAGGCCTTCCGCCGCCCAGCGCGTGGCCCATTCGCTGTAGAACTGGCGGGACATGCGTGCCATCGCCCGCATGTCCAGTCCCTGCTCGACAATGTCGCGATTGGCATCGAGTAGCGTCTGGAAGTTCGCGGTCAGCGGACGAAACGCCAAGCCCGCCGCGCGTACCATGCCTTCAAAGTTGTCGCTGGTGACGATACGCACCGGATAGCCGGCGCGCTGCAAGCCGACACCCAGGGCGACGCAAGGACGTATATCCCCTTGCGTGCCGATGGTGAAGATCGCGATGGGTGCGCTGGACTCAGGCATACGCAGCCATGCTCCCTGCATGCGCATGATCGGACGCTTTACGCGCAGCGGGCACAGGTGCAGTCCGCGCCGGCGGCAGTGCATGCAGCCGCTGCATCACCAGCCGCCCGATCTGTGCGGCGGCTACAGGGTCCAGCATCGCCTGGTGATGGCTCGCGATCTCGTGCACGTCCAGCCGGCCATCGACATACGGATGCCAGGCTTCGGGCCGGTCATACAGTTGTGCGTTCAGGTCGACATCTTCTTTCAGCGCTGCGCGGAAGAACATGACGTCGGCATCGATCGGACGCGGCACGTGCTTGCGCGCAAGCCGCAGATTGTTGAGCGTGACGGCGGATACGTGCTCGACCAAGGACGGATGGCTGCGGGAAATTTCCTGCACCAGCGGCATGCTGAATACGCCGTACTCCTTGCACAGCAAGTCGGTCAAGGCATGCAGGTCGGCCGGCGGATGTTGCGCGTGGCGATGGAAACCCAGGAAGCGCAGGATGGCTTTGATTTCCTCCGCTGGATCGGTGTCCGGCAGGGCGCCGTTCACCACGAACGGATAGGCATCGAGCAGGGCGAGAAATTCCACGCGCTGCCCGTGCGTTTGCAGTTGCGCGGTGATCTCGTGCGCGATCAACCCGCCCAGCGACCAGCCAAGCAAGCGGTACGGACCTTCCGGCTGGATGCGCCGGATCTGCGCCAGATAGTCGCTGGCCATTTGCGCGATATGACCGGGCAGCGTCGCACCGCCGCGCAATCCGTTCGACTGCAGGCCGTACACCGGCAGCTTGTCGTCCAGGTGGCGCAACAAGCCGGTATATCCCCACCCCAATCCCACCGCCGGATGAACGCAAAACAAGGGCCGCTCGTGATGCGACACGCGCAGCGGCAGCACCACGCCCAATGGATCGCTCTTGCTTTCGGCACGCTGCAGATACGCGGCAAGGCCGGCGATGGTCGAGGCTTCGAACAGGCTGGCGAGCGGCAGATCCATGCCGAAATACTCGGGGAAACGCGCGATCATTTCCGCCGCGCTCAACGAATCGCCGCCGAGCTGGAAGAAGTTGTCGTGCAAACCGACCCGTTCCACGCCCAGCACTTCCTGCCACAGCTTGGCCAGTTTCTTTTCGACCTCCGTGCTCGGCGCGGCATACGCCACCTGCTGCATGCGCACGGGCGCCGGCAGCGCCTTGCGATCCAGTTTGCCGGTCGGCGTCAGCGGCAGCGCGTCCAGTGCCACGAAGTGCGTGGGGAGCATGTATTCCGGCAAGAACGCAGCCAAGTCGCGGCGCAGCGGGTCACCGTGCAGCGACTGTCCTTCACGCATTACCACGTAGCCGACCAGTACTACGCCGCCATCTTCTTCCCGATGGGCCGCCACCGCAGCGGCGGCCACGGTGGCGTGCCGGGCCAGCTGGCATTCGATCTCACCCAGTTCGACGCGGTGGCCGCGGATCTTCACCTGGCCATCCGCACGCCCGACGAAATGCAGCAAGCCCTGCTCGTCCCAGTACACCAGGTCGCCGGTGCGGTACATGCGGCTACCATCGTGGGCGAACGGATCAGCCAGAAACCTTGCCTCCGTCAGCTGGTGATGGTTGAGATAGCCTTTCGCCACGCCCGCACCGGCGATGTAGAGCTCGCCAATGGCGCCCGTCTGCACGAGCTGCTGATGTTGATCGAGCACATACAGCCGTGTATTGAGAATAGGACGTCCAATCGGCGGCGCCGTTGTATTCACCTCCTTCAACTCGATGGCAGTGGATAGAACCGTGGTTTCGGTGGGGCCGTAAAGCTGCGTCACGCGCGCTGCGCGCTGCAGCAGCGTGGCTGCCAGCTCCGCGCTCAGAGCTTCGCCACCCACCAGCACATGCAGGTGTTGCAGATGCGCCCCCGCACTGGTCAGCAGTACGCGCCACAACGACGGCGTCGCCCACATGTGGGTGGCGCGATGCTGTTGCAGCAGACGCAGCAAGGCAGGCGGCTGGCGGACCGTTTCGCTGCCCGCTATCACCACGCTTGCGCCCGCGGTGAGCGGCAGGAAGCGCTCCAGCAAGGCGATGTCGAACACCATGGTGGCGATGGCCAGAAAGCGGTTGCTCGGCGCCAGGGCAAGCTGCGCACGCATGCCTTGCAACAGATTGCATAGATTGCGATGCGAGACTTCCACGCCCTTGGGCCGGCCGGTCGAACCAGAGGTATAGAGCACGTAAGCGGTGCCGTCGGGTTGTGACAGATCCGGTTCGTCCGCATCCGCATCCAGCTCGATATCGATATCCTCCGGATGCAACAGCAACATGCCGCCCAGCCCGAAGCGTTCGCATAGCGCGGGCGCGGCGACCAAGGCAATCGGCGCCGCATCCTTCAGCATCATGGCGATGCGTTCCGCCGGGCCGTCGGGGTCGATCGGCAGGAACGCTGCGCCGGTGCGCATGATCGCCAGCAGCACCACCAGCCATTGCTCGCTGCGCGGAAGCATGACCGCCACCACGTCGCCGGGCAGCACGCCATCGGCAATCAGTTGCCGCGCCTGCTGCACGCTGCGTTCGTGCAGTTGACGGTACGTGACCACGAGATCCTCAAACAGCACGCCCGCTGCAGCGGGCGTCGTCTGCGCATGCCGCGCGATCAGCGCCGGCACGCTCTCCGGCGCGATGGGCGCCGCCGTGTCGTTCCATGCATGCAGCAGGCGCCCGCGCTCCTCGGCGCCGAGGATGTCGAGCTGGCCAAGCGGGCGATCCGGTTCGCGCAATACGCCCTCCACCAGCAGGGCCAGACGCCGGCGGTGCTCATCCAGATCCGCGACGCTGTACAGCACCGGATTGGCGTCGAGGTCGAAACGCAATTCGCTGCCATCGCCGCGATCATAGATAAACAGGGTCAGGTCCTCGCCGGAACCGTTCGACACGTTGTGCGAAATCACGCGAGCACCGGCAAACGTGAGCTGATAATCGAACGGCTCGATGTTCACACCCAGCCACGCGATGTGCTTGCCCTGCCCGATCAGATTCAGGTCACGGCGCAGATCCTCGTAGCGATACTGCTGGTGGCGCAGTGCCTGCCTCACCGTTTGCGCCACCTGGGCGAACAGGTCGACGGGGGTGGTAGCGGGCGTAAAACTCAGGCGAATGGCCACGATGTTGGCGACCATGCCCGGCGCTTTACGCAAGGCTGCATTGATGCGCCCGGAAACGGGCATGCCGATCACCAGATCGTGCGCGCCGGTGGCGCGGTGATAGTACGCAGCCACCAGCGCAATCAAGAGTTGCGGCAGGCTGGTGGAGGTCTGCTTGCCCAGCTCACGCAGTTGCCGCACCGTGTCGACTGACAAGTGACCCGTGCTGCGTTGCAAGCCGCCCATGCTGCTGTGTGGGCCTTGGCGCGACAGTGACACGGCATCCGGCAAATCGGCCAGTTTTTCCTTCCAGTAGTCCCGATCGCGCTGCAACCGATCCGATTCGCGGTACGCCGCCTCGGCTTCGATCAGTTCTTGCAACGATCCGAACTCGCAAGCCGCAGGCTCGCGCCCTTCCACGTAGGCGGTGTAGAGCTCCGCCAACCGCCGCGCGATCATGCCGCCGCTGTAGCCGTCGTAGATCACGTGATGTGCGCGTTGGTACCAGTAATAGCGATCCTCGGCGGCCTTGAACAAGGCGCTGACCCACAATGGATCGTTGGCCAGGTCGACGGGACGGCTGAGCTCTTCCATCATCCATGCTTCCGCGGCCGCGCGTGGATTGGCGTCGTGGCTGAGGTCCAGATACGGAAACTCGCCGTGATAAACCGGCCGCACGATCTGCTGCGGGCGGCCCTGATGCTCGATCACGCTGACGCGCAAGGTTTCGGCTTCGCGAGTGAGCTGCCATAGCGCGCGCATGAACAGATCGGGCTGCACGGGACCGCAAATTTCCAGCATCTCGGC
>NZ_DATJMN010000185.1:0-18143 GCF_035508675.1 Dyella sp.
GCAGTGACCGATCTTTTGCATTGCCTGCTGCAACACATGGGCCAGCTTCAATCCGCGCTCGCGCTCACGTTCCAACAGATGGAACGCCATGCGCTGCGCGCTCTTGCCGCCTACACCTGGCAGGCAGCGCAGCGCTTCGATCAGTTCGGCGAGGAGAGGGGATGAGCTCATGTGTTTTTATTTCCTCTCCCCAAGAGGAGAGCACGACATCAAAATGGCATCTTGAATCCAGGCGGCAGATTCAAACCGGACGTAAGGCCGCCCAGCTTGTTCTTGCTCGCCTCTGCCACCCTATTCACGGCGTCGTTGACCGCCGCAGCCACCAGGTCTTCGGCCATTTCCGGATCATCGGCGAACAGCTTGCGATCGATCTGCACGCGGCGCACTTCATGTGCGCCGGTCATTACGACGCTCACCAGGCCACCACCGGAGCTGCCGGTCACTTCAAGCTTGGCGATTTCTTCCTGCGCGCGCTTCATGTCTTCCTGCATGCGCTGCGCCTGCTGCATCAGCTGGCCAAGTTGCCCTCTCATAACGTGTACTCCAAATCAGGAATCAAGCGGTTTGATGGATTGCGGCACCACGCGTGCGCCGAACTCGCGCTTCAGCGTCTGCACCAGCGGATCGCCTTCGATCGATGCCTCGGCCGCCGACTGCGCCGCGCTGCGCGCTTCGGCCGCGCGCGCCGCCGGCGTGTGCGCAGCGCTGTGGCTGTCTTCGACGAAACGCAAGCGGATCGGTTCGCCCATGGCTTCGCTGAGCCGATCGGCAATCTGGCTCACGATCGGCTCTACCGCCAGATGCATATGCGTGGGCTGCAGGGCAAGCACCAGCGTCTGCCCTTCCCGGCCGCGCAGCGCCGAATTCTGCGCGATCTGGCCAAGCGGGCCACGCAGGTCGGCGCGCTGGATCAGCGCCTCCCAATCCGGCAAACCGCCGGGGCTGGCCACGCGTTGCATGGGTGCGGCAGGCATGATGTTTTCGCGCGCTGCGGCGGGCGGCGCCGCATGCGTAGCAGTGACAGGGCGTACGCTCGACGCAGGTGCCGCGGCGGATGCCGACGGCGCAACGGGCGGACGCGGCGGCGCAGCCGCACGCTGTCCACCGGCAGCCGCCATGGGCGCAGCATCGTCGCCAGGACGAAACGCCAGCATGCGCAGCAAGGCCATCTCGAAGCCGGTACGCGTATCGGGTGCCAGCGCCAGGTCGCGACGGCCGGCGGTGGCGATCTGGTAGTAGAGCTGCACGTCCTCGGGTGTCATGCGCTCGGCCAGGCGGGTCAGTACCGGGTCGTCGCCATCGTTCTGGTCGAGCCGGTAACCGGGCACGAGCTGCAGCAACTGGATGCGGTGCAAAGCGGCAGCCAAGTCATCCAGTACGCTGCCGAAATCGGGCGAGAATGAGGCGATGCGCGTGCACTCGGCCATCAGCTGCTGCCCGTCGCCGGCGGCCAATGCATCGAGCAGACACAGCACTTGGCCCCGCTCGACGCTGCCGAGCATGGCGCGCACCTCGTCCGCTTTCAGCGTACCGCCGCCGTAGGCAATGGCCTGGTCCAGCAGCGACAAACCATCGCGCAAAGAACCGTCCGCCGCGCGCGCGAGTTCCGCA
Organism: Dyella sp.; assembly: GCF_035508675.1. Lineage (GTDB taxonomy): Bacteria > Pseudomonadota > Gammaproteobacteria > Xanthomonadales > Rhodanobacteraceae > Dyella_B. The sequence goes on from NZ_DATJMN010000185.1 coordinate 1,612, forward strand.
AGAGCCGGATCTTCGTATTCGATGTGCTCGGCGCCCAGAATATGGCGCATCTGCCCGGCGATCTGGTCCGGCAACAGGCGCTTGAGGTTGAAGCGCAGGCAGCGTGACAGCACCGTCACCGGCAGCTTTTGCGGATCGGTGGTGGCGAGCAGGAATTTCACATGCGGCGGCGGCTCTTCCAGCGTCTTCAGCAGCGCATTGAAGGCCGGCTTGGAGAGCATGTGCACTTCGTCCACCAGGTACACCTTGAAGCGCCCGCGCGCCGGCGCGTACTGCGCGTTCTCGATCACCTCGCGCACGTCGTCCACGCCGGTGTTGCTGGCGGCGTCGATTTCCAGCAGGTCCACGAAGCGGCCGGCGTCGACCGCCGTGCACACCGCGCACTCGCCGCATGGGTCGGCCGACTCGCCTCGCTCGCAATTCAGCGACTTGGCGAAGATGCGCGCGATGGTGGTCTTGCCCACGCCGCGCGTACCGGTGAACAAATAGGCGTGGTGCATACGCCCGCTATCCAGGGCGTTGGTGAGGGCGCGTACGACATGCTCCTGACCGACGAGTTCGGCGAACTTGCGGGGGCGCCACTTACGCGCGAGTACCTGATAGGACATGCGTTAACGCTATTTGGGCCAAAGACCGATTGTGCCAAGTCCAGGGTGGCAAGTCATGCGAGACAGGCAAAGCAACCGTCCAAAAAGGCGGCAGCCCCGCCAGCCACACCCCGGCACCCGAATCATCCGCTACCGTTGCTTCCTTCCGGACCTGGCGGGGTTTGCGAACTATCGTCGCGGGGGGACCGACGGGGCCACCATAGGGTGGGCATCGAAGCCCTGAAACTGGTTGCCTACAAACTGCTACCAGCTTCGCTGAATGTGGCGGAGAGGGCGGGATTCGAACCCGCGATACGGGGATAAGCCGTATACACACTTTCCAGGCGTGCTCCTTCAACCACTCGGACACCTCTCCGGGTAAAACATTTTTGCTGTGCGGACCACCGGGCGGGATGGTTCGGCCCGTCCTGGGCCTCACCCCTACGCGCTACGCGCTCCGGGGCCAGCCTTCGGCTGTCCAAAATTCGTTCCAGACGAATTTTGTCAAACCCGCGATACGGGGATAAGCCGTATACACACTTTCCAGGCGTGCTCCTTCAACCACTCGGACACCTCTGCACACGCAAAACCCTTTTGTCGGTTGGAGCCCGGCAAAGAAGCGGAAGGATAACGGTTAGCCGTGTAACGGACAAGAGAGAGCCGGGATGCGAGGGCCACCCTGACGCGGAACTTGAAACCCCGATGCTTCCGATCGCCTCACCCCGCATCCGGTCGCGGCGGCGACGGATTCGTCAAAGGCACCCGCTGCCCCGCCCGCGCGATGCGATATCCCCGCGCCGCCAATGCCTCTCCGTCCGCTTTGCTGCCGTAGTGATACAGCAGCAACCGCGCACGCAAGCCTTGGTCGTATTCGCGCTCGATGTCGTCGATGCCGGTATGGGAAGGGTTACCCACCAGCCCGCAATCGTGCGCGATCAGCTCTTCCCCTCCGGCGTAATGCGTGAGCACCTCAGGAATGGGACGCGTATCGCCGGTGAACGCGAAACTGCCCTGCAAGGCCAGGCCGAACGATGTGCCGGGACGGTGGTGCCGCGTGGCGAATACGTCGAACCAGAAACCATCCAGCCAAAAGCCGCGCGAGCACGGCACCAGCCGGAAAGCTTCCCAATAATTCACGCCGCCTTCGGCCAGCGCGCCCGGATAGTCCGCCACCCGGGCCTGCAACCATGGCAGCAAGGCCGCATGCGCGAACACGCGTGTTTTCCCGCGCAGCGCCTGGTCGAACCACAGGCGTGTGAACAGGCGCTCCAGGCCGCCGACGTGATCCATGTGGGTGTGCGTGATGTAGAGGTTTTGCGGTGGTTCGCCATAAGCGGCGAAGTAGCGATCGAGCGTGTCAGGGCCGCAGTCGATCAGCAGCAACGGTTTGCCATCGCGCTCCACTGTCGCGGACGATGAGCCCAGCTCCACTGCATGCGCGGCGCCCGTACCAAGAAAATGCAAATGCCAGCTCATGCGCCCAGTGTCTCCTCGTAGCCGTCCATGAGCGAGGTCCAGATAACTTGCTCGAACACCGCCTCGCCCGTTGCCGCCGCCCCCAACTTGAGGAGCGATCGGCGCAGGCGCTGCAGGTTCGCCATGCGCCAGCCCGGTGCCGGCGCACGCAGGCGGCCGCGATCGAAATCCACCAGGTAAAGTCCCGCCGGCGAGATCAAGACATTGTGTGCGTTCAGATCGGCATGCCATACACCGGCGCGATGAAAACGCGCGACCAGCGCGCCGACTTCCTGGGCGAGTTCGGCGTCCAGGCGCCCTTGGGCCACGCTCTGCGCCAGCGTGTGCACATCGGCAATCCGGCGCGTGATCAGGTCCGCCTGGTAATAAAGCCCGGTTCGTCGATATTGCGCCGCCACCACCTGCGGCACCGGCAACGCCAGCTTCGCCATTGCCTGCAGCAAGCGGAATTCCCGGAAGCTGCGCGTGCGGTCCGCGCCCGTCCACAGATAGCGATCACCCATCAACCTCGCCACCAGGCCGCCGCGCCGGTAATGGCGCAACACGCATTCACCGGCCGGGGTATGAATGATCGCCACCCCGCCGCGGCCGCCGGGCTGCGTACTGAGCGCACCCTGCCCGCGCCAATGGTCGGTATCGAACCATGGGCTGGCGACTTGTGGCGATACGGTAGCGTCGAACAGAATCGCACCCTTGGCGTCTTGGCGCAGTTGCTCGTGCATCGGTGCTGCGGTGGCCCTGTTTCGTTCAACCTTGGCGATTCTACATGTCCGCTCCCGCTTCCATCTGCCTGCTGCGCACGTCGGCTATCGGTGACGTCACCCACGTGGTGCCGCTGGTCCATACGTTGCAGCGGGCCTGGCCGCAGACCGCGCTGACCTGGATCGTCGGCAAGCTGGAACGCAAGCTGGTCGGTGACCTGTCTGGCGTGGAATTCATTACGTTCGACAAGGCCGCCGGCTGGGCCGGCATGCGCGAGGTATACGCCGCGCTGAAGGGGCGGCGTTTCGATGCATTGCTGCAGATGCAGGTGGCCTTGCGCTCCAACCTGCTGAGCCTGGGGATCAAGGCCGATCGCCGCATCGGCTACGACCGCGCGCGCGCCAAGGATTTGCATGGTTTGGTCATCAACCAGCGCATTCCGGCGCGCATCGGCGAACATGTGCTGCAAGCCATCGGCAGCTTCTGCGAGCCGCTGGGTTTGAAACAGACCGACGTGCGCTGGGATATTCCCATTCCGGACGAAGCCCACGCATGGGCCGCGCAACAATGGCCGCACGACCAGCCGGTATTGCTGGTGAGCCCCACCTCCAGCCATGCATTGCGCAATTGGCGGGCGGAACGCTACGCCGCCGTCATGGATCACGCCGCGGCACGCGGCTGGCGCGTGGTGCTGATTGGCGGCCCTTCGCCGGCCGAACGCGGCATGGCCGATGCCATCCTCGCCCACTGCCAACGCGCCCCGCTCGATCTCACCGGCAAGGACACGCTCAAGAAACTGATGGCGATGTTCTGCCGCGCCCAACTACTGCTTACGCCCGATTCCGGCCCCATGCACATGGCCAACACCGTCGGCCTGAAAGTGCTCGGCCTGCACGCAGCCAGCAACCCTGCCCGCTCCGGCCCTTATTCGGACCGCCGCTGGTGTGTCGACAAATACGACGAGGCCGCGCACAAATACCTCGGCAAACCGGCCAGCGAGATTCCGTGGGGAACGAAGATCGAGAAACCGGGCGTGATGGATTTAATCGAAGTCGATGACGTCATCGAACGCTTTGAAGCGGCGGCAGCGTTGTTGCGCTAACGCTGCCGCCGCTGACTTAACCATCACGCGGGGCCTGCGCCTCGGGCAACGGGGGGACGGACTTGCGCTCGCGCGTCTTCCAATAGCCGCCCTTGGTCCACGCATCGAAACCCCAGCGCAACCACCCGATCAGCGCATTCGCCAACCACAACGCCCAGGCGAGCATGGCGAGTTTGTAGAACCACAACGAGACGCTGATTACGCCGCCTTGCGGCAACGCATCCTTGGCCTGGTCGGCGAACCAGTGCAAATCCCACGCGCTGGAAGCGTTGCCAGCGACGTGCATGTCGGGCAAGCCGAGCAAGCCTTTCGGCACTGCCGACACCAGCGTGACCAGGGCCAGCACGGTGACGGCGGCCAATAGCGACTGCACGAGGTTGAAGCGTCCTCTTTCAAGCCTGGTCACAGCAGGTTCGTGCCGTGCACGCAGGCCGAGCAGGATCAACCACAGCACCACGAACGCGTACGCACTCCATACGAACGCGGAAAAGCCCAATCCAAGCAACAGCCATTGATAAAAGCGCAGCGGCGTCGGCGCATAGCGACCCAGCAGCCACGCGGCCAGCAGCAGCACGATCAGCTGGGACCAATACAACACGGCAGGCCCGACCGGCGGCCCCCACGCCCACAGCACCCAGCGATCTTCCGGCAACCCAAGGTCCAGCGCGATATTCGCCGACGGGGCGCCCAGCGCCAAGGCCGGTGTCGCGACATGCACGCCGATGCCGCGCGGCTCGCGCAGACGTATCACGTAATGATGCTTGCCGGGCAAAAGCGGCAAGCTCAGTTTGCCGTCCTTGATGGCGAGGCTGAGTTGCCCGTCGTCGCGCGTGGCGCCAAGCAGTTCGCTGCCCGCAGGCAAGGCAATGGCGTGTTCGCCGCCACGCGTGCTGCGCGCAAGCAGGTCGAGTTCCGTTTCGGTTGCGCGATCGCCAACGCTGACGTTGGCATTCACGCTGTCGAACGCAAGACTGTCGCCATCGACAGCCTTGGGCCGGCTTATCTGCAAGCGCAGCGTTTCATGCGGCAATGGTCGAAAGCTGAGCCCGGTGATGCTGTCGCCGACAGGCACGCCTTGCGCTTCGACATGCCAGATGGGCGCGGCGTGTACCTCCCACACTTCGGCATGATCGCTCAACGACGGCGCCGCAAGCTTCAGGCTATCGGCGTGATCGAGGCGACTGGTCCAGCTGACTTCGTTTTCGCCGGCATTGAACGTGACGCTGATGCGGCCGTCTTGCACACGCGTGCCCTCGGCCAGCGGATGCTCTCCCGGCAACAAGGGCAATCCCAGCGTGAAACCGCCATTGCTTGGCGCCACCCGCTCCACCGTATTGACCACGGTCCAGTCCACACCGAGCAGAATATCTCGCGTGATCCGCACATAAGGCGGAAATGCCTGCTGCGAAACCGCAGCCGGCTTGCCATCGGCGGCCACGGCGCGCACGCGATTGAGCGTAACGCTATCCCCCAGCAAGCGGCCGCCGTCGACACCATCGAGCGACCACGCCTGGCCGCTGAACACCAGCCATTGCGGGCGCAACGCGAAGCGCAAGCTGGTGCTGTCGACAGGCAGCGCGTGATAGCTCAAACCGAGCTTGTGCACGCCAGGCTCCAGCCGGACCAGTATCTGATCGTCCTGCTTGCCAATCGCTGCATTGGCACGACCGTCCACCGTTACGCCGAGCAGTTGCAAGCCTGCGTCGGTTTGCGGCAATGGCAGCGCTACTGGCGCGCCAACGTGCACTTCCAGCTCGATGGCGATTTGATCGTCTTTCGCCTGCACGGAAGCCGCAGCCACCACGGCGCAATCCGGCGCGCATTTTGGCGCTTCCAGCAAGCGAGCCTGCAATTGCCGCAGCAGGTCCGGGCTAGGCATGGCTTGTGCGCGCGCGACATGCGGCAGACCCGCCAGCAGCAAGCATGCCGCTGCCGTACTGCCCAAGCGCCAGCTTCGCCAAGATGCATTCGAGGGCCCGGCAAAACCCCGCGCAAGCCGGCCAAGCAGAACGATCAGCAAACCCAGCATCAGCACACGCAGCAACCTGACCAGCCAGGAAGGCGCGATCACCAGGCGCATGCGTTGCGCCGATGTCACCGGCCCGGACCAACTCAGCCGGTAGTTGTTGCCGACATCCCAGCTTGGCTCACCCGCACCGGCCTGGATGATGCTGTGACTGTCCGTGGCGGGCACAAAAGCTACGTTTGGCGTCCAACCGGCCAATATCTTGACGTTAAAGTTCCGGCTGGGTGGCGCAGCCGGCGCATATTGAGGGGCTGGTGCAACCGGAGCAGGTTCAGGTGGCGGCGGTGCCGGTGCCGCGCTCATTTCCGGTTGCGCCTGTTGCACAGCCAGTATCTTTTTTGCTTCCTGATTTGCATCGCCAGCAGCCGATATGCGCTGCATCCATGCAGCGCCATTTCCTTCCAACTGCGGATGCAAGGCGCTCTCCAACTGTGTCTTGGCGAAAGGCAAGGTCCAGATGATGGCCAACGCCAGCGCGAGGATGCTGGCCATCTGCGTCCACTGCCGCAATCGCCCTGCCGGCAGAGCGTGCATGAGCAATGCGAATGCCAGCGCCACGCCCAGCGTCCAGCGCGGCGCACCGGCTTCGTGCTGGGACAGCACCAGGAACAACGCTGCCAGCACTGCCCAACGCCAACCTAGCAACCGCCCAGCCAGCAAAGCCATGAGCGCGACGATAAACAGATCCAGCAAGCTCCATTGCGCCACCCATGAATCCGGCGAAGTGTCCACACCTGCTGCGCCGATCAGGCGATAACCATAGGGCAGATGCAAGACGGCATCGATGCTCTCCAACGACGCAAGCCATCCTGCGCCAGGCAAGGATCCGCTGCGGTCGGCAACACGCAAGCCGGCGTGCAGGTCCAAGGCCGAGCCGCGTAGTTCGGCGCCGGTTCTGCCTTGACCCAGGTCGGTAATCAGCAAGGGCGTGCCACGTTGCGTGGCGCGCTGCAATTGCCAGGGCGCCCCGACATCCAGACGCTGCGTGTGCGGCAGCGTGCCGGTGAGGTGATCGCTGACGTCAAAACCGCGACCATCGAAATCGAGCCATATCTGGCGTTCGAGCTTGATCTGATCGCCCGCCTCGCCTTCACCACCGCGCGCGCCTTGCTGGATGGCCAAGCCCTCGCCTTGGTCGAGCACGTAGGCCGGAAACTGGCGCCAATCAGCGGGTACGCCTGCTTGGGTTGCATCGGTGGCACGGCCCTCGACGCGTGTGCTGCGAAACGCAGGATCATCGCTGTAACTCCAGGTTTCCTGCTTCGGCCAAAGCTGGTCTGCAGGTGGCGCCAGGCTCACGTCGCGCAGGGTATCGGTGGCTCGGGCGGCCAGATGCACCGTCCACTGCCCTGGGCGAAGCTGCAGGCGCAGGCGCCCATCGGGTTCCCACTGCGCAGGTATGTCGCTCTCCAGCGAGGTAGCTACGAAGCCCTTCGGCAACACCGGTCCCAGCGACTGCTCGCGCGCGCTGCCGGTCACGTTCAATTGCAATTGCGTATCCAGCAAGGCAGGCGTGCCGTCGGAGAGATGGCGATAAACGCGCACCGAGAGTGCATCGGCTTGCTGCTGAGCCGCCGCCGCTTCGCCCAACGTCAATTGATCGCCGTTGCGCTCGATGCGATCGACCGCACGCCCATCCACGCCAAGCGAAACCAGGCCGATCGACGGTGGCACGCGCAGCCGCGCAGGACGCTCCTCCCACGGCAGGCTCCCCTCCACGGCGTAATCGCCAGGCTCCAACCACAACGCCGGCTGCCCATCGTGACTCAACACCGGCCACGCCTTGTTGTTCACCGCAACCTGCTGCGGCCAAGCATGTTCATCGCCGGGCAAGTCAACCCAACCTGCAGCATCGACATGTACGTAGAGACTGAAATGACCGCCGCGCTTGCCGGTATCGATGCTCAGGCGCCCCGGCCAGATGCACTGCCGGCTATCTGCGTCGCCATTGGCCAGCAAAGGACAGCCGTGCTGGGGAGCATCGTGCAACACCCAACCCTGCCAATCGCGCAAAGCGGGTGGAACGTCTTGTGCCAGCAACGGTGACACCACCAACAGCAGCCCCAGCAACCCCTTCCAGCGGCGCATACGGCAACCTCCCCTGTGACGTTTTACCCAGTGTAGTGGGAGCCGCAGGGGTTCTGGGAAGCGGGTTGGCAGCCCACGCCGGAAGGCGTCATGCCGTTTTATGCGGCCGGCAACAACTCACTTCGCCGCGCGATAATCCTGATAGGACTTCTCTTCCACCAGCTGCGAACCAAGCTTGAGATTGATTTCGCGCTTCACTGCCGCACGCTCGTCATTCTGGAAATACACCGAGCGCGCCAGCTCGATGAACTCGGCATCGAAGGCTTGTGCTTTTTCCTTCATGCGGATGCGATCTTCGATATCCCACAGCGCCTCGTTCACCGCCAGCAGGCGCGCACGCTCCTTGCTGATGTCGGTTTGCGACGCATGATGATTGGCCCAGGTGGCGTTGAGCAGATTGAGCTCGTTGTGCACGTTGGCGAGCTTGGCGGAATCGCTGATCTGCCGCGCCTTGATCTCGAGGATGGTGATCTTGTCGATCAGCTCACCGAAGGATACCGGTACCTGGATCAGGCTCATGAAAGACCTCATGCGGAAAAAGGACGGCTTATCGCCGGGAAATGCCGCCTATGATAGCGCCATCCCCGGCTAGGCATGCTCCTTGGCTTGGAGCTTCGTCCACAGCGCGTCGTAAAAGCTCGCTGGCAAGTCGGCCGTCACCGGTACGCTCCACCAATGCGGCTGAGCGAACGGGCGGCACTTCACCGCGTCTTTTTCCGTCATGAGCACGGGCAAGCCGTCGTCGAAAGCAAGGTCTTCCGGTGCAAATGCATGATGATCGGGAAAGGCGTGCGGAATCAGGTCCACGCCTTGCGCTGCAAGGCTTGCAAAGAAGCGCTGAGGATGGCCGATCGCGGCGACAGCGTGCACGCGCTCGCCTGCAAAGCTCGCGACAGATTTGCTGCCCCCGTCGCACAAGGCGCGCACGGTCCCGCCGCGCAAACCCATCGACACTTCGTCCGCCTGCGCATGGCCGCCGTTGCAGATGCGGAAATCCACCTGCTGCAAACGCTGCACCGGTTCGCGCAAAGGCCCCGCAGGCAACAGGCGTGCATTGCCGAAGCGGCGCTCGCCATCGACCACGCAAATCTCGATATCGCGTGCCAGACGGTAATGCTGCAAACCGTCATCCGCGATGACCACATCGCAGCCCGCGTCGAGCAGCAACCGCGCCGCAGCAGGACGATCGCGCCCGACGGCAACCGGCACAGCGTTGGCGTATATCAGGCAAGGCTCGTCGCCGACCTCGGCAGGCGTCGATGCTTTGCCGAGCAGGATCGGCCCACGCTCGCTGCCACCGTAACCCCGACTTACCACGCCAGGCCGATAACCGCGTACGTGCAAAGCATCCGCCAACGCCAGGGTAAGCGGCGTTTTCCCAGTACCACCGGCCGTGATATTGCCCACAACGATAACGGGGCAAGGCAAACGCACTGCACGCAGCCAGCCGAGCCGATAAAGCCCGCGGCGAAACACCACGATCGCTCTGTAAAACGTTGCGAGCGGATAACACCACCATGGCAATCGCTTTCCGCCATACCAGCCTGCCTGGAGCGTTTCAGCCAAGCTCATCGCTTCAATCGGCGGCGACAGAAGCCGGACGTTCGTTGAACTGCATGCGATGCAATGCGGCGTACTGGCCACCCAGGGCCATCAGCTCGGCGTGCGTGCCGTGCTCGGCGATCCGGCCCTGATCCATGACCGCGATCTGGTCGGCGTGCTCAATGGTGGAAAGGCGGTGGGCGATCACCAGCGTGGTGCGATCGCGCATCAGGCGCTGCAGCGCTTGCTGGATCAACCGCTCCGATTCGGTATCGAGTGCACTGGTGGCTTCATCGAGCACGAGAATCGGCGCGTTCTTGAGGATCGCGCGTGCAATGGCGAGGCGCTGGCGCTGTCCGCCGGAGAGCATATGGCCACCCTCACCGATCGGGCTGTGGATGCCGTTTGGCATGCGCGTGATGAACTCCATCGCATTGGCCGCTTCAGCCGCAGCGACAATGGCCTGCTCGCTGGCGCCGGCCAGTTCGCCATACGCGATGTTCTCGGCGATGGTGCCGTCGAACAACACCACGTGCTGGCCCACCCAGGCGATCTGCTTGCGCAAAGAGGCCAGGGTGTAGGTCTCGTAATCGGCGCCGTCCAGCAGGATGCGTCCGCTGGTCGGTTCGTTGAACCGCGGCAGCAGGCTGACCAGGCTGCTCTTGCCGCTGCCGGAGCGACCCACCAGTGCGGTGACGGTACCGGGCGCACAATGCAGGCTCACGCCGGCGAGCGCTTCGAATTCGCCTCGCGGATAGACCAGGCGCACATCGTCGAAACGCAGATCACCCTGCGTGCGTTCCAACACCTTGGTGCCATGATCCGCCTCAGGTGGCAGGTCGATCACCGCAAACAGGTTCTCTGCCGCCGCAATGCCGGTCTGCATGGTGGACTGCACATTGGTCAGCCGCTTCAACGAAGAGAGCATGCCACCCATCGCCGTGAGCACGGCAATGAATACGCCGGGTGAGATGTGGTCGATCTCCGAAGGACGCGAAGCCAGGAACACCATGCCGGCCAGCGCCAGCGACGCCACGGTTTGGGTGGATGAAGCAGAAAGGGCGCTGGTCGCCACGATCTTCAGATTGAGATAGCGCGCGCGGTCAGACGCCTTCTTGAAGCGCTCGTCCGCCTGCTGCTGGCCGCCATAGATGCGCACTTCACGATGCGCCCTGAGCATCTCGTCCACGGTGCCGGTGACCGACCCCATCTGGCCCTGGATACGACGGCTGACGAAGCGATACCGCCGGCTCACCGCCGCAGCGATCGCCACGATCGCCGGCACCAGCAGCAGCAGCGCCGTGGTGAGATAAAGGCTCTTGTACAGCATCACCACGAACATGCCGATCACAGTGATGCTCTCCGTCACCGTCACTTTCAGCGCATCCGTGGCCGCGCCGGCAATCTGCTCGCTGGTGTAGGTAATGCGTGAAATCTGATGACCGGAATGCTCACTGCCAAAAAAAGAGGCGGGCAGACGCAGGTATGCCGCAAACACGTCGCGCTGCATGGCCTGCACCACGTTGCGTGATACGTAGCCCATGCCATAGTTGCTGATGAGGATGGCGACGCCGCGCACCACGAAGATCATGATGATCCAGATCGGCATCCACTGAATGAGATACGGATCCTTCTGCTGCAACAGCTTGTCCATGATCGGCTGCAGCTTGCTGGTGAAATAGGCCAGCGCGCTGCCATCCACGGCGAAGCCGATGACGGCCAGCAGGATGACCGGCCAGTAGCGGCCCGAGTAGCCCAGCAATCGTTTGTAGACCTGCCGGCTTTCCTTGTCCCATAACGCGACTTTCTTCTTGCCTTCGCTCATTGCTGCGTGGCCGACTGGGTCGGCGTGGTGGCGATGGAAAGATGGGTAAAGCCCAATTGGCCCAGCGCATCCATGGCGGTCACCACGTTCTGGTGCGCGGTCATGGCGTCGGCGCGGATGGTGACGGTCTGGTTGCGGTCGTCGCCCGCCACCTGCGCAATGGCCTGCTTGAGCGCATCCACATTGGTGCCCTGCACCTCGTCGCTGCCGACGTAGAAATGCCCATCGCGATCCACCATCACGGTGACGGCAGGCTGCTGCATGTCGCGGTCTTCCGCGCTGGCCTGCGGCAGGTTCACCTTCAGGCGCGAGTGCTGCACGAAGGTGGTGGTGAGCACGAAGAACATCAGCAAGGTCAGCAGCACGTCGATCAATGAAACTACATTGATCTCGAAATCGTCGCCGCGGCGGTCGTTACCGATACGCATGGCTCAAACAGGCGCCTTGTCGCCTGCAGCGGCCGGCGCGCGGCGTGTGCGCGGCGCGGCATTGGGTGCGGGCAGCGTGAGGTCGTCCAGCAACAGCGTGGCCTGCTTTTCCATGTCCACCACGTAGCCGGCCACCTTGGAACGGAAATAGCGATGCAGCACGTAGGCGGGAATGGCCACCGTCAAACCGGCGGCCGTGCAGATCAGCGCCTCGCCGATGCCGCCCGCCATCTTGGTGGGATCGGCCATGCCGCCGACCATCACCTGCATGAACATGCGGATCAGCCCGATCACGGTACCGAACAGGCCTAGCAACGGGCCGATCAGGGCGATGGTGCCGAGCGTGTTCAGATAACGCTCCATGCGATGCACCACATGGCGGCCGGTATCCTCGATGCGCTCCTTGATCAGTTCGCGCGAGTGATGGCGCACGGCAAGCGCGGCAGCCAACAATTCGCCCAGCGGCGAACCGGACGCAAGTTTTTCCAGATGGGCCGGATCAAGCTGGTCGGAGCGCGCCCATTCGCGTACTTCCTGCACCAGTCCTGGCGGCAGTACGTAGCTGCGCCGCAACGTCCAGCTCCGCTCCAGCACGATCGCCAGCGCCACCGCCGAGCAGATCAGGATGGGCGCCATGGCCCAGCCGCCTGCCATCAGAATCTGACCCAAATCACCCACAGAAAAACTCCCGGCCCTGCCGCCTGCGCAAGCGGCCATCATAGCAGCGTCGCCGAGACGTACCGTGCGGCTAATCACTCCGCAGACTGCGCGACCAGTAGAGCATCAGCGAGCCCCGCCGGCATCCGCATTCACTCTCGCCAATAGCGCCGCTGCAGCAAGCGCCAACGCGCCGTCACATAGCTGGGTGCTGCAGCAGGAAATTCAATCTGAACGGCGCCGTCCACCGCGGTATTGAATACCGGCACGCCCGCCACCGCGTAGCGTTGCAGGACTTCCGGCCGCGGATGGCCGAAGCGGTTGCGCCAGCCGGCGGAAACCACGGCGAACTCGGGGCGAATGGCGGCGATGAAATCCGCGCTTGAAGAACTTTTGCTGCCATGGTGCGGCACCTGCAACACCGGCCGCGGCCCCGCACCCAACGCTGCGGCCACCGACGTCTCCGTGCCCGCGGCAATATCGCCGGTGAGCAACAGACGTGCCGCCCGGCCTTCGACCAGCAGCACGCAGGAATGATCGTTCGCCGACGCGTTCAACATGGCCGCAACGGGACTCAGTACGCGGAAGCGCACGCCATCCCATTCCCATTGCTGTCCGGCCAGGCATTGCGCCATCGGTATGGGTAGCCGCCCCGGTTCGCCGGAGTAACGCTGCGCCTCGGGAAACGCAGCCGCCACGGCGGGCGCGCCACCGGCATGATCGTTGTCGGCATGGCTGACCATCAACATGTCCAGCCGATCCACGCCCAGCGCGTGCAGCGAAGGTACGACAACGGCTGCACCCAGGTCGTATTCCGACGGGTAGCGCGCACCTGCGTCATAAACCAGGCTGTGATCACGCGTACGCACGATGATCGCAAGCCCCTGCCCTACATCCAACACCCATGCCTGGAATGCGCCTGCGGGAGGGACATCACGTGCCGGCCACAGCAACGGCAGAAACAACAGCGCGCCCAGCATGCGCAACGGCACGCCGCGCGGCATGAACAGCCACAACGCTCCCAGCGTGGCAAGCAGCAGCGCCCAAGGTTTCACTGCCGGCAAATACCAGTGCGCCCCGGGCCAGGTTGCCGTCTGCTCGAGCAGCCACCATTGCGCATGCGTCAACCATTCGGCCACACGCAGCAACGGCGTCGCCAGCGGTGGGCAGATGATCAGCAGCAACATGCCCAACAAGGCGCAGGGCACGATCACGAAGCTGACGAACGGCACTGCGACAAGATTGGACAAGGCACCCACCAACGACGCCTCGCCGAAGAACCACATCGTCAATGGCAGCAGCGATACCGTCATCACGAGCTGGCCCAGCGTCAGTTCACGCAGAAAGCCACGCAGGCCACGCCCTTTCGCGTCCATGCAGAGGATCAGGAACGCCACGCCGACGAACGAGAGCCAGAAGCCCGCTTCCAGCACGGCAGTGGGATTCACCAGCAGGATCACCATCAGCGCCATCGCCAATGCATACCCCGAGCCGGTCGCGCGCCGGCTGCAGCGCGCCAGGGCAAAGGCACCGATCATCAGCATGGTGCGGATGGTGGGCATGCCTAAACCCGCCAATGCACCGTATGCACTGGCCGATGCCAAGGCCGACAGGGCCGCTGCCTGCACGCGTGGGCAGCGCAGCGCGAGCCAGGGCCATAGCCAATAAACCGCATGGCACAACCAAACGCCGAAAACCGCGGCCACGCCCACGTGAAAGCCGGAAATCGCGAGCAGGTGTGAAATACCGTTGGCGCGCGCCACATCCCAGTCGTGCTGTTCCAGACCGCGCGTGTCGCCAACCGTGAACGCGCGCAACAAAGCCGCGTCGTGCGGATGATGCACGCGCGCCTGGATGCTGTCCGCGAGTGAACCGCGTACGCGGTCCAGACACCATGCCGCCGTGTTCAAGCGCTGGTTGCCTGGATCGTCGCGCACGTAACCTACCGCCGCGATGCCGCGCGCCAGTGCGCTGCGTTCGCTATCGGCTCCGCCCGGGTTGATCGTTCCCCGCGGCCGGCGCAGACGCAGCAGCAGTTGCCAGCGAGAACAGGGTTCCGGTTCTGCCGAGGGCTTGCCATACCAGCTGATGCGTACGCGCCCTCGCCACGGCAGCGCTTGCCCATCGCGCGCAGCCTGCTCGATCTGGAACTGCACGCTGGTGGCACCGGCCTTGGTCTGGGCCAGGCCCACCACCTGGCCGATGACCTGGAAATCCTGCCCTTCCCAGTCTTTGGGCAAGCGCGCATGCATGGCCGAGCTGCCATACCATGCTGCCCACGCGAAGCCGAACAGCAGCACGGCCAACCAGCGGCAACGTGGCAAGCGCCAGGCAAGCATCAGCGCGCAGGCCGCCAGGATTGCCATCAGCCAGCGTGGCGGCAATGCGGGAAACCATTGCACGATCGACATGCCCACCAGCAAGGCCAACGCCGCAGCGACGGCGCTCGGCCATGTTTGTGCCTGGGGCGATTCGCCTTGCTTCGTCATGCCACGAAGCTAGCGCAGATGGAGAGGGCGGCTTTGTCAGCAGCTGGCGCGGTGTCTTGAGGGGAATACGCGCGTTATGCGATCAAGCCCTCATGCAGATGGCGATGCTGGGGGTCGGCGCCACCTCACCGCCAACGTGCTTGCTTTATGCCTTCTCGCGCAACTCGCCGTTGTGCAATTCCAAGGTGCGATCCATCCGCGCGGCAAGACGGCTATCGTGCGTCACCAGAATAAAGCTGGTGCCGATCTCGCGGTTCAATTCCAGCATCAGCGCATACACCTGCGCGGCGTTGTCTTCGTCCAGATTGCCGGTCGGTTCGTCGCCGAGCACGCAGGAAGGGCGCGTCACCAACGCACGCGCCACGGCACAGCGCTGGCGCTCGCCGCCGGAAAGCTCCGCCGGCTTGTGTTCCAGGCGCTTGCCCAGGCCCACACGTTCCAGCAGGGCTTTGGCCTGCTTCTGCGCATCCGATATGCCGATGCCGCGGATCAACAGCGGCATGCACACGTTTTCCAGCGCGGTGAATTCGGGCAACAGATGATGGAACTGGTAGATGAAGCCCATCGAACGATTGCGCACGCGGCCGCGCTCGGCATCGGACAACTTGGAAAGCACTCGGCCCTCCACTTCCACTGCGCCATTGGTAAGCGTGTCCAGGCCGCCGATGATGTGCAGCAGCGTACTTTTGCCGGAACCCGAAGCGCCGACGATCGCCAGCGTTTCACCCCGCTTGAGCGAGAAGTTGACGTCGGTCAGCACCGGCGTGCGCAGGTCGCCCTCCTCGTAGGTCTTGGCTACGTGGCTGGCGCGCAGGACGATATCGTTGCTCATCGGATTACTCATAGCGCAATGCCTGGGCCGGTTGCGTACGCGAGGCGCGCCATGCGGGATAGAGCGTGGCAAGCAGGGAGAACAGGAAGGTCACCAGCGACACCCAGATGACGTCATGCCAGTCGAGCCTGCTGGGTACCTCGCTGATGTAATACACGTCAGGAGACAGGAAGGTATATCCGGTCAAGTGCTCGATCCATTTCACGATGCCGGGCAGGCGCCACGAAAGCAGCGAACCCAGCCCCACGCCAAAACCGATGCCGACGAAACCCACCAGCACGCCCTGCACCATGAACATGCCCATGATGCTGCGCGGCGTCGAACCCAGGGTGCGCAGGATGGCGATATCGGCCTGCTTGTCGGTCACCAGCATCATCAGCATGGAAATCAAATTGATCACGGCCACCAGGATGATCAGCGAGAGGATGATGAACATCACCTTCTTTTCCATCGAGATGGCGGTGAAGAAGTTGGCGTGGCTGTCCATCCAGGTGGTGACCATGTAGACCTGGCCCAGCGTATCGGCCAGTTCGCGCGCCACGGGACCGGCGTTGTACAAATTGTCGAGCTTGAGGCGAATGCCGGTGGGGGCGTCGATGCTTTTCAACTGTTCCGCATTATGGATGCTGATCAAGCCAAGTCCGGAGTCGAACTCCTCCATGCCCATCTCGAAAATACCGCTTACGGTGAAACCGCGGATGCGCGGCACCGCGCCCAATGGCGTTGCACGCAGCTCAGGCACCACCACGGTGACTTTGTCGCCGACGTTGACGCCGAG